>MFJZ01000001.1:0-1473 GCA_001781025.1 Candidatus Gottesmanbacteria bacterium RIFCSPLOWO2_01_FULL_49_10
GCGTCGGTTGCAATATATTTCCAGATTCTGCTCTTTTGCGTATCCAACAAATACAAATTACCGCCATACGAAATCATGGCGCCAACCATCCCCCACTCGGCATCCGTTTTGATCATTTGGGGTATGGTCTTTTTCTCCCGAGTTGAAACGCGGTTGACTCCGTCTTTCGTCAGTGTATAGACGATGTCTCCGTGGATGGCGACAAAAAGCGCCCCGTCGTACCCCTCTCCGCCGGCCACAATCTGGTTGCTCTTCGAGGAGAATCCGAGCGTAAAAACGGTTTTCCCCAACCGATCAAGTAAAACCAGCGTATCCTCTGCTCTTCCTAGCGCATGGATAGTAGCCCCTTTTTTGATAAGCTCAGGATCAAAAAAAAGCTGTGGCTCGACTTTCGTTATCTGCATCGCAAGCGTCAAATTATCTATAATTTGCCCATACAGGAGAGCAATATCCCGCCCCTCTTTTGACTTGGGAGATATACCCGCGGCAATAGGAGCCAATATGTCCTTTGCCTGTGTCAATCGCTCTCTCCCCTTTACTGAGTTTAGCGGAAAAAGCGCAACTCCTTCATCAAGTGCGTGTTGTGCACTTGCGACGGCTTTGGCAATATCTGTGTTTTTGCGCACATTCATTTGCTTCCGAACCCCAAGCACAACACTCACCAAGAACAACACCCCGAGGACTATGGTCACGATCGCCATGGGCCGGCGAGGAACGCCTATCATGCTAGCTGGCGTCTTCCGACGAATAAATGAAACGACACGGCGCGGATCACCGATGACGCTCGCTATACCCCGACGGGAAACCAAGAGTGAAGAAGAAACAGGAGCATCTTCTTCTATGGGTATAAGGCCCTTCACCTGAAAAATAAGCGCGGCGGCCCCGTTCCCACCATGGGTTTCATGGAGCAGAAGTGTCAACTTCTCCGCAACCTCAAGAGCCGACAGGTGGTCAAAGACATGAGTGAATGCTTCACGGGGCAATGAGGCGATTGCGCTGCGAGAAATAAGAGCTACAGTGTCTCCTTCAGAAACCTCTCCCGAGATCGCACCAACTTTGTTCATGAGACACGAAAGCTGCTCCCCGCGTTTGAGAAATACTGTCCCCTCACCCAAAAGCACGATATACAATACTCGCCCTATAGGGACCAAAAGGAGTAGGCTGACCACGCCCTCCTCCATGACCTTGATAGCAACCTCCTGACACACGCGAAGGCTTTTGGGAGGAATTTCCAATTGTTGACTCAGTTTAGTGAGTATTCCGACACCTCGATTGCGCGCGTTTCCACGAGAATCCTCAATCTCGACGACTCCATAGGCTGTCGGAGAAATAAAAACCTGGCCCCACCGTGAGTCATCAATCGGTCCCACCACAGAACCCAATGCGGGCGTAATGCGCATATATCTGTATCGTAACACGGACCCGAAAAAAATAAACCTACAGGAGGATAAGCGCGAGGATAAAAATCCCGAC
>MFJZ01000001.1:1499-2383 GCA_001781025.1 Candidatus Gottesmanbacteria bacterium RIFCSPLOWO2_01_FULL_49_10
CTGCCCCGGCAAAGTGAAGGATTGTCAATAGCCGCAAGATTGGCTCAAAGCCTTCCTCGAGGACCCCCGCCATAAGCTGCTCTTGACGAACCATAACCACAGCAAATATGCCGTAGAGCCCAAGTCCCAAAAGGGTCAGCGCCTTGATAATAAATGATACGATAATTGGGAGTGAAGGCGTCATAGTGGGCTCTGCTGAATATTTTGGTTAAGCTTTGAAATCGTTTCCACAACGCGCTCGGGACTGGGAACTGACTCAAACTCCAAATTAGGACTCTCTCCCGCGGTCTCTATATTCACCGTACCGTAGTTAAACAGAGTCGCCAAAATCCCGCCGGTTGAATAGGAAATGTCCTGAAGCTTAGAAAGTCGCGCCTCTGAAAACTGTTTATAGAGAAGTTGCACAAAATCAATGTCTACCACGCGTTCGTTCGTGACGATATAGATATTAAAAAACCATCGGAGAAAATTCATGAGGATAAATCCCACGGTCGCAAGATACCAAAAGAGCGTTCCGATCACTATGTAGCCCGCGGGTATAACAAAAGGGAAATGAACGAGTCGAAGGACCAAGGGGAAAAATACCGGAGGGATCAATACAAACAAAATACTAAACAGTACCCACGGGACGTTGACAATCAGGTGCTGGCGCAAAAACAACACGACCTCTTCATCCTCCTCCTGCGTTTCAAACCGTACGCCTGAAGGATTCACGGCAAAACAGGTAAGGGGGGTCATCGTTGATGGTTTTTTCACAGAGGACTGATGCTGTGATTTCACGGGTTTGCCCTTGGGTAGCGCGGTCTCCTCAAACAATGTGGGCATGGCGGGGGTATTGTACTACTTTCGTTCTACATTGAATAGTGGCCCCACAATTTGTATAT
>MFJZ01000001.1:2402-20799 GCA_001781025.1 Candidatus Gottesmanbacteria bacterium RIFCSPLOWO2_01_FULL_49_10
CTTGCAGTTCCGGCGTTTCCGGTAGCCGTCACTTGTGTCACCCGACCTGCCCCCCAATCCACACCACTTGCACGGATGTCTGAAATCGAGGTAAACGCAGTAACCCCACGAGAGGAAAGTTCCTGACGAACTTTTTCGCGGCTCCACGAATCCGTTCCTGCCGGATTGGGTTTATCCGGTTGATAGAGGTGTTCTTTCGTCCCGGAGTCTTTGCGGGCAAGAAGGATAACGTTGACAATATCTGTGACCTCCTCTTCTTTAAGCCAAGCAGACTTGCCGTACTCACCCCGAAACCCCTGGGCTGCGTAGAAACACGGCGAATCACGGTCGTATGCTTTTGACATAAGATCACTGAAGCTCCCAACATCACCATTCGTATCGCGGAGTCGCTTTGTATACGACCTGTTGCTTCCCCAAACATCTCCGGATGTAAAGGTATATCCGCCATCCGTAGACGAATACCATGCCTTCACCACTTCCCCCCCTGATACCATCACTTGTCCTTCGGTTTCCTTCACTGCTTTCTCCCAATTTCCACCTTTTGGATCCGGCTTGAATACTTGACAGGCTTGTGTCGTGCATATTTCACCGGCTCCTCCGTTGGTATACGCATATGCATACGATCGTGCTGCAACTGCCTGGGCTTTCAGTGCCTCAACCGGCCAACTTTCAGGCATTTCATAGATGCGAAGTGCATATTCTTCAAGCGTTTTTTCACCATACCCTTGGACTTTTATTTTCATGTTTGGATCTTTGCGTTCAAACGAAATGTTATCAAAGTATGCCCGCAGAATATCCTGATATCCCTGACCTGCCTGCGCCCTGCCGAGCGCTCCATATTGATTCATGCCGACGCGGTGCGGAATACCGAAGGTGAAAAAAGCCCAGGCCGGCCGGAACCCCGGATCAATCTTGCGATCATCAGTACAGTAGAGCGGTCCCGCTCCCAGGCTTGTGGGCAAACCCAACCCCGCAAGTTTTTGCGAAATAAACTGTTGTTGCTTCGTCGTTAAGGCGCCGATAATATTTGTGAGCTTTGACTGATAGGCTGACGCCTCTCCGACAAGCTTGCGAACTGATGCCGCACGCTTATCTGTCTCTTCTTTGAGATAGGCAAGGGATGACCGCTCCACTTCAAGCATCTTTTTTCTGTCTTCCAAATCTTTGACCGATACGGCAATCTGCGTAATCGTTTTTTTGTCCTCGTTGACGACTGCGCTCTGATACGCAAGCGTCCGAAACACCGATCCTATGCTACTGCTTGCAAAAAATGTGACAAGAGGAGAGGCTAGGGAGCTACGTATATACATTTGCCGTGCGCGGCGGCCCGCAAGCACCAAGAGTCCGCCGAGCTCATGCTCTCCTTGGGCTATCGCCGCTGCTTTTTTCCCAACATCTGCCTCAATTGTTTTTATACGGCTCTGGAACACCGTAATGTCTGCCTCCATCTTTCGGAGCGTCTCAACGTGGGGCTTTTTGGCCACCTCCATTTGATCCCACGCCTCCTGACACTTTGCTATTTTATCTTTACACTCGATGGCGTTCCCGCAGGACGGGTCACAGCTTTGTGCAAATGCATACGCAAACAGTCCCATAAGCAAATACGCAAATAAACAAATGAGCACATTGGAGAGAAGACTTGTAGTTTTTTGCATGGGAGTACCCCGTTTATTCTATCACGGACTTTCCTTTTTCCATTGCCTTTGATAGACTACATGCATGGCACGACACATTAGATTGCCAGGACGTTCTATTGCAATAACGCTACTGACCCTTGTGGTGGCACGTGCTGGCACGGGGGTAATTTATGCCATAGACCCGTTCGCCGGTTGCACGAATAACGCAATCAATACCGCAATCGGTTGTATCCAGGCAGACGATGCAGGAGGATTTGCACAGTATTTATTACGGATCGGCATCGGCATGGGAGGGGGCATCGCGTTTCTTCTTATTATCTTCGGAGGTTTTCAAATCTTAACGAGCGCAGGCAATCCGGAACGCTTAAATGAAGGCAAAGAACTTGTAAGCTCTGCAATCGCGGGGCTCCTTATGGTCATCTTTTCCATATTTCTTTTGAAAATTATCGGGGTGGACATTTTGGGCATTCCCGGTTTTGGCCCCTAAGTAAAAAGTGTTATGACAACGGTATTTGCACAAACACTGACATACCCCGGAGGTGTAGTCCAAGGCCCGGTCGCATTTACGAAGGTCGGTAGCGTCGTTGCCGCGGCGATTCCGTTTGTCTTTGCCTTCTCTGGCATTGCGCTCCTTCTCATGCTTATCGCCGCAGGATTTGATTTCGTCACAAGCGCGGGAGACCCCAAAAAACTCGAAATGGGTAAGCAGCGCCTGACCTACGCAATCGTCGGCTTTCTCGTCATTTTCGTTTCCTACTGGATGGTGCAGCTGGCCGGTATTGTCTTTGGTATCCAGGAAATCCAGTCTGCATTCCCCTGGCACTAACGAGCTACCCTCCGTATCGGCGCTTCCTCTTGGCATATTCTTCCATGGACTCGTCCAGGCGCTCCGGGGTAAACTCCGGCATAAACCATTTTGGAAAGTAAAACTCGCTGTACTCGCTTTGCCAGAGGAGAAAACCGCTTAAACGCTCTTCCCCGCCGGTACGGACAATAAGGTCAGGATCAGGGATACCGGATGTGTCGAGCAAATTAACAAAGTCGTCAGTCGTCAGTCGCCAGTCTTCAGCAACAATATCTTTATCCTCTCTTATTCCCTGTCTGATAGCTGACCCGCTTCGCCGGTGCTCCAGCGAGGCGAGTAGCTGATAGCTGATAGCTTTATTCATGGCACGAATAATCTCATCTCTTCCACCATAATTAAGTGCGAATACGACGGTAATAACAGTGTTGTGTTTCGTTTTCTCCACAAGCTCACACAAAAGCTTTTGGAGCTCTGGATCAAACGTTGCGATATCGCCGATTATACGGACACGGATGCCTTTTTCTTGCAATCGGTTGCCGCGCTTTCTCAGATTTTTCTTAAATAACCTCATGATCCCCTGTACTTCGCGCCTGTCGCGCTTCCAATTCTCAGTCGACCACGCCCAAAACGTCAGGTATTTGACGCCGCGCTTTGCCGCGTGCTCGATAAGGGGTTCCAAAACGTCATCAACCACCTTCCGGTGCCCGGCAAGGATCGAAAGCCCATGTGCTTTTGCCCACCGGCGGTTCCCGTCCATAATGACTCCGATATGTTGGGGAACATTATTCATAGGTACCCGACTAATTTAAATATGTGTTCAGCAAGCTCTGTGAGCTTTACTGTTCCAGAGCTATGGTTTCTTTGTAACTCGTCTTTACTTATAAACATTACTTGATCTACTTCGGTTTGATTTGGGTGGAACGGGCCATTGCATTTTGCTGTATATACTGCCTCCATCTCTGTTTCATTGGCATACGTAAAAAGAAACTTATTGTAAAATCGCACAGACGCCTTTATACCGAGCTCTTCTTCGAGCTCTCGCTGAATTGCCTTTTTGTAACTTTCCCCTTTGGTAACGTGGCCACCAACCGCATTCTGCCAATACCCGGGACGGATATCTTTCGTCATGCTTCGCTTCTGAAGAAGCATTCTGCCTTGATCATCAAAAATAACAAGATTGGCTCCCCTGTGAATGAGGCGCCTGTCGTGATGACAATCGTAGCGCGTCCTGTATCCGATAATCCGATCACGTGTGTCAACGACAATAAATAATTCTTGTTGGTCATCAGTAGTATACATACGTCTATTTCGGCTCTAAACGAATGCCGTCTCCGCCGATCATGATTGCCTGATACCCATATGTATTGATGGGTTCATACCGTAACACGGTATCACAAGACGATGATTCAACTTTGTCCTGATAATACGTACGCAATGTTTGCACATCACCGTGCTTTAGCGCAACCGCGATGGCCCTGACTTCTTGTTCATGATTTTTATTCCGGGACTTTAAGCGCTGCCGGTGTACAACATCCCCATCGTTGACAAACGAGATAGAAAATCTCTGTGTTGAGGGTTGCAACCGGATGGGCAACTGCCATGTGCTAACAAGAAACGGGAGCTCTCGACGTGACCAAATAATTCCACCTGCAACACAGGCGGCGACCATAGCAGGTGCTTCTTTGTAGTCGTTTTTGACGATACTGTATGCAATCTCCTGAATCGACAACGGATTCCAGATTCGTCGATGAGCGTACAACATGCCCCCAATTGTACCTACAAGCACTGCAATGTTTGCACTAGCTGTTTCGGGTCGGTTCCCAATCACGCTAATACCCCATCCTCTTTGTTTTATCTCCGGATATTTTCTCCCCAACCCATCAATAACTTTTTGGGAAATCTTCTTCAATGATTTTTGATCGTGAGCACTTCGACTACGAATAACTACTCGCGTTCGTAGGTTCGTCGAGGCACATAGCATCGGGTCATCTGAATTTCCTGGTCGAACCAACGATACGGGCAATGACACAGAAACGGTTATCCCTCTCATGCTTCTATCCTCGTCCCGACGACCGGATCGCCCATTACGGCCTTAGACAAGCTTCCATGCTCAATGCCGTCGATGATAAGTCCGGGGATGCCCTGTTGGGCAAGCGCAAGTGTTTCTTCTACTTTATGGATCATCCCGCCGGTCACATCAACCCCGCCTGAGGCACCAAGTGCACCGCGAAATAATTCGATCGTCGAGCCGGTGATCAGTGGTATCGTATTCCCATCTCTATCGTAGACGCCGTTGGTTTGTCCACAATGGATGATCCGTTCGACCAGATACCCTTTCATCTTTAGTTTAATCGCAAGATGTCCCAATATTTTTTCTGTTGAATATACCGTGCAGCCAATCTTGGTGTCCAAAATTTGGTCGCCGTAAAGAACTGGCAATAGCCCAAGCCGTAAAAGCTCTTCGATGCTATCCGTGCAAAACGATTTCATGATATGATTCTCAGCGATGATCGTACTCAACGGGCTTACCGACACGGCGTTGACACGCATTTCCAGTAATTTTTTAATGACAATACGGTTCAGTTGCGCGGCCATATCTGCAACCTCGGCCATCCCCCGGTAGCTTTCTTCATTTATTATCCCTTTGTGTGTCTGATACTTTTTCGCTGGCACGTGGGCAAATGATCCGGCGCCGTGGCCGACGATTAGGCGTTTGCCTGACTTCATCGCCGTTTTGATTTCCTCGCAGATCACCTCAAGCGCATGCTCCTTGAGCGTAAACGGCTTTATTTTATCGGTAATAAGTGACCCGCCGATTTTTACGAAGACGATAGGTTTTTGCTCTATTAAATTGCTCTTCATTATATTGTTTTCTTATTAAACATCGTCTTTGTACGGGGGTGTTCCATAATGGTTAAAAACCATGGCGTATATTTACCGGGTGATTGGTGCAGGTCCTGGATAAGTCTTCCAATTTCCATCCACAGATACGAGTCTACTTCATTGTGGTCAACAGAAACATCCTCGTCCCACTGTCCTACAAACACGCTGTCTAATTCATATTCGCTGAATTCTTCGTCATATTGGGTATGATATTTAAGACGAAAAACAAAATTCAAGTCTTCTTTTTTAAAGAATATGCCCATTTCTTCTATTAATCTTCGCAGTGCACAATCTACATACGTTTCTCCATCTCTTGGGTGTGTACAGATGGTGTTGGTCCAGAAAAGCGGCCACAGGGGTTTCTCCTTTCCTCGCTTCTGGAGAAGTATTTCCGTTTCTCCGTTACGGATTCGATACAAAAGTACCGAAATTGCGCGATGGAGTGTCCCTTTCCCTTGATGAGCTGCCAGTTTCCCCATCACACCAATCTGACGGTCATCCTTATCCACTAACACTACTTGTTTCTCTGTCATATTATTACCGACAAATAATCACCTACATAAAAATCGTTCGTCGTCTTTGTTGACATAAACTTAACGCTTCCGCTCGGGCCCACTCTATCGTGCCTTGAATTGTTTCTAGGCTTACTGCCGCATTTTGATGATTACCCAAAACTGTTTTAAGAAGCGCGGGAATATCCATAAAACCAATTTTGCCTTTAAGAAAAGCTTCTACCACCACTTCGTCGGCCCCCACTAGTGCGGCTGGATACGTGCCACCACGGACACCAACCTCATATCCTAATTTTAGACCCGGAAAACGCACAAGGTCGGGCTCTGTAAAATTCAACTGACTCACTTTACTCCAATCTAAATACGCCTCTTGACCCAAACCCTTTAATCGGGAGGGGTACATCAGAGCAAACTGAATCGGCAAACGCATATCGGCAACTGCCAACTGTGCTTTGATTGAACCATCATGAAACTCTACCATCGAGTGTACAATGCTCTCTCTGTGAACCAAAACAGAAATCTGCTGATAAGGCAAATCAAATAACCAATGCGCTTCGATGACTTCCAAGCCTTTGTTCATCAGGGTTGTTGAGTCAACGGTAATCTGGCGCCCCATGTTCCAGTTGGGGTGTTTGAGTGCTTGCTCTGGTGTAGCATCCCTTAATTGCTCTAATGAATAATCTCTGAATGCGCCGCCGGAGGCAGTGAGAATCAAGCGTTTAACAGCTCTAACATCCTCTCCTATCAAGCATTGCCAGATAGCGGAATGTTCGCTGTCTACAGTCCTTAGCTCAGCACCCCGCGCTTTCACTAAAGGCATGACGAGTTCACCGGCGGTCACTAACGTTTCCTTATTGGCCAAAGCGATGGTTTTCCCGGCTTTTATAGCTGCAACAGTTGCGAGTAGGGCAACCGTGCCGGAAGTTGCCACCACAACAATATCTACCTCCTGCAGGGTCGCTATTTCCGCTAGAGCTTCTGTTCCAAACAAAACTTTCTGCCCGGCTACATTGATGATCGTATCTTTCAAATCTTTCCGAGTTAAACCCACATATCGGGGATTATAATCGTGTATCTGTTCATTCAGTAGTTCAACATTACAACCAGCGGCGATCGCCACTAATTGCAGTTCTTCAGGAAAACTTTTCATTACTTCCAGCGTTTGTTTACCGATAGAACCGGTACTACCTAAAATGGCAACGCCTTTCTTCCGACTCCTAGACATATATTGATTCCTTCAGCTTGACTGATAATTTTTGGGCATCCTGGTCATATCCCTTTTCTTTGAGTACCTTAATGACCTCCTCGAGAAAAAGCGGCAAAATTTTCGCTTCATCTTCAATGATTGCGACCACCTGCCCCTTCTTAAATACAGCTGCCTGTTTTTTGCCTCCCGACAAACCGATATCAGCAAAACTGGCCTCGCCGGGACCATTGACTACGCATCCCATCACCGCCACTTTTATCGGTGCTTCGATGATCTGTAGAGCATCCTCTACCTGTTTTGCCAAATTGATCAAATCAATTTGCGTGCGGCCGCAGGTGGGACAAGCAATGATCGAGACACCCTTTTGCCGAAGATTCAAAGCTTTAAGAATTTCCCAACCGATCTTCACCTGCTCCCCAGGCTCTCCGGCGATAGACACCCTGATGGTATCCCCGATCCCTCGAGCTAAAATGGCGCCAATCCCCACTGCACTTTTTAATCCCCCAACCCAGGGAGTCCCGGCTTCGGTAATCCCCACATGCAACGGATACCGAAAACGTTTAGCAAACTCCACATAGGCTTCAACGGTTTGCGGTACATCCGACCCTTTCAGCGACACCACAATATCGTCAAAGCCTTCTTTCTCTAAAATGGCGATGTTGCGAGCGGCTGATTCTACCATCACCCGGGCCACGCCGTATTTCCCGTATTTTGCATAAAGGTCCTTTTCCAAAGACCCCATGTTCACCCCAATCCGGATAGGTATCTGCCTGTCTTTACAGGCTCTCACTATCTCCCTCACTTTTGCCTGACCACCGATATTGCCGGGATTGATTCTGACCTTGTCGACTCCCTGCTTAATCGCCTCCAGCGCGAATAGATACTGGAAGTGAATATCAACGACGAGCGGAATATGAATGTGCTTCTTAATCTCCCCTATTGCGCGAGCTGATTCCATATCCGGGGCGGTCACCCGTACTATCTCACAGCCGGTTTTCTCTAATGCTAAAATTTGCTTAATAGTGGCCCTAACATCATGAGTCCTGGTTTGAGTCATCGACTGCACAAGCACGGGGTTACCACCGCCCATCTTTTTGTCGCCAATTGCTACAACCTTTGTTTGCTCCCTTCTCGTCATTGCATACCCCCTAGGATTGCTTGTTTATATTTTTCCTTGAAAACTTGCTGGGCTAAAGTTGCCTCTTTTTTTGTGACAAAAAATCCAGCCATTGCTAACCCGGCACCGCATAAGTTTGTTCCCTTGGCTCCGCTATGTAACAGATCGGCTTTCATCTGACCAATAATCGGAAAATGCGCAGTCAGTGGTCCCTCAAAATCATTATGTAAGCTGGAAAAGAATACATCCTGATTTTTTTCTTTCAATGCTTTTTGCATCCCATCTGTCTTGGCAATATCTATTCCCACGCTGTTGTTACTAAGTTGTCTAAAGGACCACTGCGTGGATGGCTTTTCTTCAAATGGAACTAAAATAAGTACGCACGCCTTTGGCAGGTACAATGGAAGGCTCGTAACCGCAGATCCATCTCCTTCAACTAAAGCAAGGCCTCCAATCAAAGAATAACAAACATCCATGCCAACCTTTCTGGCCAACGTCAATAATTCCTGCTTACTTATTTTTACCTTCCATAAATTAGTCAAAACTCTGAGCGCTGCGGCCGCATCTGCGCTGCCTCCACCTAGGCCCGACCGAACAGGAATATGCTTCTCTATCCGCACCTTCACCCCATCATTTGTCCGACTATAATCTTTAAGCAATTGCGCTGCCTTATAAACGAGATTCTCTCTCCCGTTGGGAACTCCGGGAAAATCGCATATCACTTCAATAATCCCCGTCTGCTTTTCAAACCACAAAGCATCACAAATATCTAACTCACAGTTAATATAATGTACGGGAAACATCCCATCGCTTCCTTGAGGTAATATATGCAGATTTAAGTTTAATTTTGCCCTAGCGGTGGCTTTCATCATGTGTTCCCATAAGCACAACACTCAGCGCTTGTATCCCCTCTCCCCTACCAAAACTCGTTAACCCCTCACCCGAAGTAAAAGTGATACCGACTTGATTTGGTTGTATGTTTAATAACGAAGCGATGGTTTTTTTCATGGTTTGAACCAATTCAAGCGAGATGCGCGGTTTTTTAACCTCCACACTGATCGCCACATTTTCCACTCTAAAACCCAATTCCATAACTTTTTCCATAATCCTTTTTACATATACCCTGCTGTCTTTCGTCCCCCGCTTCAAACATAACTCATCAGCCCATGTGCCCAGCGAATCACCACCAACTGCCGAACTTAAAGCATTGCATATGCTATGCAAGATTACATCTGCATCTGAATCGCCAGATAAACCACCAGTATTCTCTATCACCACCCCGCCGAGAACCAAAGCCTTATCGGTGTCTTGATCAAACGCGTGGGAGTCTTGGCCTAAACCGATTCTAAACATAATCTTTGTTTTGGAAATCTTTCATAATTCTTTCCGCCAGGATAAGATCCTCCGGAAATGTGATTTTGACATTTTGATGGGAACAGGGCACGATTTTTGCCCGTATCCCAATCCTCTCTAAAAGCTGAGTATCATCAGTCCCTAAAAAATCGTCGGCGTGAGCCTGAAAAAAAGCTTGCCAGAGTTTATCAAACTTCGCCACCTGGGGGGTTTGGGCATACCAAGCCGTTTGTCGCAGCGGCGTATGAGAAACCAAGTTGTCACCGTTGGTGATTTTTATGGTATCCGTAGCCGACTGAGCAAGCAGTGCAGCCTGATATTTTTGGGCGGCTTTAAATACAGCTTCTACTTCACTGCGTTTAACAAACGGGTTGACGGCATTGTGAATACCTACCAAGTCACTGGCGATAATACGATTCTTCAAAAAATTCAAAATTGTGAACGTAGACGCCTGACGCGATGAAGTCGCGGGACATAGATAAACAACTTTAGAAAATCCTCCAGACTCAACGATATGCCTTATTTTAGGAATATCTTTTTTTTGAGCAGAAATTGCAATGTGATCAATACATGCTGTTTTTTCAAACTGCTGCAGGGTCCAAAAAATAATCGGCTTCCCGTAAATCCGTGCAAAAATTTTGTTATAACCAAGATGAATTCTTTCACCATTACCACCGGCAACGATAATAATCCAATTCATATTATTCTCCCATCACGAGCATTTCTACTTCCCGTTTTCGACTGCAATCCAACTCTAGAGCAAAAATCCTCTGCCACCGACCTAAGGTGAGATTCCCATCCACTACGGGAATGGTTTCAGAATTACCCATGAGAAAATGCATACAATGAGAGTGACCATTGATGCAATCTGAAGCATCCTTGTCACAAACCAAATTCTCCGTCCTCACTTCTAGATCGTTGTGACGGTAGTACATACCTTTCGGGATTAAACGCTTCATGAGCTCGCGTATGTCGTATCGAATCCCTTTTTCACTCTCATTAATCCGGATCGCCATAGTTGTGTGCTTAGAGTGAATCGCCAGCAGGCCATTTTTTATCTGAGACAATTTTACAAACTCTTTCGCCTCTTCCGTCAGATCGATAAAATCCATGCTTTTTTGGGTAGTAACTTTGATATTTTTATTAAGAATTTTCATAAATTCCTCCCTTTTGTTAAAACCAAGTAGGTCAACTATTAAAGCTCTTTTGGCAACATAAAATGAATCCGACTTTCATCGACAAGCTTTAACTCCTCAACTTCAACCCCTACCCTGGTAAAAGATTCTACTAGGGCAGTAACTAGCTCATCAGGAACCGACGCTCCAGAAGTCACCCCCACCACCCTTACCCCTTTTAACCATGTGGTGTCTATTTCCCTTTTGTTATTTACTAAATACGCTTTGACCCCTTGTTTCTCGGCTACTTCTTTCAAGCGATTGGAGTTGGAGCTAGTTGGCGAGCCAACCACCAAAACCAAATCCACAACTTTCGCTAACGCCTTCACCGCGTCCTGACGATTCTGCGTGGCGTAACAGATATCCCTGCCTGTAGGCATAATTAAATTGGGAAACCGGTCTTTAAGAACTTCGATGATCTCTTTCGTATCGTCAACGCTTAGAGTGGTCTGATTGAGAACCACCAGTTTTTCTTGTTGCAGAGGCTGAATTTTCCAAACATCAGCAATAGTCTCTAGTAAAACGACTTGCGTGGGCACCACTTCTTCCAATACGCCAATTGTTTCCGGGTGATTTTTATGACCAACATAAAATATGAAGTAACCGTCGGCGGCGAAACGTTTCGCCTCTGAATGAACTTTAGTCACCAGGGGACAAGTAGCGTCAATCACCTGAAGGTGACGTTTCCTTGCTAGTTCGTATAGACTGGGCGGACTACCATGAGCACTAAAGACCACTCTTGCTCCATCAGGCACCAGATTAAGATCCTCCACAAAAATAACCCCCCGTTTTTCAAACCGCTTAACCACATGATCGTTATGTACGATGTGATGCCGCACATAGAGAGGTGGCCCGTATTTTTCAATCAACAGATCAACCGTGCGTACCGCCCGCTCCACCCCGGCACAAAATCCCCTTGGTTTGGCGACAATAATTTTTTCCAATCCGTCTCGCGATTTACTCATAATCATACGAACGGAACCTTAAATATCCCCAGTTGATACATGCCGTAGCTATATATCCCCACGACCGGTCCCACAACTGCAACGACCACCAAGATACGCGCGAGGTCAAGCTTCAGGCCAAACCGGAGGGCAAGATACCCAAGCATCAGCTTCCAAAGAAACAAGGTAGCGCTAAAGGCGAGAAACAACGCGCTCAGGGCAATACCGGCCAAACTCGTCGTCCGCGGCGGCGGGAGGACGACATAAAGAAGCGATGTCACGAAAAACCATAATACCGTGGGGACAAGCGTATACCCCCATGCTATTGCGACGCCGCGTAGGGTTCCCTTTCCGCCCATTTTTTGACCAACTAACCAGAGAAGACAGATGACGACACAGTACGTCGCCACGACCGCCGACACCAGCACGATAAACTGGCGGGTCAGGAGGAACGGCCGGAATGCAGCCACCTTAACGACGCTGGCCAGAGCAAAGTAGAAAATAAGGAGGCTCGTGATATAAATAAGTTCATACAGGCTCCCTTCGCGTACGATCCGCCGGTACGCCTCGTACGGATGTAGTACGATGCCGATACAATTTCTCCCAAAGGAAACCCCGGCGATAAGCAGTTGATCAACCACACAGTATTAGTCGTAAGAAGTAGGCTAAAACCCGCGCTGAAGGAGGGAAACCAAGAGGGTAATTGCCGAGCCAAAGAGAAGATACATACCCAGAACCAAAAACCCCGCACCCACGACCAGGAATGGCCATGGCATAATCTTAAGATACCGCGCCGCGCGTTTATAAAGCGGCGTCAACGGCCCGAGCGTCTGCGGAGGGATATCGGTCACCTCTTCCCAGCGCTCGACAAATTTTTGATAGAGTGCATCTACCATACGTTTTAAATAGACAGGAATAGTTCAACAAATGCCCTCCTGGCACGAAACAGCTGCGATTCGGCGCTTTTGACCGTCACGGCAAACTTTTCGGCAATTTGGGCAACGCTCATCTCGTCCACGTATTTTAGCAAAATGATCTCCCGATAGTTAGGGAGGAGTCCTCCTAAAACGTGGCGAATTTTGTCTTTGACCAGTGCGGTGTCGAGTTCTTCTTCGGGATTAAGAAGTGTCGAAACGAGAGCCTCGAGTCTGGGCAATTTCGAAAACACAATGTGCTTTATCTTTTTTCTCCGGTAAAAGTCGACGACCTTGTGGCTTGCGATCGCATAGAGGTACGTCCCGACACGCGCGTTTCCGGAAAAATCGCGGATCGATTCAAGAAACGCAAAGAGCGTATCCTGCAGCACTTCTTCGGCATCCTGGGGATCGGCGATTTTTTGCAGGATAAACCGACGGAGCCTTGGTGTAAATGTGTGATAAAATCCGGCAAGGGCGCGCCTGTCGCGGGCAAGAATTTTTTGCACCAACTCGTGATCCTGTATCATACCGAAGGCATCTACTATATCACGTCCTGCGTGTTATGACAAAATCAGCCAGAGCAAAAAAGAAGGGGCGAACGTCGTCGGGAATAGACATCGTCAAAATCGCGCTCTTTGCTTTTTGTATATAGGAGCGGGACAACGCGGCAGACTCTTGCTCCGGGATATCTCCGTCCATGGCGTCATCCTTAAGCTGAAACGCGTGGCCAACCGGCATGCCATACGCGTATAGAGTATCCAAATCTTTTTGAGACGCACCAGCCAAAAGGGCTCCGATCTGAAGCGGCCGGACGACGCTATAAAGGCTTGTTTTTATCTCGTTAACCTTTTGCTTATCGATCTGCCGCATGCCGGACGTGGACATTATGTCCAGGGACTGACCAAAAATCGTCTGTTCCTTCGTGAGGTTATACAGATCAATAACCTCTGCATTCCCGATTTTTTGCATACACGCATCAGCCCATGTCAGGGCCAGGTCTCCGGCAAGTATCGCCATACTTTCTCCGAAGTGCGCGCTCTTTATCAGCTTCCGGGAATCCTTCGGATTCCTGGAATCGAACGCGACTCGCCTGAAATGCTCATGAACACTTGGCCCGCCACGCCGAACACTATCCTCGTCCATAATGTCATCGTGTATAAGTGCAAACGCCTGCAGGAGCTCAAGTCCTGCCATCGCGTGCCGGAGTTTTCCTCTTGCTCCCTCGATTCCACTCGGAACAGACTTTTTCCTTTTTCCTTGTGCCACAGACTGGTACCCAAGCCAGCACAGAAATGGTCGCGTGCGCTTACCGCCACGAAGGACAATGGCTGCCACCTGATCAACCAGCTCAACACAGGCTGGGTCAAGAACCCGTGCTTCTTTTCGCTTCGCTCGAAAAAATGTACGCAAATACGATTCTGTACGCGTCTTTATCGCGCGTAGCGCGCGCTCAAAGGTCATGGGCCCAAGTATACTAAAAAAACTCAGATTTGCAATTTATTTTTTCAGTATCCACCCATCTAATCCGCTTTTTCGCCCTGGCGGGCTGCAAACCGGAGTAAGATGGGTATATAACCAAAAAGGGCTAATCTCACAAATGTTTGACACCAGACTCCCCTGTTCTTTACACTTAGAGGACCATGGAACGCGTACTCGCTCTTAATCTTCAAAGTACCTCGCCGACGTTTGCCACGTTTGCGACATTTGGTGACCTCGTCAACGTCATTGTACGAAATGCCTATGTGTTGGCCGGCGTCATAAGCTTCCTTTTGTTGGTTTTTGGCGGATTTAGCATTATAATGGGAGCCGGTAGCAGCGACACGAAGCAAATTGAAAAAGGCAAGCAAGCCATGACCGGCGCGGTCATCGGACTTATCATCGTCGTCACGTCTTTCTGGATTGTCCAGATTATTGAAAAAGTCACAGGAGTGCCGCTTCTGACACCACCGTAATACGTACCGTATGAACATTTTGCCGGTTTTAGAAAAAGTATATGCACAAGCGGGAAGTGTCGTGGGCACAATCGACCCGGGTCCGGCGTTCAAGCCCTACGGCGATGTGACCACTCCGGGCGGCGGATTCGTCCTCTTTTTCAGCAATGTGTTGCGCCTGGTGTTTGTCGGCGCCGGTGTCTATGCACTCCTCAACCTCGTGGTTGCCGGATTTCAGTATATGAGCGCAGCGGGGGACACCAAGGCCCTAAATGCCGCATGGGCGCGCATCTGGCAATCACTTCTGGGGCTCGTCATCATCGTCGGGTCATTTGCATTAGCTGCGATGTTTGGATTTATCATTTTTGGTGATGCATCATTTATCTTAAATCCGAAAGTGTACGGACCAAAATAATATGCAAGCGGTATTTGCGCAAAGCGGGACGGAGCTCGGAGGCAGAATCGGCGGGGAAGGATTGGGGCCGTTTGGCAACATAGCTCTGGATCCCAAAGCAGGGCTCGTCGGCGTCACGAGCACCGTGTCCTCGATTGTCGGCGTCATGACGGTTGCGGCCGGTATTTGGTTTATCTTTCAGTTTTTAGTCGGTGGCTTTCACTGGATTACCTCAGGCGGCGACAAGGCCAAGCTCCACGACGCGCGCGAACGCATCACGAATGCATTTGTCGGACTCATTATCGTCGTCGGCGGATGGTCAATCTTGGCCCTCGTCGGACAATTTTTTGGGTACGATATTCTGGTATCAGATCCCGGTGCCCTCATCAATGTCTTAAAAATTAAGTAGTATGCCGAACCAACTTGCGCAAATCATAAATCCCGTCCTCCCGGATACCATCGGAAAAGGCGGAATAGAAAAGGGCGGAACGGCGACCGGACTCATCATCGGCAACCTCATCGGCGGCATGATCATTTTTGCGTTTATCCTGGCTATCTTCTACTTTATTACCGGCGCATTTCACTGGATTACCTCAGGCGGCGACAAAGCCAAGCTGGAAACTGCACGGGACAAAATCATCCAGTCGATGGTCGGACTCATCATCCTCGCATCAGTATGGGCAGTCACCACACTTCTCGGGCAATTTTTGGGTATTAGATTTCCGGAAATGCAAATCCCAACCATACCGAAGGGATAACACGAAAAATGGCGGGCAAATACATACCGGCTATTGACAAGAGGCAAAAAGTTGCGCAACAATACAGAAGTAAGGTATAATAAAAGTATATTTGCCAGAGGAGGAATATGTTTACACGAGTATTTGCACAGACAGGCGATCCGTCGATAACCATTACCAGGCCACAAAACCAAGTCAAGATTGAAAACCTGGGTCAACTCATAAGCGCCGCCGTAGGTGCACTTCTTATCATCGCGGCACTTCTGGCATTTTTCTACCTCATCCTCGGAGGCATCCAGTGGATTACCTCTGGTGGCGATAAAGCCGGCATGGAGGCCGCTCGAAACAAAATCACCCATGCCATCGTCGGGCTCGTCATCGTCGGCGCTGCGTGGGCGATCATGATCCTGGTCCAAAACTTCCTGGGGGTCACGATCATCGGCGGCACGCTTAACTTCCCCAAGCCGTTCTAAGGTAGCCGCGCTAGACAAATTAGCCGAGACCCTCGATAATACAGGGTGTATGCGCCGCATCATCCCGCTCATTGCTTTTTTCATTCCCTTGCCCATATATGCTGCCGCATGGGGCAATGACTGCGTAAAGGACACCGATGTCCCGACGATCCAGTGCCTGGATCCGCTACTGGGTAACGTCGTCGCGGCGGTTCTTGCGCTCTCGGGTGTTGGCCTTTTCGTCATGCTTCTGACCGGCGGGTATAAGTACCTCCTCTCTGGCGGCGACCAGAAAAAGCTCGAGGCGGCCCGCGGAACCCTCACAAGCGCTATCACCGGGCTCGTTATCATTGTCGTTGCGTTTCTCATAATAAAAACAATTAGCGTGTTTACCGGTGCGACCACCGTCACGCAGTTTACCGTACCGCCGCCGGGCCCGTAGGCCGGAAAAATACGATTCCTGCAATTGACGGAGCCGGGGGCGATCGCAGATAATAGAACCACTATGAAACGCTTCGGGGAAAATGTTGTTGTCATATCCTTCATATTCCTTGTGCTGATATTTGCCGTGCCCACAGCACCAGTTTTTGCTGGAGAAGCAGTACCAAAAGAATCCTACGCGGTTCCGAGCATGGGGAAAATTATCGAGTATATCGCTGAAACGGTTGATGGCGTAGAAATATTTCACAAGGAAGGGTCAGAAACCAACTCAACAGTGGTCAACGTGGGTGTCAATGCCTGCATCTGGGGTGCGGGATGTACTGATGACCCGAACCACCCGTTCGGCTACAAAAATAGTGCGCTTGCCGGCGTTACGAGTGCCATCGCGTTTCTCTACGGCAACGAGCCGGCTTCCTCCTATGCGTTTGCCGTAGACATGGGTACGTCTCTGGGATTTATCCATCCGGCGTATGCCCAGGGCACAGGCTATAAGGGGTTTTTACCGCTTCTGCCGCTTTGGAAGGCCCTTAGAAACATAGCCTACGGGGTCATCGCGATTATCATGATCGTCGTCGGCTTTATGGTGATGCTCCGGAAAAAAATTGACCCCAAGACCGTCGTCACCGTCCAAAACTCGATCCCCAGAATCGTCATTACGCTTATTCTCGTTGCGTTCTCTTACGCGATTGTCGGGCTTATGATTGACCTCATGTACCTATCGATGCTTCTTATTATGAACATGCTGGTTAAAGCCGGAGGCCTGGATCCCTCAACCGTCGGCGGATACTTAACCGGCGGGTTCCCAAAAGTTGCGGGCTCGTTTTTTCTGAAAGGCTGGGACGCGATGTTTGACATTATTGCCCTTTTCCCCTGGTATGCCCAGGCTGCGGCGGTTGTGATTCCGGGACTTCTGGGGGGGATATTTTCCGGATTTCAGGTCAAGGGGTTCGTGTTGGGGGCTGCCGCAATCCCTGTGGGCTACATGGCGATCATCACATTTGCGCTCCTTTTCGGCGTGGTCCGGCTTTTCTTTATGCTCCTTGATGCCTACATTCACATCATCATCTCTCTTTTGGTCGCGCCGTTTCAGATTATGATCGATGCCGTGCCGGGAGCCAATACGTTTGAGGCGTGGTTTCGCAATCTCCTGGCCAAACTTATTGTTTTTCCGACGACTGCAGGGGTCCTCGTGGTTACCCAAATATTGACATCAGACAAAATAGCCGGCCAGCTGTGGGCCCCGCCGCTATTCTGGGACAGTTTGTCCGGGAAAGGTGTGGGGGGGGTCATTGGCCTCGGCATGCTTTTGGCAATCCCCGCAATCGTTGCCGGATTTCAAAAATCCCTCAAGGCTGAACCTGCAATTCCTGCCGGTATCGCAACCATCGCAGGACCCCTAGGTAGTAGCGTCGGCCAGATTTTCAACCTCTACTACCAATGGAGCTTCATACGAAGTGCAAGCCGAAAACACGAACCGGGTCCGTTCCAGCAGTCAACCGCCGCAGGCGGACAGGGAATCGGGAATATACTCAAGGGAGGAAGCGACCACTAAGCCCGTGGGAAACGGGCGCTTACGTGTGTCGCTGCTGTTCGTCTTCGATCGACTTAGCTGCTGCCAAAGCGACCGTTGCCGCCAACACCACCCACCAATACTTCCGGAACAACCTATATCCGCGCCACCCGAATGTCGCTTTAAACTCTTCCCGAAGATCATTGACATACTCGGGGTGAGCTGTAAAAATCCCGATATCCTGGGCGGTTGCCAGGATTTCAGCAATCTGTGACTCGTCATAGGCATTGCCGTGGGCGCCCGTGTAGCGCGTCGAGTAGGAAAGCGCTTCACCAATCGAGTGTGGCAGGTGTGCAATTTTTTCGTGAGGGAGCTTGTCCCA
>MFJZ01000001.1:20820-22255 GCA_001781025.1 Candidatus Gottesmanbacteria bacterium RIFCSPLOWO2_01_FULL_49_10
CCCGTGCTTTTCAAGTTTCCTTAGGTCTATCTCCCCTGCATATCGCATAAACGTATCCGACCCAGGTAGGAACCGAAACGCCGCAAGCCACTTGCTGTGGATCGCGCGGTCGCGGTTCATTTCCAGAAACACCCGCAGCACTTCCTTGCTCACTTGCTCTGCCACATCTCCCGTCGCGTACGTATTTACGGTGTTGCGAAGTTCTTTAATTTTCTTGAGCGTCTCGAGCGGATCATTGGGGGAGAGAAACTCTGTCTTAAACAGAAGGTCGTTCATGATGTCCCGCGATGCTGCCATGGCCTCGTTGTCACGACCACGCCTATCCATAGCAATTGCACCCAACTGGAAAAAGTTTGAGTCTTTCCAGTCAAAATCCGAAAGAGAAAGCGTCATGGGGAGCTTGCCCTCGGCGATTGCCTCAAGGATCGTTTGATGCCGAATCCTTTTAGACTGCCGCTCGTGGGCTTTTTGCTCCGCGCGAGGCAGATCCCTATATCCCTCATCTCCTTTTTTCACATATCGTTTTGACTGCAACGCCTCTTGAAATTCGCGGATGGCGCTGTGGTAATCAGCAAACCTGCCCTCCGGGACTCCCAACCTTCTAAGAAACGGTACGACGTGGGCGGCAAAATCCTCTCTTCGCCCAAAATCGACATCTGCGGTTGCAAGTGTCTCATCTTCCCACGCTTTCATTTCCGCAAGCGAGAGTGCCCTCTGAAGCGGCTTCCAGTCCGCATCCAGGTCTATATGATACTTGGCAAACACCCGGTCTCGCTCGGTCGTGACAATCTGAAAGAGTTTGCTGGGCGTTCGGCGCATCATGAGGTCGAGGATACGCATCTTTTCCTCTTTTGTCCCTGCCACCAACAATTGAATGCCAAGTGCCTGGTTGTCCAGACGCGCGCCATCGGGGTACTGCTTCCGGACATCAAGATACTTTTGCCGTATTTCGTCAAGAATCCCTTTTTCAAGCCGCCACCCTGTGGCATCATAGTCCCCTCCACCGGCAAAAAACCCAGGACCCAACAATTGAGAAAATGAAATGCCCATATCCTCCTCAACTGTCTCCATGAGCGAACGCACGATTTTGTCCTGCTCGGTCATACCCTCGGCATGGGCAAGCTCTTTCCACGCAGGCGACTTAGTCACGTTCATCTCTTTCCAGTCGTACCCTTTGTCTTTCAAGTGGGAAAGTGTCAAGAATCGCCGTGCACGCTCACCCATCTCATCAAGCATCCCAAAGCGATGGGCAAAAAGCTCGGGGTTATAAAAACGCTGTAAATCTTCAAATGCCGGAGCGCGCATGACGGCCTTGCCCTTGGCCTCTTCATAGGCCTTCTCAAGCCCAGGGACGTGGCGCACAATCACTTCGTCAGGGATCTTCCCCGGCTCAATAGCCTGAAACGCGCCGATTGAAACGACATGGCCGCTTCCG
>MFJZ01000002.1:0-800 GCA_001781025.1 Candidatus Gottesmanbacteria bacterium RIFCSPLOWO2_01_FULL_49_10
CGAGTCAGTTGCGACAAAAGAAAATTCTGCTGCCACCGTTTCAGTAAACGGCATCGTCACAGCTTCTTTGGAATCAAAAGCAGAACTTGTACTTGCCAACCTTTTTGCAGAAAATATGCTTCTCCTTCAAAAAACTGGAAAAATTTCCTATGACGTAACCTCCGGAAAACAACTCAGTATTCGTGCGCTCCATGCACTCATTTCCATTACCTCCGGATCGACAACTATCAATATCATCGACACGGACATGTCTGTGAGTGTCAAAACCGGATCTGCAAACATTGCGCTTGTGGATACGGACAACAATACGCGTACATGGAATCTGAAAGAGGGACAACGCGCAAATATTGATGACACAGCGCGTAAAGTAGTCCTAGTCGGTAAACGGTAACGTGTAGGATTTTTTGTATTCCTCAAGCGGACGAAGTATCGTCGTATCTTCGTATCCCAGTGCCCAAAGCGCCACCCCTCCCAGTTCGTATTTTTTCGCAAGGAGTATTTTTTCTTTCATGGAATCCTCGTTTTCATAATAGATCTGATTAAAATTATCGTTTTGAGGATACATAAGGTACGGTTCTTTGGCGACCGGATCCATCTGGGCAGAACACGTGGAGCACTGGCCCAGAATATCGCTAATACGTCTCGTACTTGCCGTCGATCCTCCTCCCGGGATAGTCGCAGCGCCCTGGGTTTGCCGAAGGGTTTCCCACTCATATCCATACAAGGGAATTCCAAGAAGTATTTTATCCTTCGGCATAGCCTTGAGCGCTTCTTTCACTGCTGTTTCCACGTCATATTCA
>MFJZ01000002.1:869-3113 GCA_001781025.1 Candidatus Gottesmanbacteria bacterium RIFCSPLOWO2_01_FULL_49_10
TACGTCATAAGGACAATAGAATCGGCGATAGCCCCCAACGCCTTTGCGTCATAAAGCTTGGATTTGACCAGAGCAATGGGGATAAGGTCAATGGTCAGTGTCCCTAACTTCAATGCAACCAGTTCATCTTTGACGGTTTTAGCAAACCGGGTAAACTGCAATTGGCTGCTCGGCGACCCTTCCATAAACGTCTCAATATCCAAATTCAAATCCGTAAACCCTTTGTCTTTCATAATCGGGGCAGCATCGGATACCAATTTCCTGGCAAATGCCTCAGGCTGAGTCAATATACTGCCTATCACGTCATCATCCCCACTTATAACCAGAAGTGATTGTTTCACATTATTCTTTTTCCCTTCCGCAAGACGGCGTGCGTATCTATCTCCTTTAAGATTCGTCCATCCCGGTTCTTCCTCTTTGGGATTGGCTAGTTTCACAAGGCTTCCGTCACGATCCACCGTCAAGCCAAAATACGTAAGCGTGGTAACATAGTGTTGGTACTGTTTATCCGCTTTATCCAAAAGCCAGTACGGCAAAAATCCTACAATTTGCGGCTTTGTGATACCAAAAGCTGTAAGGAGCGGATGGTCAAAGCGAATGGGACCCACGGCAAGAAGAAACAGGCACCCGAGCGCGACCACTGCGCCCCCTATAAAGGTAATAATGGGGAAAAAAATCCTTCGTTGCATGGCCCAATTGTACACGCGAAAATCGGTTATGGGCGGACAATTACTGTCTCCTGTCCCGTTTAAAAATCCATTTCCCGTAACCATAATGTTCTGACCAACTTTGAGATCTTTTGCCGTACCTTTCGTCATAGTGTCCACAACTGTTTGATCTGAAAGTGTCACGTCGCGGGTCGTACCGTCTGGTAATTTTACCGTCACCGTATTGCCATTTATCGTTGTAATCTCACCCTGCGGCGAACCCATCATTCCCGGTCCACGTTTAAAGCCGGCAAATCCGCGCCTGCCCATCATATTTCCCGTGCGGGATTTCATCATTGATCGGCCATTTCCCCAAGATTCGGCAAAACGCCCCGCATAATGTGAACCGGCAAAAAAGGCGACTACCCCGACGGCAAGTGCTCCTACGAGGATAAACTTATTTTATCCGGAAATTCATGTACGGGGCCTTTCCCGTTCGGCTGTATTCACAGCCGAAGCCTTGCCGCCACGGGAGGGTTTGATATATCATTCACTTAGGCATTTGTAACAAAATAGGTTCGAGCTTGTTCATAGATGGGCTCAATCCGGTAAAAGAGAAGATGACGATTGTGTTATGTTATATTCGCGGATCCGCAGACACGAAGAAAAAATCCTCAAAACAAGGCTCCTGGCAGCGTCGCTTGGGATCATGGGTCTGTTGGCATTTCTCTTTCTGTTTGGTGTCAAGACGCTCATCGGCTTTAGCCTATTCGTAGATAAAATTCGCGGCAATGCCCCGCCGGCCCAACAACAGCCCGTCCTCCTCCTTCCGCCGATACTCGATCCGATCCCCGAAGCAACAAATAGCGGAAATCTCCTCATTGCAGGAACGGCAGCACCAGAGGTCACCGCCATTATCTATGTCGACGATACGGAAAAGACCAAAGTTACGGTTCCTAAAGACGGTAAAGTATCCTTCCCTGTTGCGCTCTCTGACGGAAATCATACGATCAGCGCAAAACTTACCGACGAGAAAGGCGCCATAAGTGAACTTTCCAATGTCCTTCGTATAACGATCAAAAAGGGAAAGCCGCAGCTGTCCCTCACGAGCCCAGATGATAACGCGTCAGTCATCGGTGATACAAACAAAGTGACCGTTCGTGGGAAAACCGATCCGGACAATGAAATCAGGGTCAACGGACGACTCGCTCCGGTCTTAAATGACGGGTCATTTGAGCTTGATGTTCCGTTACCCGAGGGGAGTACGACGATTGCTATTACCGCAACCGACGAAGCTGGTAACGAGACGAAAATTGAGCGCCACGTTTCCTACCAAAAATAATCATCCGTTCGGCAGATCCCATAAGTATCCAGAACCACACCATCACCCACGGATAAAACAGACTATTGGCAAACATACTGTGGACAAAAAGTGCAACCATGCTCCCGGCAACTGCTACTCCGATGCTTTTCGTCTGCTTGCGAGACAGGAGGAGTCGCGCGATGCCTATCGCCTTCCACGCAAGCCAACCAAAGCTTACCAGGCCGATAAATCCAATTGAGGCTCCTACGAACAACACACTACTGTCAACCCCTG
>MFJZ01000002.1:3138-6187 GCA_001781025.1 Candidatus Gottesmanbacteria bacterium RIFCSPLOWO2_01_FULL_49_10
CAATTACCCACCCGTGCCAGAGCAGTCTCTCGTCGGTCGATTCTGAGTATTTCCAAATTTCGCAGTGGTGCCGATACGATACCGATCGCAAATATAACGAGGAGAACCAGGCCATATGTCCATTGCCGCCTGACTGCGCTCCAGAAGAGGAATCCGGTAACAAAGGCGAGATAACTTCCGCGCGAATAGGTAAGGATCAGTGCGACAAGAGCACAAACGAATAATAATCCGTTCTTTATGGTGCGAGCCGCTTCCAGCCGCCGTAATCCGAGAAACAAAGTCAAAACCAGGATGATGCCCACAAAGTTAGGGTCAAGGAGTGTGGAAAACAAACGGTAATAATGCGGGTCCCACCCTAGGTAACTTAAATTTCGTAAATCCGGATACAGAAAGTATTGGGCGAATCCCACAAGCCCAAACCCGGTCCCTACCCAAAAAAGTCCATCGAGCCAAAACGAAGGCATCAAATCCCATTGAACGATGAAGTATAGGCCGGCGTAAGAGGCCCATCGCACGAGATACAATGCAGAAACCAAAATCTCTCCTTTAGGAAATCTTGTCCAGTTGCCCAGAAGCGAGAGAACTCCCGAACCGATAAATACGAGAATGGGAAGCCCGAGACGAAAAGAGCTTTTCGGATTGGTCGTAATTTTCCTCATGCCAAACAATATAAGTACACCGACCAAGATGATATCGTGTACATAGACGACGACTCCCGGGGCGACGATCAATCCACCCAGTTGTCCCAAAAGGAGACTACCGAAAAAAGCAATCGATGCGAGTATCACGATGCCTTGTGCCATAGATGCCAAAGTTTTCCTCGAACAAGAAAAGAATGAAAACTCATGATGAGGGCAACGACAAACCCAGCGGTCCCGTCAAGAAATCCCAGACGGAGGAAATAATTGTACAAAAATTTTGCCAATGGCTTCCCGAGGATGTGCCACACTGGCTCTTGAATGCCATTCTTAAATAGATACTGTGCACGTATTGACGAGTAGCGGTTTATTTCATCTAAAAATTGTGCGACGTTTTGGTGTGGGTAGTGGAGGAGAGGATTGACGAGTTCACCCACGTTCCCGCCAATCTTCCATTCTTCATGCACCGGTTGTTGCCACTTCCCGGCATCTTTGCGGGCTAGTCGCAATAGCTTCACATTCCCCGTCTCCCCATGGGTTAACCACTTCCCGCCCCAAAAATCCTTTCTGCGAATGAAAAACCCTTTTACCGTTTGCAGTTTACCGTTTACCGTTTGCATTATTTCTTTTTTTAATTCTTCCGACACCACTTCATCGCTATCGACAAACAACACCCACTCCCCCTTTACTTTCGTTAATCCAAAATTTCGCTGCGTCGAAAAGTCATCACGCAATGGACGTGGAAAAACCTTCGCCCCGAGTTTCTGGGCGACCGCCATGGTCTCATCTGTCGACCGGTCGTCGATTACAATCACCTCATCACACCACGAAAGTCCCTCTACGCATCGCGGAAGGATCGTTTTATCATTGTGGGCCAAAACAACTGCAGAAATCATACATTGAATAGTATAATCTTATCACACCATGAAGCTGACACGTTGGCTCCTTATCGTTTTCGTTATTTACGTCCTCATCTTTTTCTCCCATGCGCTTTTCCTCCAAAAAACCGTCTATGGTGACGGTGTCTTCTATTATTCCTGGGTTCGCTCAGTAGTCGTTGACCGTGATATCAACTTTACCAACGAATACGCCCACTTTGGCGTTGCCGCGCCAGTGACTCCCGGGGGTCTCCCTGGCAACAAACACCCCATCGGCGTTCCACTCTTTTGGCTGCCGTGGTACACCCAAGCGCACGCGATCATTGGGGGAATCGGCTATGAATTGCCCTACCAACTACTCATTGGCTTCATATCCGTTCTTGCGGCACTATCGGGGCTCCTCCTTTTGTACCGACTCTTGGCTCAATCGTTCTCAAATA
The DNA here is from genome assembly GCA_001781025.1 of Candidatus Gottesmanbacteria bacterium RIFCSPLOWO2_01_FULL_49_10. Taxonomy (GTDB): domain Bacteria; phylum Patescibacteriota; class Microgenomatia; order UBA10105; family UBA927; genus MFJZ01. The sequence goes on from MFJZ01000002.1 coordinate 5,095, forward strand.
CAGCAAGCATACTCGCCACCGCAAGTATCGCCGGCGCCACCAACCTCCTTTTTTACGGCGCGGTCGATCCGGTCAACAGCCACGCGGTCTCATTTTTCGCGACCACCGTGTATCTCTCCTTCCTTTTCTCGAAAGATGTGTCGCCATTTTTGACGGGCTGCGCCTTGGGTTTCTGCGCTCTCGTCCGACCGCAGGACGCCGCACTTGTCCTTCTTGCCATTCCTGTTTATCTAAATTTTAGCTTCGCAAGGCCTGGCCTTGCGAAGCTAAAATCGGCAATAGCGTTTATCCTTGGATCGATTATTGCGTTCTCCCCACAACTCCTCGCATGGTACGCCCTCTACGGTACTGCCTGGACCAGCCCGTATCTGACTGCCGGCGAGACGCTCCGATGGTGGTCGCCCCACTTCTTTGATGTCCTTTTTTCCATCAATAATGGGCTGTTCCTTTGGACCCCGATGACGCTTCTGGGGTTTCTGGGATTATTCTTTTGGAACGGAAAACGTCGAGGATGGTTCATTGCTCTATTTTTGCTGGAAACGGCTACGGTCGGAGCTTGGAGTATCTGGTGGCAAGGGGCTTCATACTCAGGAAGAATGTTCGTAAGTAGCCTCCCCATTCTTGCGTTGGGTATCGCAAGCGTATGTACTAAGCTTCAAAAGCTCCACTTTACGCCTTCCTATTACGTACTTTTCCTGATCGGTTCTTTATCAATCATCAATCTCTTCCTTATCGTTTTTTATCTCGCAGTGCACTGATTCCGAAAAACACAACGATAACCAATCCCAAGCTTGTAAACGACAAGCCGATTGCGAGACTTTTGGGCAGAAATCTAAACGATACGGTATGGCTCCCTTGCGAAATGCCAACTGATTGTAACACTCCTTTATAGGGAATGATCCTTTCTTCCCGGCCGTCCACGTACGCCCGCCAGCCCGGATACCCCACAGAACTCCATACGAGTGTTGCCGGAGCGCTTGCCTCTGTGGCGACCAAAAACGCATTGGGGGTATTGGTGAGAACGGTAAGACCTCTCGTTACCGTTTTGTCGTCAGAGAAGAAAAAAGTTCTCGGCAATGCACGGGTGTTTTCA
>MFJZ01000002.1:6245-8805 GCA_001781025.1 Candidatus Gottesmanbacteria bacterium RIFCSPLOWO2_01_FULL_49_10
CATAAAGGGCAAGCCGTTCGTTACCGCCGATAAAGCGAAACTTCGCGTTGTCACGCATTGTGGTACTAGCAGCGTTGGTCAAAATATATCGCATACCGACGGAGTCGAGTGACGGGTTCCCCAATGGTGGGAGTGCTATACCGGTAGGATCAGTTGCAGGCAGAGAAAAATACTCTTGATACGGCCGGTATACCATAGACGCATAGCCATCTATCGCGGCAAGATGGGGCATCCCGAGTGAAGGCCTGAGGATCGTATACTGCCAAAGAGACTCTTCCCATTCGTTATTGAGCCCAAACTGCTTCGTGCGCGGCGCGGGATAAAGTTTGGGATCGACAAGCAATCGGTCGCGCGACCATTGAGCGCCCCCCAAAAGCGAGGCGGTCGCTGCCCCTTCCTCCTCCCAGGACGTGACAAGAGGGTACGGCGCCGTCAGGAGATTGTGTCTGCTAAATAAAAAAACATCGACAAACATGAGGACACCCAGGAGTATTCGTTTCGCCCGGTCATCAAGAATCTTTGTACGAAGGATCAATAATGTTGCCCCCAACAGCAGTCCGACAATAAAAAGATTTTGACTAACCATCGTAGAAATTGCCTGAAGGGTCGAGACTGGCAGGGCCGACAATTTTCTCTGCAGTCGCTCGGGAAACCCAGCGGAAACGTTGGAAATAAATCCTACGATCAGACTGCTCTTCGCGATTCCAGCAATTCCTCCGAGAACTGCTAACCCGCTCACCAACGAGACGATGACGCGCATACGCTTACCAAAGCCTTTCTGTACGAGTGTGTCCAGGGAAAGTCCGGTGATTGCCGCCAGCGCAAAACTATAGAAAAAGAGAAAATGTCCTGGTTCTCGAAATAACCCGAAACCGGGGAGCAGCCGATAGGCGATCGCATAAAGCGGCGTATACTTACCAAACGACAGGAGGAGGCAAACCACGGCAACGACAGAATAAAACCGCACTATTCTCCCTTTCCTGCGGGGCAGGAGCGCGACAACAATTGGCAAAATTCCGACATAGCCCAATACCGTCCCCATCGCCACCCACGCGGTACCGGCTGCCGCGTTCCCCACGATATTGGGCAGGATGAGTCGCGCAAGAGAAAGGGGGTGAACCGAGTCTTGGGTCACAAATTCAAAGCCCTGACGTACCCGCGTCGAGTGATACGCAAATTCCGCAAACGGAAGTATCTGAACACTCCCGACCATAAAGACGAGAACGGCAATAAGTACGACGTAGCAAAACGACACCACAAACCCATTCCGATGGGCAAAAAACGTATAGAACAGAAGAAACATCCAGGTGTAGTAGGTGATCTGGGGGTGACCGGAGATTATTTGAAACGTCAAAGCAAGGACGAGCGCAACCAATCGGCCCCTCGTGGGTTTATCGAAAAATCGATGCCAGGAAACTACGACCCAAGGCAAAAGCGCCGCTACCTGAAGGATCGGAATATTGTTCGTGTACACAACGAGCGACCCGCCCAGTCCAAAAACCAATGCTCCGGCAATCGAAGCTTCCTTGGAAGATCGATACAACCGAAGTAGCAGATACATGCCGAGGATCGCAACCAGAAATAAAAGGCCCACGCCCAAAGTAAGCGCCTGGAAAGGAGGGTACACCGCGTACAGGAGGTTGATGGGGTGGAGAACGCTTAGGTTAATATCTGCCAAAAACGGCGTTCCCGAAAAAAGATACGGGTTCCATAGGGGAAATCGTCCGTGCCCCAACTCTTCTATCAGAAACACTTTTGAAGGTATATTAACGAGCAGGTTGTCGCAGCAGTAAAATACCTCCCCGAAAAATAGCTGCCTCGCAAAGAAGACTATCCATGCCGTTATAAGGACGAGGGGTGCCATATCGTTTTAGGCCGCATCCGTGAATGATTTAACTACTACTTCAATGAAAGATGCGGCACACATGATCCGCCTTAGGCGGACCAGTGTAAACAAAGGGCTGTATCCGTCTGGCTCAGCCGGACGGACGAGCTCTTAGAACACCAACACCGAGTCCCCGATAACGGTTTGTATGTTTTTCTCGTAAAACCGCGGACTCTGGTAATACCCACAATAATACCAATTGGAGACGCTGATAAGTACTGCTTCCGGCTCCCGTGAAGAATCTCCTATAGTTTTGAACGCACAAATGTCATCAAATTTGTAACTCCCGAACGGTTGACTGCTCACCAATCTATACCCAGCTACATCATCCCGACCGAAATAAGAAAACTGTAGAGACACAAGGCGCGCCTCTTTTACAAATCGGACCACATCCGGCACTGCCTGTCCCCAGTCGATGTTGCTGTCGCTAAATAGTCGGTATCGGCCTGCCCGCGCCCCTGCAAGCTCATTTGCATACGAGATAAAGTGCGGATACTGGCTCAAGGTCCCGACCGCGTACCAAAGGAGTAGTATACCAAAAAGCACGCGCTTCCAGGTCCGATCAAGATGACCTGCCGAGGTCGCGGCAAGGATATGGATAAAGGGGTACATGGGCAACACGTATCTGATCATGGGACCTAAGCGGCAAACCCAGGACACCAAAAGAATGGCTCC
>MFJZ01000002.1:8813-11612 GCA_001781025.1 Candidatus Gottesmanbacteria bacterium RIFCSPLOWO2_01_FULL_49_10
AACGGGCAAGGCGAATACAAAAAAATTCTTCTTCTTGGGATTTTCGGATTTCCCCCTAAGGAGTATTCCCGCGGCAAGAAGGATCATGAGCGGCAACGGGGTTTTAAAGAGAAGCATCCGTGCCAAAAAGTCCCATCGCGGCCCTAGGCTGTGAACGCCAAAGATGTAGGTATTTGCTTCCCGGGTAGAGCGTATGACGTTATTTTTCACGGTTGCCATGTATCGCCCCAATGGAACCGGTTGGTGCGTAAGGACATCTAAAAAGAAAAGGAGTGGCTTGTTGTGTGTTCTGTTTGCGTACGAGAAAACACTATAGGAAATACGCCCCGGGTGATACTCGCTTGAGATTATGACGTCTGTTTGGAAAAAATAGGTCGACCATATCGCGACCAAGCACACAAAGAAACTTATAAACATCCACTGACGTTGTCTCCCGATCCATGGCAAAAGACGTTGACGCTTCGAGGCGGCCAGTAACCATGCCGCAGTGACGATAAAATAGAGTACGACCGTGATCTTTGTGGCAAACGCGAATCCCGTGGCCAGTCCCAATACCACGGACGAGGTGGTCGTACGCATCCGCATCCACCTGAGGAAGGCCATGAAGCTCAAAAAAAAGAAAACGGTCGCTCCCAGGTCGCTTGTCGTGTAGTGGGCGTAGGACAAAATATTTGGGTCAAACACCGTCAAAAATACACTCACGACCGCGACCAGGCTTCCAAAATAGGTAAACGTGAGTCTATAGATAAAACTCACTAAAACGACTCCGAGAAAAATCGAGACCAATCTGGCAGGGAGGACGCGCATGTTTGGCAGCGAAGAGTCTATGAATGTACGAAGTCCCAGGGCTACCGGCATGCCCGTCAGGATTCGTATGAGCGGCGGATTGTACGGATCAAGCGGCCGGCCGTAGACCAAGAGGGAGCTTGCCTCCTCCCGAGAGAACACCTCATCATAGGTAAGTGACTCGCCGAGTGCACTTCCAATAGACAGAAAGACGAAGCAAAGGATCATTGCACCGACAAAAAATCTACTGTGACTCATCTAGGTAAGAAGCGACCGGTACAGGTAGTCTAGCTTGTTAGCTCCAATCCGACTATCGTGGATACGGACGGCCCGCGTTCGGGCGCGCCTGGCAAACTGGACCCGTAGGTCGGGATCCACAATAAATCGCTTGATCGCGGTTGTCAGAGCATCAATATCCCCCGGCGCAACCACGATACCCGCATCTCCTATATTTTCCGGAATTCCGCCCGTTTTGGTGGTCACGATCGGAAGTCCTGCTGCCTGAGCTTCAAGGAGTGCGGTACAGTACTGTTCCTCCCAGATAATTGTAGGCTTGCCCCACGAAGCTTTAGCGAAGTGGGGCTTACTCGGTGCGACGAAAATGTCTGCTTCCTTATATACCGCAGGCATCCGGTCGTAAGAGAGGCAGGAGTGGACGAATGACGATCCTATCCCGAGCTTTTTCTCGAGGGCTTGGACGCGAGGGGACTCCGAGCCGCCTCCGACGAGGTGAAACACCAACCGAAAATCACGAAGTGCCGGATCAACCAAAAGCCTCCTTGCCGCTTCTAATAAATCATAGATGCCTTTATACTCCTCGAGCCTTCCCGCAAAAAGTATGCGCAGCGACCTGCGCTTCGGGTCTCTGATCCGCGCCAGATATCCCGGTCCCGGCACAAACCGCTTGGTATCGACAAAGTGGCTGATGAGGGTAATCTTTTCTGGATCGCATCCTTCCCTTATAAGGGCGTCTTTTGACTTCCGGGTCAAGGCAACGATATGATCCAGCTCTTTCCTTGCGCGCGCCTTAAACGCTTTTCTTCCCCAGATACCCTCGTTGTTAAAGGGAATAGTTTCAAGTACTGTTGCGATGACCTTCTTTACCTTGCCTGCCCGCCTGGCGTTTAGGCACTGTTGGGTGAAATGAAAATACGTTTCTGCGCTGTGCACAATGTCAAAGCCATCTAGGTGTTTCTCAAGTCCCCATAGGTAGTGAGCATCGACAAATAAACGGTTGAGGATAGGCATTTTCCCGGGGAACTCGGGAACGTCCATGGGAGAGGGGAGCTTGACCGTTGGAAATGCAAATGAGTCGTGGTAGGCCGTAAGCGAACCAAATGCGGTGACGTCGTACCGATCGACCAGGGGCACGTACATCTGCATCTCGTATTTGTTTAAAAACTTTCCCCGAACGATTGCAATCCTTGGTTTCATATTTCTACCGCGGCAGGACCCGCCAAAAAGGTGTGTCGCCACACCACGATCTCGCCTTTTTGAAACCACGCTTCATACCCGTACCTCCCAAACTCGATTGTCGGTCGAGCTAGTATATACGTGGGCTTCTCCCATGCCAATGGCTCGAGGGAAATCGATGTGCCATCAGGAGTTACAAATTGCCCCGAGTTTTTGGGTCGCCACCCGTAATAATAGTTGACGACCCGAATCCCACTGCGCACGAGAAACGTCTGCGTGCAGCAGGCAAATGTCGCGACACTTATCTCTTCCCCGTCACGTACGCGTAACTCCTGCACCACCGCCTCCTCGGTAGATCGAGGGTATTCAAACGCCCGCGTCATCTGGTAACCGTTGACGAGGAATGACACCAAAACTCCTCCCCAAAGCGCCAGGTGAAGAAACGACAGTGCCCCTCGGGGGTGATAAGCAGCAGGTAATCCAATACCATGACTCCTACGAGGAAAACCCGACCTTGTGACATAGTCAACACAGAGTACAACCAGCGCAACCACGACGCTCGTCAATCCTTCATATATCCGCTGCGGTGTACGAAACCCA
>MFJZ01000003.1:0-914 GCA_001781025.1 Candidatus Gottesmanbacteria bacterium RIFCSPLOWO2_01_FULL_49_10
TCATATTGGCTGTGCGATACTACATAGGCCATGATACATCGGTATCCACCTGGCAGGGGGCCATAGGCGCAACATTTGGTCAACCGAAATTTTTGACCGGGTACCTCCTCATCACTTTACCTATCGTTGCGTACTTATTGGCGACGGCTACACGACACCGGACAAAAATATACTGGATCGGCGCACTGACCCTCCAAGTTCTCGCTATTGCGTTCACAAAATCGTGGGCAGGGCTCGCCGGTGTCTGTCTTTTTTTCCTCGGTTGGGCGCTGATCGGGAAAAACGTACGCATATCGCGCTACGTCTTTACCGCGAGTATTCTCGGACTTTTACTGGTAATTGCCGCTTGGGGATATTGGCAATACACCCATCAACTCCCCCTCTATATTCGGGCCGAGGGTCGGGAGCGGATCATCATCAAGGGAATCCTCGCTTTTACAAAACGACCGATCCTGGGGTGGGGGTGGGCGAATTTTGATCATGCATTTGCCGCGGTCGACTGGCCATACAAATTTAACGTGGACGCCTATGTCGACAAAGCACACAGTAGCTTCCTCGAAGTACTCGTGACCTCGGGAATTATAGGATTTACGCTGTACGCGATACTTATCGGCAAGAGCATGCAGTCGTTATATGCGAGAAATGACCTCTGGTACAGATATCTCCTCTTCGCATTCGCCTTGTATCTTTTTCATGCACAAACCAATGTGCTTTCGATAGCAGAAGAGGTAATCTTTTGGACCATCATAGGGATTACCTGGAGCACAAAGAACAATAGGGATCCTACACCTCGATAATCACCGGAACGATGAGGGGATGGCGTCCGGTCTCTCGGGCAAGGAAGCCTTCGAGATTATCTCCTATTTGTTTTCTCACAAACTGCCAGTCCATAATCCGGCCTTGCCTACCGGAAG
>MFJZ01000003.1:922-3461 GCA_001781025.1 Candidatus Gottesmanbacteria bacterium RIFCSPLOWO2_01_FULL_49_10
TTTTTGAGCCGAAGAGACTGGATGATAACCCGTTTGGCTTGATCGATAAGCCCCCCGGACTCCTTCATGTAAATAAATCCCCGGGAAATGATATCCGGCTCAGCCGTCATACGACCGGTCGAACGATCCATAGGGATAACAACCACGACAATGCCCTCTGCGGCAATCGTCTGTCGATCCCGAAGCACGATATTGCCGACGTCGCCAACGCCAAGTCCGTCAACCATCACATTTTCCAGTGAAACTGTATCAACCACTCGTGGCGTCGCGTCAATTCTAAATTCTACGACCTGTCCTTCTTCCGGTACCAAAACATCCCGTTTATCGTAGCCTACATCTTGAGCAAGTCTCCGGTACTGCATGAGGTGCTTATAGGTGCCACCGATCGGAAGCATATAACGAGGACCAATAGCCGAAAGCATGAGCATAATGTCTCCTTGACTGCCGTGTCCCGAGACGTGGAGATCCTCCATGATATCGCTATAAGAGACGCGTGCGCCTTTGTGGTAAATCCGGTCAATCAAATGGTTGACGTCATTTTCATGTCCCGGTATGGGATCAGCTGATATCACCACAGTGTCTCCTTCGGCTAAACGGACATATTGATGGTCGTCATTGGATATCCGTGACAATGCAGACTCCGTCTGGCCCTGACTGCCTGCAACAACCAAAAATTGTTTTTGCGGTGGAAGCCGTTTGAGATCCCGGTCCCGGATAAGCGCTTCTCTGGGAAACCGCATGTAACCAATTTTGAGGGATGCTTCGACATTCTGATCAATACTTCTGCCTAAAAATGCTATCTGCCTGCCATGCTTGATCGCAAGTTCGATTGCAAGCTGTATGCGCGAGATATTGCTTGACTGTGTCGTAAAGAGAAGTTTCCCGGGGCAAAGCGAGAGCTCTTTTTCCAAGGTAAAACCAATAATTTGCTCTGAAGGGGTCATCCCCGGTCGCTCGCTGCCGAGGCAGTCAGACAGAAGGCATAACACGCCGCGCCTCCCGACCGCAGTAATTTTTCCAAGCTCTGAGAGCTTGTTATCAAGCGGCCGAAAGTCAAATTTAAAGTCGCTCCCGTGGTAAAAAATGCCTATCGGCGTTTCGATGATGAGGTTAGCCGCATCCGGTATGGAGTGCGTCACGCGCACGAATGATACACGAAATGGACCAATATCTAGGATTTTATCAAATTCGACCGGTGTCACCCGAACTCTCTGTTTAATCTCCCGCAGCTTTATGTTGGCAAATGCAGCAGTCAACGTCGTCCCCCACATTGGGATGTCACCGAGTTTGGGGTAAATATAGGGAATACCGCCGATGTGGTCATCATGTCCGTGGGTGAAAACGAGGCCACGGATCTTATCTCGTTTGTCCTGGAGATAGCGCACGTCGGGAATCACCAAGTCCACACCATACATCTCCGGATCCGGAAATCCTATGCCACAGTCGACAATCAAAATATCGCGTATTTTCCCGTCGTAGCGATATTCATACACGAACATGTTTTTGGTCACATTCCCTGTACCACCAAGAGGGATAATTCGCACCGAGTCTTTTCCAGAACTCGATGACCCTTGCAGTATGGTGGAGTGTTTCTTTTGATAGTGGAAAAATCTCATATGCGATTAGTACATCTCGATAAACTCTTTCATATTTTCAGCGGTAATGCGATATGATGTGCCTTTGCCATCAACGATCATATGGGCAACTTTCCTACACAGCGCATTCATTGTGCGCTCAAGACTTCTGATCCCTGCATCATATCCCAAAGGACGGACGAGTTTGGACCAAATTGCTTCGTCAATCGAAAGGTTATCCCCAGTAAGACCGGACTCACGCATGAGTTGAGGAAGTACATAGTCTTTGGCTATTTTTATCTTCTCATCATCAGTATAGGACGGCATGAGTATGGGCTCAAGACGATCAAGAACTGCCGTAGCGATATTCGTGGTGTTGTTGGCGGTTGCGACAAAGAGTACATCAGATAAATCAAACGGAAAATCCATATAATGATCAGTAAACGCGACGTTTTGCTCAGGATCCAGAAGTTCAACCAAGACTCCCATAATGTCCCCGCGGGTGCCTTCGGCCACCCGATCGATTTCGTCAAGGAGCATAACCGGATTTTTGCTGCCTGCAAAACGAAGACCTTTGAGAACAAGCCCGATCTCTGCATCGGGCCGCACCCGGGACTGTCCGCGAAGGTCCAAGGCATCGCTCATCCCTCCAAAGGGGATGCGGACAAAGCGCCTCCCCATCGATTCCGCGATCGACTTGGCAAGCGTAGTCTTCCCCGTCCCCACAAGTCCTACGAGACAAAGAATTGGTGCGCGGCGAGCGAGGATTGCATGAGAAAGTTTTGACTCGACATTAACTAATTCATGAGTTTGAAGGTCTTTTTGCTTCTCCTCCTCCCAACGCTTGCGATTAAGCTTAAGGATAGCAAGATATTCAAGGATTCTCTCCTTAACGGGCTCCAAGCCGTAATGGTGTTTGTTGAGGATTTCCCGCGCACGAGAAAGGTCCAGGACGTCTTCGGTGC
>MFJZ01000003.1:3571-6452 GCA_001781025.1 Candidatus Gottesmanbacteria bacterium RIFCSPLOWO2_01_FULL_49_10
CTCACGCGAAGTTCGAGATCATGGGAAAGCTTCGCCTCGGTAACGCGTTTTTTCAGGAGTTCTACTTCATCAGAAAGCTTGGACATACATTCATAATACCCCAATGGCAACGTGTTGGTAAGAGAGTGGGGGTTCCTGCGTCTTAAAATCGGCGCCGGTTTCGGTCAAATGGACGACGAGGTCTGTCGCTTGGCTCCCGACGTTCCCGCGGCTGGGCCTTGTTGGCATCTTCACCAAAGAGCATCGATAGGTTGATCCTGTGCTGATCGTCAATTTCGACAACGCGCACCTTAACTTTCTTTCCGAGGCTCACGACATCATTGGGGTCTCGGACGAATCCTGTGGCCATCTGAGACACGTGTACGAGCCCTTCTTTGCCCGGCAATATTTCAACAAATGCACCGAAGGGCAAAATTCGCTTCACTTCTCCTTCGTACTCTTCCCCCGGTTGCACGTCGCGGGTCAATCCCTGTACCCACACGACCGCCTTTTCTACTCCGTCGGGAGTACCGGATATGACGACCGACCCGTCGTCGTTGACGTCAACCGACGCGCCGGTGACGGCGATGATCTGCCGGATCATGCGACCTCCGGGGCCGATAACTTCTCCGATTTTTTCCGTCGGTACTTTCACGACCTGTACCTTGGGAGCGTATTGAGAAAGATTCTTTCTGGACGAAGGAAGAACCGATAACATCTTCTCGAGTATTTTCATTCGGGCTGTTTTTGCCCGACCCAGTGTCTCTTTGACAATTTCATCGGTCAACCCATCGATTTTGATATCAAGCTGGATAGCCGTAATGCCGTTTTTGGTACCCGCCACCTTAAAATCCATGTCGCCGGCAAAGTCCTCAATCCCCATGATATCGGTCAGAAGCACGAATTTTTTCTTATCCGTCATAAGACCGACAGATATACCGGCAACCGGTTCTTTAATGGGGACACCGGCGTCCATCAGTGCAAGTGTTGAGCCACATGTTGACGCCATAGACGTCGAACCATTACTCGACATGACCTCAGAAACCAAGCGGATGGTGTATGGAAAATCTTCTTCTGATGGAATAACGGAAAGAAGGGCGCGCTCGGCCAGGGCACCGTGGCCAATTTCTCGCCTACTGGGTGTTCCGACTCTCCCGGTCTCACCCACAGAGTACGGCGGCATGCTGTAGTGGTGGATGTAACGTTTGGATTCCTCGCCCATCGGGCTTTCGATGAGCTGCTCTAGGGACGGCGTACCAAGTGTCGCAACGGTCAGAACTTGCGTCTGACCCCTCTGAAATATAGCACTTCCGTGGGTCCTCGGGAGTATCCCCGTGTCAACCGTCAGTGGTCTGACCTCATCGACCTTCCGGCCGTCAAAGCGTTTCCCTTTTTCAAGCACATTCTCGCGCACTTGTTTTTTGAAAAGAGCGTCGAGCGCCTCTTCCACTGCTTTTACCGAGTAAAGGGCGTCGTATGCTTCCGCGATCGTTTTGGCAAGCGAGGCAACCTCATCACCTCCGAATTCTTTTTCCGCTTTTTTGACAAAAGCATCTGCCATCTCTTTTTTGTAATCGGCTGCAATCTTTTTTTTGAGCTCATCGGCGTCGCTTACGAGCAGTGCTGTTGTTTTGGGTTTACCGGCTACTTTGACCAGAGAATCGATAAGGTCGATAAGCCTGGCATTGACCTCTTTTGCTTTCTTGACTGCTTCAAAGACAATGTCCTCGGGCGTCTCACAAAATCCTCCTTCAAGCATCACGGTTTTTTCTCGGCTCGTTGCTACGACGAAATCAAAATCACTCATCGCTTGTTCAGTCGCCGTTGGATTTATGAGAAACGAACTGTTCCCGTTGTCTTTGACGTACCCAACGCGCACCCCGGCGATCGGTCCGTCCCACGGTATAGGAGACAGGGCAATTGCGGCTGATGTGGCAACCAGCCCTAAAACGTCAGGATCGTTTTCTCCATCCACAGAAAGCACGGTAATAATGACTTGAACATCGTGTTTGTATGCTTTTGGGAAAAGCGGCCGAATGGATCGATCGATGATCCGCCCGGATAACACTGCGTCATCAGACGGACGCCCCTCGCGCTTGACCCATCGACTGCCTTTGATCCGTCCACCGGCATAAAGGCGTTCCACGTACTCGACACTTAAGGGAAAGTAGTCAAGCGTCGTCTCGCGGCTTGATGCCGTCACGGTCGAAAGTACCATCGTATCGCCATATCGAGCTAAAACCGCACAAGAAGCCTGCTCGGCGAACCGGCCAACCTCAAGGGACAATTCTTTCCCGTTAATGTCTATAGATTTTTTGACAATCTTCATGCGGTTTATGCGGTAGAGCCAGAGGATAGAGAGTAGTGGTTGAGGATAGAAGATGGAGGATAGAGATGCGTTTCATGATCATCTACCTTCTACCGTCTACCACTATAATCTACCTTTATAATCTACCTTCTCTATTCTATCGTCTTTCCATTTATTTTCCAAGCCCTAGTTTTTGCCCGATCGACTGAAACCGTTGTTTATCTTTCTGTTCCAGGTAGTGGAGAAGTCGACGACGTTTGCTTACTATACCCAGAAGCCCCCGTCGTGAATGGTTGTCCGACGGATTCGTTTTTAAATGGGAAACCAATTTTTCTATCCGTTTCGTGAGAAGTGCCGCTTGAACCTCGGGACTGCCGGTATCTCCATCTTTAATCTGATACTGCTCGATAATTTGCTTTTTCTCTTCACTGGGTTCCGGAGCCACCCCGTGCGGCTCGGGTTTTGAAGCTTTCGCTTTGCGTGCCGGCGTCTTTTTCACCACACCGACCTTCACTGCTTTTTTCACCTCTTTTTTCTCTTTCGCGTGAACTTTTTTCGGTTGGGGAGCTTTTGCTTTTGGCATACCTATCCTTT
>MFJZ01000003.1:6701-13313 GCA_001781025.1 Candidatus Gottesmanbacteria bacterium RIFCSPLOWO2_01_FULL_49_10
TTCGTCGCAATGTCCTGGGTCAATTTCACACCCAGAGCAGAAAGGAGTCTTGCCATGACCTCTGCAGTAGAAGACGCGACAGGATCGACAACATTGATCTGACCAAACTGCGTATTGTTGGGATGACGATCAACGTTTACTATGGGTTTACCGGCAAACAACTCTTTATCCTCTTCATAAAGCTTTTTGAGTCCGCCCAGATGAATCGTATCAACGATGAAAATGGCCTGAGCAGCAACTCCTGCGTACGCATAGTGCACTTTATCTTGTGAAAATGTGTCAAACCCGGGACGGGGCTCGATAACGAGATTAAATTTATTGCCTTCAATATTATAGCTGACTTTCTCGATCGACCCGTCGACATAGTCAAGCGAAATAACGAAGTTTTTCCGGGCAAGCTGGCTCACCACTTTATTGACACCGACAAAGCTTGATAGCGCAACCGTCATGGGGTCTGGACACGCAACGGTAACTTTTTTCCCAAGGCTTACGAGACCCAAAAGAAGTGCGAGCGTGCTCCCTGTGCTATCGGGAGAGGGTTGTTCGTGAGTAACAACCAATACATCCTGCGCTTTGGCCAGGAGCTCTTTTACTTTGGCAATTTCTGCTTGAAGATCCATACGTGACAAAAACGCTTATATTAGCCTGTAGTAATCGCGATTATACCATCATTGATGGCAAAATCAACTGCGGGGTCAAGAAGCACTCCGCAGTCGCTCCCCACTTCGACTTTCGTGCTCGCTTCTTTGCCTCGTCGGATCGATTTTATCTTGGCCATTCCTATCTCTTTTTCTTGATCCTCCACTTTACGAAGAACACGCACCGTGTCACCTCGGGCTAGTCTCCCTGATAAAATTTTTGTACCCGCGATGCGTTGTTTTTCGAAAGGAAACTCGGCGATAATTGTTCCCCGACCCAGTTCTCGCTCCCTAATCAACACTTCCTTCATGCCAGACACTGCTTCCTTAAGTTCCCGGATAAGCTCATAAATGATAGTATAGGTACGCCAAATGACTTTTTCCGTTTGAGCAAGTTTGGTCGCGGAAGGAGTGCATTTGACGTTAAACCCAACCACAAAGGATGTACTGCTTTTTGCAAGCAAAACATCTGCTTCCGTAATATCGCCAATACTACTTTCTACAATAGTAACCTCGTCTCCCAGAGAAGCCAGAATGGCTTCAATTGAGCCCATGGAATCAGCCTTGAGAAGGATAGTAAGCTTCTGTTCCTTTTGCTGGGCAACGGGTTTCAGGAAATCAGGGATACTGTCCACTGGGGCGCTTATCGGGGTCTTGGTTACTGTCTGAGCCGCTTGGGGGGTCACTTCGACTGGTTGGGTCGTAAGTATCGATCCGATAGTGGGTAAATGGGAAAATCCGAGCACCTCGACCGGTTTACTGGGGACAGCCGCGGGGACGGCCACTCCATGCTCATCAAACATCGCTCGGACTCTACCGATATGTGTAACCCCGTCATACAGTGGTGACCCGGAAACGAGCGTTCCGCTTTTGACGATGACCACGGCAACCATGCCTTTCCCTTTGTCGATCATCGTCTCGACAACGATAGCCGCTGGAGGCGCCTTTGGATCGGCCGCCAGTTCCTTCATCTGTCCCAAAAGGAGGATGAGATCCAAAAGCTCAGCGATCCCGGTACCTTGCTTTGCAGAAATGGCAAGAAGCGGCACTTGACCACCGAATCCTTCTACCTGTACTCCTGCTCTTGCGAGGTCTTGCTTCACGCGGTCGACATTTGCCCCCGGAAGGTCAATCTTATTGACCGCAACAATCATGGGAATACCCGCGGCTTTAATCTGTTCGATGGACTCGACGGTCTGGGGCTTCACGCTGTCGTCTGCGGCGACAACCAAAATTACAATGTCTGCCGCTGCTGCGCCACGCGCGCGCATCGCAGCGAATGCCTCATGCCCGGGAGTATCGATGAAGGTAATAAACTGTTCTTCAGTTTTGAGTTTTGAGTTTTGAGTTTTGAGTTTAATCTGGTATGCTCCGATTTTTTGGGTAATCCCGCCGTGTTCACCTGCGACGACGTTAGTTTTTCTGATAGTATCAAGAAGCGTTGTTTTTCCGTGGTCAACGTGGCCTAGAACCGCTACAACCGGCGGTCGTGCATGAACAAGAGGACGGACTTTTGATTTTTTTGTATCCCCCATACAGCGCTCCTGTGAGAATCCACGGTGTTCATAGACTAGCTCTTTGACGTATCGGCGTGATTCTCTTTTTTGGTTTTCCCTGTATCATCTGGTGCCTTTTGTGTCTTGTCGTCTTGAGCTTGACCTGGCGTTCCCTTCTCACTCACTCCTGACTCTTCCTTTTTTTCCGCTGTCCCTTTCTCTTTAGGGACTTTTTTATCGTCTTTCCCGTGTGGCTCATTCTTATTGGTGCTTTGGTCGGACGCAGGTTGTCCCTTACCGCGAATATCAATTTTCCAGCCGGTAATCTTGGCGGCTAACCGGACATTTTGACCATCACGACCGATCGCAAGTGACAGCTGATCATCGGAAATGAGCACTTCTGCGGACTTTTTCTTCTCGTTTAGAATAACTTCCAGATCCTTTGCTGGTGCCAGAGCCGCGGTGATAAAATTCTTATAATCCTCACTCCACTGAATAATGTCGACCTTCTCACTCCCGCCAAGCTCGCCAATGACTGATTGAACGCGTACCCCCTTTTGACCCACACAGGAACCGACGGGATCAACACCCGATTGATTGGAATACACCGCAACTTTTGTCCGCCCACCGGCTTCTCGGGCAACTGCCCGAAGTTCAACGGCTCCCGAGGCTACTTCCGGCACTTCCCGTTTGAAAAGTCCCTCAACCAGGCCTTTGTGCGCACGGGAGACGATAATCTCATTGCCGCGCATGGTTTCCCGAATGCCTTCGATGTAAAAAGTAAGCCGCTGATTGAGATGATATCTCTCTCCTTGGCTCTGCTCTTGCAGCGGCATGACACCCTGTGCGCGACCGATATCAACGATAATGTTCGGCCCGTCAAACCGAAGCACCATGCCGGAGACAATTGACCCTATCTTTGTTTGATAATCGGCAAGAACTGCCTGTTTTTCCGCTTCCCGGATACGCTGAAGGATCACTTGTTTGGCGGTCTGGGCTGCAATGCGACCAAAGCCCGGAGGAGTTATGTCTTTGCCGTCTTTCTTAAGGTGCGCCTCACCGGTATCGGGATTGAGCTCGACGGTAAAAAGTTCCAGGTCTTCTGCACCGTAGTCTTTCCGGTACGCTGCAAGAATCGCGGCCTTTATCGTCTCAAGAACCACCGCAGGATCAATCCCCCGCTCGGTGGCAACCTGATTTAAGGCTAATGCAAACTCACTTCGTACGATTGCTGGCATACTAGAAACACTTAGCGAATTTTATGAGCTTAGTGTTTATGTACCCGCCGCTCACGCGCTCTTTACGGCGTGTACGAATAGTACTGAAAAGCCGTAAAGGAAGCGTAGGCGGGTCTTCCTTTATCAAAAAAGGTGGGCTACCCCACCTTTACCTCTTCAAACCTTCCTTATTATATACACTCTCACTTCCTTCCGTCAATGTCCGTAGCGCACCCCTCCGCTATCACATGATGCTCTCTTTGAAAGAGTGGTATAATTTCACCCCTTAATATCGTAGGCATTGCTATGGCCAAAGAACCGCTATATAGACTCGCAGATACAGCCTACACTGCTATTATCCGTGGCTGTTTACTCTCTCCGGATGCTCAAACAGACATCCCGTTTGGAGACTTAACGCTCTCTTTTGACACTCAGGAGGCACGACGTGATTTTTATGGGCTATCCGACAGGAAGAGAGTTGCAACAGTATTTCCTGACTATAGTGAATTCATGGACGCAGAGTCTCCCGAAACCATGACTCTCAAAGAAATCCTTTTGTATGATCGGCTTTGGGGAGAAGGGCATAAAAAGACCGGCTACTTTGGCATCCCATGGGAAACGCTCGTTGGAGAATTCGGCTGTGAAGTTGCACGCCGGTCATTTTTCGAAGCAACACCATGGGAAATCGCCACATCTTTTGCCAGAACTCTTCGCCAGGAAGCAGTACGGCGCCGAAATATCAGTCCAAGTCATCCCCTTAGGTTGTTAGACGTATGTACAGGAACAGGAGTCACGGCACTCGCATTATCTGCGCCTACTGACGAATATACACCTGCTCATGTTGCAAGCCTAGAAAGTAACGGGGGAATTTGTAAATTTACTTGCCACAGTCTGGATAGCATGGGTGTAGCACGCGTCACTCCCTATTGGGTAAACGCACTCGACTTTCTTCCTTCTGCTGCTCGGGCTGAGATGCACTATGACGGCGCGTTTTTAGATCCTCCATGGGGCGGAGTATATGCGAGAACCGAAATGACCGTTGACGATTTGTGTCTTACCGATACAAATGGATATATTGTTTCAGGACCAGACCTAGTAGACCTTGCCTTGCAAGTGTCACCCGTCGTTGCAATACATGTTCCATCTAAAATATCTCCGGAATCGATGTATGCATCAGCGAAGCGTATCGGAGCACAAGTAACTATAACGGAGCATCACGCACATTCTGGTGGACGAAAACTTAAAGAAATTTTGGCGCTCTTTCATCGTTAGTCCTACTCTTTCTACGCGACCGTCACCTGCAGCACATATGCGAAAAACTCCCACTAACTGTAACATGCGATTATGCGGAATCTAACTCTTCCAGGAGTTCCCGCTGGCGGCGGGAAAGGTGGGTGGGAATGGTAAGCCGGATGCGCACATACTGATCGCCCCTCCCTGAACCTCGCACGTGCGGCACGCCTTTACCGCGCAGGCGGATAAGGGTGCCGGGTTGGGTGCCGGGTTGGACGCGGATTTTAAGCGGCCCATCGATGGTAGGTACTTCGATAATTTCACCAAGGGCAGCCTGAGCATAGGTGATTGCGTGATCAATAATAAGGTCATCACCCTCCCGTTTAAATTCTTTACTTGGTCGAACTTGTACGACGATATCAAAATCGTCAAAGCGAATACGAGATCCGCTATCAACGCCAGCCGGTATCTTAATCGTTTTTTTCACTGACCCATCACCAGCCTGACCACGGGGTATATGCACCTCTTTAGTCACTCCCTTTGCCGCTTCTATAAAATCTATAGCAATCTCATAAACATTTCGCCGCTGTCTGTTGCCTGCCGAACGGCCAAATCCGCCGCCAAAAAATTGTTCAAAAATCTCAAAGGGGTCAATACCTTCAAAGTCTCCACCGAAAGGGCTCCCACCATTTGTTGAATATGTATACGTAAACGGCCCACCACCCCAACCAGAGGCTGGTCCGCCTCTGGCGGAGAACGGCCCCTGACCGGCCGCCCCTCCACCCATTCCCGGCTGGAAGGCAGCATGACCAAACTGGTCGTAGGTTTCTTTCTTCTTGGGATCAGATAATACCGCGTACGCCTCATTGATTTCCTTAAACTTTTCATTTGCCCCCGCAGCCTTATTCCTATCCGGATGCCACTCAAGGGCCAGCTTCCGGTACGCCTTCTTGATCTCATCAAGCGAGGAAGACTTGCTAACACTTAAAATATCGTAATAGTCCCGTTTTGTCGCCATATATCATTGATTATATCAAAGGGCGCGCTAACGCGCGCCCATTGAGTTTATACGTTTATTCTATTGTTCGCTTATTCGTAAATTAGCTTACCACCTCTCCTTCCTCTACCTTCTTCTCATCTTTCTTCTTCCCATTGCCGCTCGCGGTTTGATCATCCGCCTGACCTGCTGACGGCTGATCTTGTTGACCTGGTGCTGAACCTGCCGAAGCATAGGCCGCTGCCCCCACCTTCTGGGCAGCCTCAGAGAGCTCGCCCGTGGCTTTCTCGAGATCCTCCTTGCTCCCAGTCTCCAGGATGTCTTTGAGCGCCTTCACCTTCTCCTCAACCATGGTCTTATCCTCCGGCTTGACCTTGTCGCCCACATCTTTGAGAGTCTTTTCTGCCGTATAGATCATGTTGTCCGCATGATTTCGAACCTCGATTTTCTCTTTTTTGGCGGTATCTTCTGCGGCATGTTCCTCGGCTTCCTTCCTCATCTTTTCCACTTCATCTTTGGAAAGTCCCGTTGAACCGGTGATGGTGATATTACTCACCTTTCCACTCGCCTTGTCCTTGGCTGTCACATTGAGGATGCCGCTTGCGTCAATATCAAAGGTGACCTCGACCTGCGGCACGCCCCGCGGCGCCGGAGGAATACCGGATAACACAAAACGTCCCAAGGACTTGTTGTCTGTCGCCATCGGCCGCTCTCCCTGAAGCACGTTGATCTCGACGGACGTTTGGCTATCGGCTGCTGTTGAAAAAATCTCGCTCTTACTCGTGGGAACCGTGGTGTTCCTTTGGATCAAGGGGGTAGAGACCCCACCAAGCGTTTCGACACCAAGAGTCAAAGGCGTCACGTCCAAAAGCACCACGTCTTTGACGTCTCCGGCTAAAACACCAGCCTGGACGGCCGCGCCGATGGCGACCACTTCATCGGGATTGACGGAACGGTTGGGGTCTTTTCCAAAAAAGCTTTTGACCACCTCCACGACTTTGGGCATACGCGTCATGCCACCCACCATGACC
>MFJZ01000003.1:13322-15922 GCA_001781025.1 Candidatus Gottesmanbacteria bacterium RIFCSPLOWO2_01_FULL_49_10
TGGCGTCGGCCAGACACTTCTTGACCGGCTCGATCGATTTTTGAATCAACTCATCAACAAGGGACTCAAGCTTAGCTCGTGAAAGCTTCATGACAAGATGTAGAGGTCCTTCCTTGCCTTGGGTCACGAAGGGGAGATTAACCTCCGTTTCTAAGGAGCTTGATAGCTCAATCTTTGCTTTCTCCGCAGCATCACGAAGTCTCTGAAGTGCTTGAGAGTCCTTTCGCAGATCGACTCCGTGTTCTTTTTTGAATTCATCGGAAAAATAATCAAGAATTACTTTATCAAAGTCATCTCCACCTAAATGGGTGTCACCATTGGTGGCTTTCACTTCGTATACCCCTTCGCCAAGCTCAAGAATAGAGATGTCAAACGTGCCACCGCCTAAATCATAGACGGCAATGGTGTGGACGTTCTTTTTATCCAATCCATAAGCCAAGGCAGCCGCAGTTGGTTCATTGAGAATACGCAAAACATCAAGTCCCGCAATTTCTCCAGCCTGCTTGGTTGCCTGCCTTTGGCTGTCGTCAAAGTACGCCGGAACCGTAATGACTGCTTGAGTAACGGTACCCCCTAAGTATTTCTCCGCGTCAACTTTAATTTTCCCTAAGACTTTGGCGGAAATCTCCTGCGGGGTGAACTGACGGCCTTCCACTTCAACCACCGCCATGTCATTTTTGCCGGCCTTAATAGTATACGGCAGCCATTTCGCATCTTTCTGGACAGAGGCATCCGAGTATTTACGCCCCATGAGTCTTTTTACGGAAAATACTGTCGATTTTGAATTGATGACCATTTGCCGTTTTGCAACATCGCCAACAATATTTTTTATTGGATCAACGACAGAAGGAACCGTATTCTTCCCCTCCGCTGAATGAATCACTTTAGGAGCTCCTCCTTCCATGACCGCGACACATGAGTTAGTCGTTCCGAGATCGATCCCAATGATTTTAGCCATAATTTTCTCCTTTCTTTTTACCAACTTTCACCTGAGCGACTCGAATCACTTTCCCGTGAAGAGTAATCCCAGGCAATGTCTCCTCAATTACTATGTTATCTTCTCCATCAATAACTTCAATACATTCCATTTCATGCGGATTGAACGGTTTTCCGACAACATCAATTTTTTTTACCCCTGCATCTGTCAAAAATGCCTCAAGCTCTTTGACCGCAAGTTCAAGACCTGGATCTTTGATATGCGCAAGCGATCGCTTAAACGTATCGACAACAGGCAAAAGCTTTGTTAAAAGAATCTCACCAGCATAGTGACGGGTCAAGCGTATCTCTTCATTTTTGCGTTTCTCAAGATTTTGATAATCCGCAAGCGCCCGCAGATATTTACCTTTCCATTCCTCAATCTGCTTTTGCAATGCTTCTAACGGTTCATCTGTTTTCTTTTTCATTAATGTCATCTACTCATCTGCTCATCAATAATCTGCTAATGATTATTGGACATTAGTAGATTCTGCATGAGTAGATTTCTTTCAATCACCAGTTACTCGCAAACTCATCGATCAGGCCGCCCATGTATCGGACGACCGGAATAATATTTGGGTAATTGAGTCTGGTCGGACCGATGACGCCGATGGCGCCGGAAAGGTGCGGGGTCGTAAACTTCGTGTATATAAATCCACATTGACCAAGCATCTGCTTGTCGAGGTCGTCCCCCATAAGGATCGCAAACGCGTCCTCGTGATTTTGAAGAATTTTCCACCAATATCCAAATTCGTCAAGAGTCTCAAGGAGTTCCCGCGTGAGTTCATAATCATAAAATTCCGGCATCTGTAAAATGTTAGCCGCTCCTGCGTAATACAGATCTCCGTCATTTGTGGCGCTTATTGCGAGAGTTTTGGTTTTTTCTGCCAGCGCCCGTGTGGCTTCTCGAAGCAATTTATCAACCTCCTGCCGATAGTCCCAAACTCGTTCCTTGACTGAGACCTCCTCTGCAACCGACATATCCTTGGTTTTCATGAGTTGTTCAACATAGTATCGAAGTGACGTGGGAGTTGGCGTTCTGCCGGCGGAAGTATGGTGCTGGAGAAGCATCCCGAGTTCGGTAAGCCTCACCATTTCATTTCGTATCGTGGCCGGTGAAACACCGAGGTTGTATTTCTTGTCTAGCGTCTCGGAACCCACAGGTGCCGCAGTTGCGATGTATTCGTCGATAATCGCTTTAAGGATTTGAATTTGACGCTGAGTAAGTTCCGGTGGTGTAGTCATGGTTTTTTATCAATTTAGCAGTAATATATAACGAGTGCTAACTTCTGTCAAGTATCAGGCTCTTGCCAGAGACGGCTTCCTCTTCCATAATAAAGATGGCATGAAACGAGTACTCCTTATCCTGGGACTTATCTTTTTGCTTCTGGGAATTCCTATCACGGTATTTATCGTCGGTCAACGGCAAGAACTCAGGCAAAAGGCCGCACCCGCGACCACGCTTTCATTTTCGCCGTCGGCGGCTTCTCATTTGGTCGGAGAAACATTTCCCCTAGAAGTCACCCTCAACAGCGGAGAAAACCAGGTCGTCGCAATAGAGCTTCATATCACCTACGATCCCACAAAGCTTGAGGCGCAAACTATTACCAACGGTCCCTTGTTTC
>MFJZ01000004.1:0-6773 GCA_001781025.1 Candidatus Gottesmanbacteria bacterium RIFCSPLOWO2_01_FULL_49_10
AATTCTCGGATCATTGCACCACCCGAAAGGCACATACTCAAACGACCAGGCTGAGCAATCCCGAATATACGACATTATTGATGGCGTCGCTGTGGAAAATGGATACACAAGAGATGTAGATGGAAATTACTGGCTGGAAATAACGAAAGAAGAATCTCGGAAGGATGCTGCTCCCTTTGTAAGTAACTTCACTGGTTGTCTCGTCGACGATTTCCTCATCCACCGTGTGTATGCGGCCACTACTGGAACAAGTGGTACTACCTGTCCGTGGTTTCTCCGCGCGCCGTGGAAGGTGATAGCCGTAAGTGGTGTAGGAGCGACGATGCTGTCAGATTCAACCGGTCGCGTATGGACCCTGATAATGGCTGAACTTGCAAAGTATATGAGTTTTATTGCTTCGAGATATAATCCACCCATTCCTCCGTATAAAAATTTACCGAACGCTCCACCCGTTGGATTCATGTGTCAAAATGGCGCATGTAGTAATGGTTGTGGTCACAATTTGACCTGCGGAGAGGATGGACAGTGTTGTGAGTATAAAAAGGAAGATATGGCAGCGTGTTCATTGCGAGGACATATTTATGTAAAAGGATACGACGGTCTTTTTAAACCCGAAATATATCCAGGAGGCAATCCTGTAGATAAAATTACGACGATGGTAGACCAGTACGACAAGATTACGTCATACGTACCTGCACAATTAGAGAATAAATATACCCCCTTGGGAGTTCCTGACATATCTACATGTATTGGAGGTTGTAATGATCAATCGGGATGCACACAATTGGCTACAAGCTGTCCCAAAGTGGGTTTGATTGATATGATCGGAAGGAAAGGGTTTAAATGTCAGGCGGATGGGACATGGAAACTCTTGACGATAGAAGAATCACAAAAGATAGCTCAAGATCTATTTTCATGTTCTTCTGATGGCCGATTGATAGTAGATAAAGAAACGCAGGCAGTGTTTTCGGTTTGCGGTGACAATGATACCTGTATGAATTCGAGTCCACCATACTGTCAACCTACGTCATATGTCTATGGGTGCTCAACCAATCAGATTATTGAGGGTGGCATGCGTTGTACATCCAAGGGTTTACAATGCAGTCCAAACACGCCGTTTGCATTAACAAAAGAATATTCCTGTCAGAGACAATGCAATGCAAATGGTGATGGATATGATTATCCTGATTGGGAGCATTTTACATGCGCGCCTGATTCCGAGAAATATATTGATAGAACCTGCTATGGAAACCAAGTTTATGAAGTACGAAGCAATCGAGGAAGCAGTCATGACCCTCGTTATGACGCGAAAATAGTAGAAGAATGTCCGGTAGGTTGTTCCAGTGGGATTTGCCAGGCTACACCCTATACTTTTTGCTCGGAGGGCCAAATAGCGATGGGGGTTGGTTCAGATTGTGCGATGATCTGCCGAAATGGGCGATTTGCATCTGCACCATGGTGTAATAAAGTAGACGTTGTGGGTTACAATAATCAATCTACGTATCATGCGTACGCTGAGATGTCATCGTTGCCGTCTCACTTTTTTGATGAAATAGACAGAACGCCGCTCATAATGTCTTGGTCAACCGAAGTCGGTGGTCCGGGGGGCGCGGGGATTCATTTTGGCCGTGAACAAACGGGTTTGCCCTATGATTTTATCAAGGTATCGCCATATAGTGGTGATACGGGGACTATTATTCATGAACTAATTCATGCATGGGCGATTCATCAGGGGAGGAAAAATCTATCGAAGGAGCAATATGACAAGCAGTATAATTATTACCTTTCGGTTGGATATTCAGAGGATAGTGCGAGACAGCTTCCGTATCATATGTCCAATGATTATATTAAGACGGTAGGAGGCAGTATTGAATCCTATGGACAATTTCACTATAAACCGGAATATAACCCGTGTAAAAAAGGGAGCACCGAACTCTGTTGGATGCCACCGTATGAGGACATAGCATATAAAGGTTCTGAATATGTGACGAACGCATGTGAACTAAAAAACAACGCACCAGAAAAATACGCATTTTTCCGTGATCATATGTTTGGCGGCAGAGAATATCTTCCACCCGAGGGGTGTGGAAATTGAAAAAAGAGACAACATGTTTGTTGCCTCCCTTCTTCAGAAAATACGCGAGTACGTGGCAGAATAGTCCTTGACGGAATAATCTTATAGTGGTATACTCCCATTACAATTAAATAGGTAAGTCTTCTCACAACGCCTTGTCCTTCGGTAAGCTCAGGATGAATCCCTGACAATGCCCAGGGAAATTACAACCGGCCAAGAAGAAAATGGCCGGTTTTTTTGTGGAGTCGTACGAGCCACAATCCGCCAAATGTCGCCCCTTGAGCCGCGCTACAAATGTAGCGAAGGCGAGAGGGAAGACATGGAGGATGATGGCATTCCTTCACGAAATCGGCCGGAAAGGAATATTTATGGCCGAAATACCATTGGGAGTCCGGTGTCCGGGGTGCAATGCAGATTCGTGGGAGCCACAAGCGGAAGGTGTCATCCGCTGTGCTTACTCCGGCAACACCATCCGTGACCCGCGTCCTGTCGTTTTGAAGGATGCAACGATTACATCGCCGTCTATTGCTGCGGACACTAAATCGATTGCAAGCGGTGACTCTCCCCCTGTGGGTGCAGGATGTTTGGCAATCCTCCTTGCTGTTGGTGGATTTGGCGGACTCATCTATCTTGACCGACTTGATCGAGCGACCTCGCCGTACGTCGCCGATGATGGCGCCTACTCCGTGCCTTCCTTTTTATGTACAGACGAGAACGCACCGGTAGACCTTTGGTTTGCGACTGCTGAAGGTGAGGATGATTGGACATTTCGAGGACAGGCGACCTACAACCCGATCTCTGGTGAGCAAACGATATGGATGCCTTATGGAGATCCGTCGCTTCTGTCTCCGGCGGGGAATGAAGGGTCTACGGGGTTGGTGTTTCAGTGCGAAGACGGCTCCAATAGTAGTTGGTATGAAGGGGTCCCATGGCCGGCAGTCGGCCAAGAGATAGAAGTACGGAAATAATTATTGAAGCCGACAGACCATCGTCAGATGTAGCCAGAGGTAATAAAGGAGGTGAACCGAGTTGTGAACGTTGAATCAAGTGCGCTTGATCAGGGTGGTGGACCCGGAGTGCTTTTCAATGCCATGGCAGGGCGTGCCGCAGAAGCGCTCGGGGCTGTCATAATCTACCACTGGGCAAATGAAGTGCCGCCGGTCGCTGCCCAGCTGGCGCTAGGAGCGACGAAAGGCCGGCTTTCCCGATCGCTTGATGCATATGAAGTCGAACTTGGGGATCCGGCCGTCGCGCGCGTGGCAGTAGAACAGGCTTCACTGGCGCGGGAAGCATTGCGAGTGTTGGCGCGATCAGAGGGTCATCCGGATGTGGTTTTGTATCAGAGGAACTATCGCGACATAAAGGGAGCGCTCGGTGAAAAGGCTTTTGCGTTGGCTGTACGCGCGGATATGGGAACGGCTCGGGGCATTTGGGACATACGATCATTCGCCGGGTTGTGGTAAGGTTCGTCCAGCTTTACACATCCGATGTGTAAAGCTAGTCTTTCGTCTCT
Source organism: Candidatus Gottesmanbacteria bacterium RIFCSPLOWO2_01_FULL_49_10 (assembly GCA_001781025.1). GTDB lineage: Bacteria > Patescibacteriota > Microgenomatia > UBA10105 > UBA927 > MFJZ01. The sequence continues at coordinate 3,588 of MFJZ01000004.1, forward strand.
TGCATGGTAGCGATGCGGGTGGTAGGCTGAAAGAGGTATGAAGTCATTTTTGTTCTCCTTCCTCGGATTTTTCTTGGCTGGTCTCGTGTTAGCTGGACTTTCTTTTGTGTTCCCTTGGTCGATGGTCGATTGGGGATCTTTTGCTCTCAAGCCCGCCCGGACCGTAACGGTGGTGGGGGAAGCCAGGAGCCAGAAGAAAAGCGAGATAGCCAGCTTTAGCGCCGGCGTCAATGCGATTGGCGATGACAAAGAGAAGGCGATTGCCGAGGTTAATGGGAAAGTGGCCGCGATCATCGCCTCGGTTAAGGAGTTTGGTATAAAGGCAGAAGATATTAAGACCCAAAACCTCAATATTTACCAAAATCAGGAGACCTACTACGAAGAAGGCCGTCAGAAACAGCGCCCGGGTCAGTGGAGCGTGAGCAACTCGATAGAGATGAAGCTTCATGACGTCGACCGCGCATCGTCTCTCGCTGAGCTTCTTGGCAAAAGCGGCGCCAACAATGTCTATGGCCCCAACTTTTCCCTTGATGAAGATCCTACGGAGGCAGATAGCTTATTTTCCGAAGCTCTGGAGAATGCCAAAGAGAAAGCAGGCAACGTTGCTAAAGCCTCGGGCAAGAAACTAGGAAATGTTCTCTCGATCACCGAAGGTGTTTCCTCAAATGGCCCTATCCCATCATTTAGAATGGAAGGCGCCGGCGGTGGGGGAGCCGGGTTGGAGCCCGGTTCCGGTACCGTTTCCAAATCCGTGACCGTGGTTTTTGAACTTCGATAAGAAACCCCGCGCGTAAATTTCGAAGGTAGCCCTCGTTTTTTACGGCTTCATTAATCTATTTCGTTGGTAAGACTCGTTACTTTTTTTGTCTTCTTTCCAAGACACGTGTCCGTTCAAGAAGCGATATTCTTTAGAAGAGATTGATAGAAGCGATGTGCTTTTTCACCAAGAAAGTCCTTTGGTAAAAGCGCGAAAGGCAGCTGCGGATCGTCTTTGAGGATTGCAAAGTAGACAGTACTCATGCCAAGGAGCGATTTTGGCTTTCTCTGCGACTCGTATCTTTTCAAAAATTCGTCGTATCGCTCGTTGAGCGCGTCCAGTCGGTATACGCGCCGGATGAGGTCTTCAAGTTTTTCCTTTCCGATGGCGCCATCGGTTCCCAGTTTTGACACCAGAATGGATCCGCCGATTCCTTGTTTATTGACGAATTCATCCACAATGTCCCGAGGATTGTATGGAGTGAGCCATAAACTTTCCTGTAAGATGATCGCTCCAATGCGCCGCAGATATTCGCGCAGGAGATCGCGTTTTCGTTTAGGCTTGGCTGGTATGTCGTAGGAGATGAGATAGAGGTGCCCATCCCACGGCCGATCCTCATGATATGTGGGGATGATGGCCCCAATGCGCGCAATGCCGAGCTTGGTGATGGCGATGTCCAGCGAATTTCGTGTGGGACTTTTCGTGATGAGGCCGGCTGTTACGAGTTTGCTGACGGCGTTTTTGATGGTGCGGTAGTTTAAGTCATTCTCTACTAGCTTGAGTACATCCTCGACGCGGCGCGATACATCGTGATGAGTATGGGTACCGGCCAATGAGAACGGAAGGATGGTGAGAAAAAGGATGAGGTCAGTGGCTGTGGCGACCAGTCCTTCTGTGGCCTGGAGGAGCTTTTGGGCAACGTGCTTCCGGCGCATTGAATATATCTTATTTCTCGGACACGTGTCTGGTCAAGAAGCACTTTCGAATTGCATTGATCATGAACAAAGCAATGAAAAGGAATTCCGTGATAAGGAGGATTATTTTAAGCCCGCTGGGTTCGTAGGAAAAGACCACCTCATGGGTGCCGGGTGTGACGGGTGTGGCGATGAAGAAAGGGAAAACCGTAAAGGATTGGGCGGGCTTACCGTCGATAGTTGCGCGCCAGTTGGGGTGGTACGTTTGTTTCAAAACAACGATACACTCGACGCAATTTTCTCCGACTTCTACTTTGGTTTTATAAACCATGTCACGATCCACTTCCTGGGGACCTATGAGTTTCATGTTGTTGTATTGGTCTGTACGTAACGTTTTGAATTGCTCGATTGATGAAACGTTCGGCGGCAAATAGACCGGAGGTTCCATGAATATGTTGTGGCGGCCTCCATCGGGAACCATAAACGTTGACTCATCGATCATCCTGAAGTTTGGTAGGCCAGTCTTTTTGGGGTAGTCGCGATCAAATGTAAGCTCCGGGAAGAGCCTCTGTTTGGGCGTATCTGACTGGATCCAAAGTCGGACGACGTTGCCGTAGGAGCGTTTGTCTGTCGCCACAATCGCCGGTCGGATGCCGGTCGTGAAGTAGCCGCTTGTTGGGACTTCGTAGAGTTTCCACGAGGGAGTTCCTTTCATAATTTTCCAAAACGGTTGTCTGGCGAAGCCAGATCCCGCTTCGCGGGACGGCGTAACCACATAGCGTATGTTATAGAGGTCATAGTCTTTTGCCTGATCCTCGCTAAAGTACTGTTCGGTGTCGGAGTTGGGCGACCATGTTTCGGGGAGCCAGAGAACCGTCGGGATGCCGTAGGAGGAGAGATTCATGTAGTAGGGGGTTTCCGCGATACGAAAGTCTTTTCCCCAGGAGCCCCCACGGCCAGCGAAGACGCGGCCTGGGGGGAGCGATCGAATAGTTTTGAAAAGTGCGTCCTCATCTTCTCGCACTTTGGCATGATTTTCATTGGCTTGCCTGATGAGACGGTCGTTGTGGGCAGCGTAGGCAATGGTTTGTTTATAGATGGGAAATCCCATGAGACCAATGAGTCCCATGAGACCAATGAGTCTTATGAAGTAAACGGGGAAACGGGTGAGCCGCGCGAGCAACCCGGATGTTGTTTCTACGAGCCATGTGGCTCCAATCGGAGCCAAGAAAAGTCCTGCGATATGGACCCCCACGATAAACCGTGACAGATGAAACTCCTTCATGCCGGGGATTAGGTCAATCAATCCTCCCCAGGTCGTCCGGCCGAAGTAGAGGAGGAGCCAGAATAGAAAGAGAAATGCAAAGCCGGTCATGTTGGTTCGTGACAAAAATTTTCTTGCTCCGCTGCTCGCATCTTTAGGATCATTCCTTTGGTTATTTATTGATGAGAGGTCGTTGTCGTGTCTTGTTTTTATTACTAAGCTCGAGAAGCGATCTGCGAAAATTTTGTCAC
>MFJZ01000004.1:6800-12230 GCA_001781025.1 Candidatus Gottesmanbacteria bacterium RIFCSPLOWO2_01_FULL_49_10
GATCATCGTCTCTTTCCACCCGTACGAGTTAAATTTCCAGACCGGATCCCAGAAGGAGAAGTTGTGATAGTTGTCGTTTAATAAAATCGGGAGGATCCAGTAGCTTAAGAAAAAGACGGTGGTACCGACGAGGGCCAACAATTTCCAAAGAGTTGTTTTACATTCTTCCATAACCGTACGAATGTGAGAAGGATTGTGCAAAAAGGAAACCAGTGGAGCGGCTATTGCCAGCGGTGCAAGGGAAAGTATCGCAATAATGCCAACCCCCAGGTGCCCCATGGCGGTCGCCGTGAGGAAAAAGACTGCGGGGAGGTAGGACGACCGCTTAGGGAAGAAATTTTTTGAGGTCGCTCGGCCCACGCTTATTTGGTTGTAAAGGTTGTTGCCGTTTCTCGCTAAATGAAAATTCGCCGCCGGTCGTTTTCCCCGGATCCCATTGAGGCGAATTTTCAGTTCCTCAAAAAATTCTTCCCCTCGCGTTCTTTCTGATGATAAGAATGATAAGAAGTTATACGCGTACGCGATCGCAAGTGGCAGCCAGATCATGGCAAAAAGTTGACTTGACAGTCCGTATCCGCGCCAGAGGAATGATGGAGGATCCAGGCCATAGAGTCCATCCGTCGAGATGTGGCTTGCAAGAAGCGCGCCGATACCCGCGGTAAGCCAGGGGAGCTTAGCCACTCGGAGTGCGAGAAAGACCGAGAGTGGAAATAGGCTTAAGAGAAGATAAATAATCCAGTGGTAGTAGGTGAAAAGTGAAAAGTGAAAAGTGAAAAGCTGAAGAAAGCGATAGGATGCCACTATGGCGATTTGCGGTATGTGAGAATAGTAAAATGGTAAATTGTACCCCTCCGCCCAATTGGGCACCCAGTGATCCACAAGGTAAGGAGCAAAACAAGTCAAAAGCGAAACAGGCAAAACGAGTAATTTCTTTACTCTTGACTCGTCTTGCTTTTGACTCGTACAGCTTTTTTTTGCAAAGTCCCATATTTGGTTTGTCCGATCAACGAGGGCGAACTGGAATGTATTGTCGTTGGGGTCGATCGTTGCCGTCGGCTCGAGCCGATACAACCACAGATTAACTCCGATCGCAAAAAGGAGTATAATGAGAGATATGGTGCATTCGATGCGTGTGCCATGCTTCATAAAGCCTCATTCTATATTACCAATACTTCGCAACCAATAGGTCGCCGCCTTCCGTCTCGGTATAGTTTTCCCGTATAAATGCCAAATCCTCAGGTGGTAGTGCACGGATTCGCGGTATTTCTGCCTGGTAGATATACTTCGTCTTGGTTGTTCGCAGAGCCTCCCGGATGGGCGGACGGCTTTTTAAAAGTAGCGAGTCAAACTGGCCGATCGGCAGACAGCACACATAGTAGGGATATGGGTAATAAATCGTCCTTCCTTCGAGGTCGAAAACGTACTCGTTTTTTGGAATTGTCGCGAGAATCCGTGTAATTTTTTGATACGTACTATCATTGGTCCAGTTGAATTTTGGGCTATGAACACGGAAAAAGGTATACGTCATAAGCATAGTGAAAAGAACAAAAAAGATGGTAAATGTGGCAAGTCTTGCATGCGATCGTTTGCACAACCGCCAGAGGAGCTCTACCCATTCTCCGGTAAACCACGCGACAAATACAGCAGCGGGCAACAAGTACTGGGTGAATTTTAGCGGAGATATGTAGAGGTACTGGATAACCGAAGCCACCAAAAGGAGCGCCGGGGTCATGCGTATATACCACTCTTTACGCCATTCAACCGCATTGGTCATAATAAGCGCCGCTGCCAAAATGAGCGCGAGGACCCAAAGGGTATGATTGACGATAAGCCCGATAGATAGGCCCGATTCTCCGTAGTACGTCGGGTTGGGTGAAAAAAAGAAAGTCGGGCCCAGCGGGTTAAAGCGGGCAACGCCAAGAATTGATTCTTTGGTAAGCCAGGTAACAGAGTAGAACACTGTTTTTGCCTGTCCCGTGGTAAGTGCCCAGAGTGAAAATGATCCCAACGGAAGACCAAGTCCCAAAAGGAATACGGGGACTGCGCGTAGCTTTTTTGTTACCAGCGCAGAAAAAATAACCATGCCGGCAACGGTTGCGACCAAAACGCCGGTTTTTTGGAGAACCAGGAGAGAAGTAGAAAGCCACACCCCTCCCCAGAAGAGCTGGGTAGGTTTTCCCTGTTTGCTCCAAAACAGGAGTACCTCCCGAAATCCAATGAGAAATATGAGGAGTGCTAAGATGTCTGGTCTTATTTCCAAAAGTTTATCCGATGGCATAGGGAGGATAAGGAGGATGGTCGCGGGGACGATGGCAACCCAGCTTTTGTGTGTTGTCCAGTAGGCAACGCCTATGGCTCCCGCCAAAAAGATCGACAGGAGGAAGGCAATCACGCGTGCGATGGCGACCGCGTCAATCCCGCTCCAAACCATAAACAGTGGTGCAAGGAATACCACATAGAGCGGGCTTGCGATCATCATGAAGTCTTTGTACGGAACATTACCGGAAAATACGTGATATGCCCAGTTGACATACATAAACTCATCCGGATCAAAATAGCGCACGGATCCCAGGGCATAGCGCTTGACGGCGACGAATATGAAGATAGACAAAAGGAGACAGGTGAACGCTATGGAGAGATACTTTTTCATATGTTACGGAAAGAATCGATCGAAATGGAGCCCCCACACCTGGTAGAGCGAAAGCGAGAGCGAAAGCACAATGGACGCGTACGTGGCCGGGATAGACTCGATAGTTCGCAGTAAAAGAAACAGCGTGACATAGGGGACCGCGTATCGTGGCTCGATAAGCCACATGCTCACCATTGGGATAATTCCTGCAATATGGATGAGGGCGTAGCGCGGTTTGACGAATCGGTGGGCGAGTATGACGAAAAGCTCGTAGAGCGCGATTATAAAAAGCACTGTTTTCCACACCAGGTCTTTCGTAAACAGATGCATGAGTTGGTTTCGCAAAAAATAGGGTGTTTGATTCCACGGATGGGTATTGGTGAAGGTAGCAAGATAAAAGACATACCAGAGTATCGCTCCCAGGAGCACAATCTTCCAGTGCTTGTGTACCGATCGGGTGATACGCCCGGCAAACAGGATATGTTCCGGGAGGTGAAAGAGAAACAGAAGAAAAAGGATGATGTACGCGTTGCCGAAACTAATGACGAAGGGCATGTAGAGTTTGCTGCCGCCCAGGACCACTCCGCCGTTTATGATGACAAAGATGAGAAAACCGACAATACCCAGGAGAAACGTAGCGGATTTGGGGAAAAAATTCATCAAAGACTGACGCGTCGGGAGCCTTTTACCATGTTCCTGAATATAGGCAAAGACGAGGAATAGGACCAGCCAGACCACCGAACTTTGCCGAACGACCAGGGAGAGGGATCCCACGAGGCCCGCAAGTGTATAGCGGCGAGAAAGAACAAAATAAAAACACAAAAGGACAAATAGTGTCGTCATAATGTCGGTAAACAGGATAAAGTAGTAGGGGAAAAGGAGGGGATAGAGTGACACCTGGAGGAGTTTCATGCTTGCGTGTGCCGGGTCCAGCTGTCGCGCGAGGCGATAAAACAACAGGAGAAATCCGGCGCTTACGAGAATCTCGAGGAAGCGAACCGACGCGACCGTACCCAAACGAAATATCCATGTGGGGAGGGCCATGACGAAGTGATACCCGGGTCCCATCGCGATCTGGGAGGTGTGCTGAAAGTTGCCGCTTGCAAAGCGCATGATTTCCGGGTAGTGAAATACTTCATCCATGAGGAGGCGCTCGTTTCGCAGTATCCAAAAGACGCATCCAAATACGACGGCTATCGTAAGGATGACGAAGGGGAGCAAACGGTCGTGTTTCACGATAGATATATCGTCTCATGGGGGAGGTTCCGATGCAATCATCTCTCTTTTGGTCCGTATGGTATGATCACCGGTATGCACATTTTGCAGTCGTGTTACCGAAGAAGATTTTCCCAGCGCGAGTATCCCATTCGCGCGTCGCTGTGGCAGGTTCTGTGGGATGAGGTGTTCCGGCACTGGGTATCGCCGGGTGACACGGTCATGGATATCGGCGCAGGCTACGGTGAATTTTTGCGTGTGGCACGTGCGAAGCACAAAATCGCCGTGGACATAAATCCCGATACAGGTAAACACGCGGGGAAGGGTATCACGGTTCTTGCAGTTTCGGCAGAGCGTATTCCCAAGATCTACAACGGCACGATTGACACCATTTTTATGAGCAATTTTCTCGAGCATCTGCCGACGAAAGATGCTTGTATGGCCGTCCTTGGTCGCTCTTGGGAGCTACTGAGGCCCGGCGGCACACTTATCATCATGCAGCCCAATATAGATCTTACCCGCGAGAGGTATTGGGACTTTATCGATCACACGATCGCCCTTAACGACCGATCGGTTCTGGAAGCCCTTGGGGTTTGTGGGTTTCGTGTCGTTCGGTCGGTCCGACGGTTTCTTCCGTACACCACCAAGTCGTGGTTACCCATGTACCCATCGTTGTTGCGCCTCTATCTTCGTATTCCATCTGGCATCCGGCCGTTTGCAGGACAGAGCTTATTTATTGCCATCAAGGGCTAGGTCTCGTTACGGCCAGAGGGTGGGGCTCAGCCAGTCTGTATGATCGTCATTGATCCCGTCTCCCGCGTCGGTTGTGACGAGGCCGAGTTTTTTGACTCCGGTAATATCAATATCGGTGTGCCGGGGCATGGTAAAGCGCCCCATTTTTTCCGAGCGAAAGAGGAGCCGATCATCGCCATACACTTCAAAGATCGCCGATCCGTGGTCTCCGGCTTCGGTATCGATGCCGTAGTCGGTCGTGAATTTTTTGAAGTGACCGCCTATGTCAAAAATCATAAATGAGTTAGCATGCGTGCCGATGCCTTTCCGGTAAAATGCGTACTGCACAGAAAGAAATGACCATTTGGAAATTCCAAGTCCCGCGTTGACCGGCATATCGGTCTGCCGCGTGCCGAATCCCTGCTGACTTACGTAGGGCGTGAGCTTGGTCAGAGGCACAGGTTTTTTGGTGAACAGGGGAAGATTCCCCAGAAAAAGAATTGTAAATAGCGTTGCGACCGCAGTGACAGTTACAATTCTTTTGGTATGCCGTACGAGGTAGACGAGAAAGACGGCAAAAAGCCCAAGGAGGACGACTGAGGTAGTGATAGTAAAGAACGGTTGCGTCAGATTATTAAGGAGAGGAATACCATTGGTGGGATAGTTAATAACGAGCGCCGTATGGAGGTTGTAGAAATAAAATAGAGTGAAAAGTGAAAAGTGAAAAGTGAAAAGTTTCCATTTCCTTACTTGTTCTTTCGGACTTATCACTTGTTGCTTATCACTTATCGCTATCCAGAATGGTGCCCAGAGGAGCAAGAAGACACTTAAGGGAAACGCATAGCGGTCATGGG
>MFJZ01000004.1:12402-12537 GCA_001781025.1 Candidatus Gottesmanbacteria bacterium RIFCSPLOWO2_01_FULL_49_10
AAGATACACAGAGGAAAATAGGACTAGCCCCACAGACTTTGCATTCATGATTCCTACGGCTAAAAGCTTGTCTGAAATCTGCATGCCGCGCCCGCCTGCGACGATCCACCAGAGGTTAAACGCATTGAGGCTCAT
>MFJZ01000004.1:12559-17630 GCA_001781025.1 Candidatus Gottesmanbacteria bacterium RIFCSPLOWO2_01_FULL_49_10
TGTGTGAGACTTCCGACGACCCGATCCATGTTGTGCGTCAGCAAAAATTCAATATTCAGGCCAAAAAACGCGAGGGTCGCTCCCCCGATCGCGCGCACGAGTCCGTCATAGCCCATGATCTGCCAGATAAAAAGAAAAAATACCGGCCCGTAGATCATATTTTGGAGCTTTGTCATCATAGCCAGCATAAAGACAGCGCCCGCCCAAAATGGCCATCGTCTAAGCGCGAGGAGAAACGCGATAAGAAAGATAAATACCCCGAGCGAGTCTACCTGTCCCCACCAGGCGCCGTCGATAAGGGAGATGGGGGAGAGCAGGTAGAGGAGAGCAAGAACCGGACCGCTCGAGGAAATTCCAAATTCCAAATTCCAATGACCAAACAATTTCCAAATCCCAAATCCTAATGTTCCAAACCGTTTCGAATTTTGAACATTGGGTATTGGTGCTTGTTTGGTTCTTGTTGCTTGGAATTTGGTGCTTATCCACAGGATAATTACTGCTATACCAAAATCAGCAATAATTGCCGGGAGCTTGGCCACGGTGAGAAACCACGTATTGGTGTTAAGCCAGAATTGGTTGAAGGCATGCGGGTCGGCGAGAGCGCTATAGAGCTTTACTATGAGTCCCAATAGGTAGGCGAAGGGAGTTGGGTAGTTATTATTGGTGGCTTTTATTCCTTCGACAACCCCTTTATCTATCGTCGCCAGTCCCCACGATTTCCAAAACGATATATCTGCTTCAAAACCGGGGTTGGGGATGAGGGCAAAGCGGAGCAGGAGGGCTACAAACAGTCCAAACCAAAACCACTGTCGTTTGATTGTCATGGAAACCATTTTGGTATTGCGTTATTTCCACGCGACGCTGTCGAGCATTTTGTCAAATACGTCATCAGGAAACAGCTTTCCTCTCATCCAGATAACGAGTTCCGGGTGAGCGGGAACTTCAAAGAAGACGTTCTCAAATGGCGACACGCCGCTTCCGTCCAGGTACTTTGCACGATAGCCCTTCATCCCGTGGCTATTAGTGAATTCTTTGATATCCCCGATCCCGCTCCAGTTATATTGTTTCCACCAGGCAGACACGTACTCTTTTTTCGGAAGTTTCGTGTATTTGGCGGATTCAGATGACTCTTTGAGGTTTTCAACCCGGAGAAATATATTTTCCTGGGGATTGGTGTTGCCCCAGAATACCGTGACGCCATCGAAGGGATCGCCCGGAAATACGCCAATCGAGAGTGAGCTGGGATAGAGAAAGCTATACGGGAACTTCTTGCCGATTTGGGTGGCCCAGGTGACGTCAGTGGGGACAGGGATTTTTTCTGAAGGAGTAGATGTCGGTTGCCCCTTGTCAGAAGCAGGGGACGGTCCGAGGTAGGTGATACCGCCGGGCAAGACGATCGTGCCGGTCCGGGATTTGGCATGTCGGAATGCGCCATACGTTATAGAGATCAATATGAAGAATAGGACAACGGCGACGATAAGAGCGTTTTTGCCATTGGTCGGAATCTGGATTTCCTCTTCTTCTGACATGCACACACCCTAGCAAGTTTTTTGAAATTGGTCAAGCCATTTCGTACGGGGATGTTTTTCCAACTATTTCAGCGATCAAGCCGGATGCGAAGCTCAGTCATTGCGGGAGAGGGAGAAAATCGGTGTAGGCCGGCAGCAAGGGATAAGCGTTCGCCCGAGTGTACCGTGACCCCGTCAATTATCGCTGTCGCATCGGTCGGGACCGTGGTTACTCGGTATGTCTCGGGGATATGAATGTCGAAGGAATTCGTTCGTCCGGACGACGCAGGGCGATCATGGAGCGTATACTGGATGCAGTTGCCGCTCTGGCAGCGAAGGAGTACGCCCGCAACGTAGATTTTGTTGTACCCCGAGGGAACATAATGGGTGAGAAGAAATGTGAGATCCGGCTCGGGTGTCTGCCAAAAGACAAACCCTACACGGTCCATGACGAGGAACTTGGTTTGCCGCTGCGTGAGTGACTCGGCAAGTCCACGCTCAAGGGCGGGCCTTGAGGCTAGACCATTGATGAACTGCCCGTACGGGTGGCAGCAAATGTAGTAGCCGTCGGGACGGAAGACAAATGACCCCACCATGTCGTAGATCGTCTCGTCGGGGCGGGTTGCGGCAAGAACATCACGAATCACGTGCAGCTGTTCGCTATTTGATGCACCGATAGAGACGCGTTCACGATATTGGATGAGGAAAGAGACAAGGAGCACGATACAGGTGATGCCGTGCGTGGATACCAACGCGGCGAGACGAAAATTTTTTCGATCCGCTGCTCGCTCGTCTTGCATCGCCTCGATGTGTGGTGCTTTCTGAGGCAAGGTGTGGATAGGATCCTGCTGTTGAGCTCGGGAAGCGATCTTCAAAAATTTTGTCTCGCCGCGTTGCCACAACCAGCACGTGACACGTGAGATAACGAGGGCAGCCAGGATGCTCACAAATGGAGTAAGCGGCAGAAAGTACTGGATGTAGGGGGCAGGGAAAAGGAATAAAAAAAGTATGCTCCCGCCAATATAGAGCGAAAGGAATATGGCAATCTGCCTGTGGGTTTTAAAAAGCATGAGGAAGCCCAAAGCCGCACTTATCCAGATGCCGATATTGACGAGCCAGGGAATGCTCGGTCCGCTGGAGGCGACATAAACCAGGGGAAACGGGGAGAGCGCAAGCCAAGGAGAAAAAGGGATCTTGCCGCTATTGACCGCAACGCTGTCGTAAAGTATTGCGTTTATGGCCTGGAGAGTTATCGTGTTCCGCACAAGGTAGAGAAGAAAGAGTACGAAGGGGACACCAAGCCCCAGCACGATCCAGCCGAGACTGGGTCTTGGTCGGGACGAGACGAAGAGGAAGAAGACGGCTGGGACCGCAAAGAGGAGTTTGGGGAGGATAAAAAGGCTTGTGCCGAGCATCATACCGACGAGGAGTGCACTCCCCTTTGTTCGGGTCCTGCCGTTAGTTTTCAGTGTGATGAGTAAAGCGTAGAGAAAAAAGAACACCATGAGCATATCAGGCCGTATATCGATCGTTTTGTCGAATACCATGGGGAATGCGAGAAATACCGCAACAGACAGAAGTGCTCCCTCATAATCCGGTTTTGTGCCGATAGTAAGCTTTGCCACCAAGTACACAAGAATAGCAGTACCCAGGTACACAAAAAGCTCAAGGATACGCGCTATAATGAGGAGACTATCGCTTGGTGGAAAAAGGAAGAGTGGCCCTAAAAACCATTGGAACGCCGGTGTAATGTAGAGGAAAAAATCTCTGTAGGGAATTTTTCCTATTGAGATGAGATATGCCCAGTGGAGATAGGCAAACTCATCCGGATCAAAGGCACGGACGAAACTCGTATGTAGGTGACCCAACACGAGGAGGGTGATCGTGCCGAGAAGTATGACGTCAGAAGCGATTTTTCGTAACGACATGGACACAAGAGGTATGGTAGCATATTACGGGAAAAAGAGAGATGTATGAAGGCGATTGGCTTGATTATTCTGGTCACCGTGATCCTGGGTATTTCTCAGACCCTCGTGTAGTTTTTTAATACGCCGAAGGGATTTTTTTATCCCCTCGTCCATAACTACGCGGAAGATTACTACTACTATCTCCACATCATGCGGCAGGGGTGGGAAGGAAACATCTTGGCAACCAGCCGGTTGACTTTTGAGGTATACTCTTCCCAGTTCGTCGTGCCATTTTTTCTGATTCTCGGGACTATTGCCAGAGTCATGCGTCTTTCGCTCCCGGTCATGTATACGCTCGCGCGAATGCTCGGTGGGGCGACACTTTTGGGATTTGTTACGCTCCTTATTTTTCGTGTATATCCGGATTCAAGAGTAAAACGGATTGTCGCGCTTCTTTTTGTCGCGTTCGGGACGTATTTTTGGGGATGGGGAAGTGCGGGGCCCGCGGTTGCACCGCTTGTCCATACATGGACTGAGCTTGATCCCATTTTCCGATGGAGTTACATCCCGCACCACCTGTGGTCAAAAGTATTTTTTATCCCGATACTTCTCCTCCTTATCCGTCCATCGCTATCACGGTCGCGTTTGGTCAGCCTTGTCTGTCTGACCATTGCGATGGGGTTTACGAGTCCGGTCGTCCTTTCGATTGTCGTCCCGTTTCTCTTCCTTTGGATGATCCTTGAATGTGTTGCCGCCCGCGGTACGCTACAATCTACAAACGCGTTCCTCGTGTCGTCGGCTATCGTCCTCGTCACTGCTCTTTTTGTTGCCATCTATCACCGCGGTATCCAGGGGAGTGTGTTTCCGTGGACGAGTTACACCCCATGGGAAAATTCCATGCGCTACCCGATTACCCTTGCTGCATACGGCGAAAGCCTAGGGCCAACCGTCATCTTTTTCATTGTTGCCATTGTATGGCTCCTGGCCCGTCCGGTCGGCCGGATGCTTTTGGCCTGGGCGGTGATTCCGGTCTTCATGATTTTTGTGTTATCCCCGATCGTTCCATTGTCAAACACTCGATACCTAGGTGGCTATTCCTTTATTCCGATCGGGATCGGCGCGGTGCAAGGGATTTGGCTCATTGCAAAGCTTGGTGACCGGTTCGTCCGGACCCACGTGCTTCGGATTTTTTTGGTCGTCCTCGTCTTGGGCTACTCGGCGATCGGCATTGCGGCGAGCTTGAAAGAACATCTTGGCTATGTTGCCCAGAATCGCTACAATACGCTCATCTGGGTGCCTAGTGATGTTATCGATATGATTGGATTTATTGCGCGGCAAAAAGATTCCGACTGCGTGGTCGCAGCTTCTTATACTATCGGGACCATGGTTCCCGCGTTTACCTCGTGCAGGGTGGTAGCAGGGCACGCGCTCATGACGCAGAATCAGCCGGATAAAGTAAAAGCTCTTGACCACTTTTTCCTTTTTGGGGACAGTGTGTTTGCACAAGACTTCCTTGCCCGATATCGCGTGACGTATATCCTTGTACCAAAGAGCCAAGCGCCTCCTCCGGCGCTTGTAACTCAACTGCACCTTCGCCTCCAAAAGGAAAACTCGTCGATAGTACTGTATCGTTTGTAATCGAGATGTTGTATGCGT
>MFJZ01000004.1:17651-20563 GCA_001781025.1 Candidatus Gottesmanbacteria bacterium RIFCSPLOWO2_01_FULL_49_10
AATTTTACAACCGTGAGTACTACAACGGAGAACCATCGCGGGCTGCGTACACGTCGTACCGGGACGACAAGCCATTTATAGAAAAAAATCATCAAAAAATACTTAATCACATAGCCCGCTACAAAAAAAACGGAAAACTCCTCGACGTGGGGTGTGCCATGGGGTACCTCGTCAAGCTGGCACTCGGGCGCGGCTATGATGCGTACGGATTTGACCCGTCCTCATACGCGGTAGGAGAAGGAAAGCGGTTAAAGCTCGACGGCAGACTCACGACCGGTACGATCCAAGGGGTTTCTTATGCTCCCGGAACGTTTGATATCGTCACCATGTTGGACGTCATTGAGCACGTGCCGGATCCGGCTGACGATATCGGGATTGCGGCAAAACTCCTGAAAGCCTCAGGGTTTCTCGTGATAGCAACCGGGGACACGGATAGTTTTTTTGCCGGCGTCCTTCGTCGGCGCTGGACATTTTATAGTCCGCCGCAGCACCTGTTTTTTTTCAACCGGAAAACACTCGGAAGCATTCTTTTATCCCGGGGATTTCGTGTTATCGAGACGTTCCGGATCGGCAAATGGGTGAGCCTTCAGTATCTTTTGCATCTTGCCAGAACGAACGGCGAGAGCAGGATCGCAGGAGGGCTCTATACAATCGTTGGGAATTTGGGTATCGGTCGGATTCCGCTCTATATGCCGATTATGGACAACATGGTAGTGATTGCGCAAAAACAAGGCGGACCCCAGAGATCATGAAGAAGCTCCGTAGTCCGAAGATTGTGGTTGTCATGCCGGCCTATAACGCCCAGCGTACGTTGCCGGAAACGGTCCGCGACATACCCAAAAAGTTTGCCTCCCGTATCATCCTCGTGGATGATGGATCGACCGATCGTACTGTGGCTATTGCTCATGCATTGCACATTACCGTATTTTCTCATTCCAACAATTTAGGCTACGGGGGCAACCAGAAAACGTGTTACTGGGAAGCGCTTAAAGACAAACCCGATGTTGTGGTCATGCTCCATCCAGATTACCAGTACGACGCAACCAGGCTCCCGAAGCTTGTCGCGCCAATCCTGGAAGGCGAGTGTGATATGATGATCGGGTCGCGCATAAGGACGCGGCACGAAGCCTTGGTCGGTGGCATGCCGGCGGTGAAGTATTTTCTCAATAGGATCATTTCAACGATTGAAAACATAGTCTTGGGGGTCAATCTCTCCGAGCACCTCTCAGGACTGCGGGCCTATTCAAGAAAGATATTAGAAACCGTTCCGTTCCAGAGGTTTTCCAATGACTTTATATTTGACCAGCAGTTTACGATATCAGCACTCACGCACGGGTTTTTGATCGGAGAAGTGCCCGTCCCCGTCCGATATTTTTCCGAGGCATCCTCGATAGGGTACGGGAAGGGAGTAAAATTTGTACTCGAAACATTTTGGTATCTCTTTTTGTACGTGCTCTACAGTTTCCGAATATTCCGATCTTCGCTCTTTTAGGCGACAGGGGGCTACCTGACCACTTGAACGACTGATATTTGGCCGTCGCGGAAGACTTCCTTAAGAAAGGGAGACGTACGATACGGGAGCGTCTCAAATGCTTGTGCATCAATACCCAACAGGAGGAATGAAATGTGGTATCGAGTAAGAAACGAGAGAGCCTCCTCCCCGGTCATCTTTCCGTCCAGGAATGCAAACGCCAGGTGCTGTTTTTCGTAGTAATTGATCGCTGTATCATCGCGGGCGATCACGGTGCGGTTGTGGCTGTAGGCCGGGATCATCTGACTCACAAGCTCTCCCGAGAGGACAACGCTGTCGCGCAGACTTTCCTTTTCAAGATATTCAAATGCATGGATTGCTCCATTTGGGATAAAAATATTATATGCGTTTTGGTCATGGGCAGGGATGAGCAAGAGAAGTGTGACAAGATAGGCAACTATGCCATACGCCCAGAGTAGACCAGCGATGCCTATTATGATGTGTGATCCGATCTGCGAGAGTCGTCTCCTGACCGATACAATTCCCACAGCGCCCAGGAGCGCAAACGGCACGAATTGATACGATTGGAACAGGCGGGCGTTGTTCATGGGCAGTAGTTTGCCCAGAAGCGGGTAGAGTCCGATCGGCAGAAACGCCCAAACCATGAGAAAAATGACGAGTGGTCGGTGGAGCCATATTTTTCGATTCATAAAGGTCAAAAGCGATACTCCCACAAGCGGGCCAAGTGCAGCCAAGTACTCGCTGAAACGAACGGGCGGATTGAACGCCTTCATGAGTGTATACATGACCGACCAGGGAGGAAGGGTTTTGAAGATATACATGTCATAGAGAAGAATCGGGGTTGTCGTAAAGAGAAAAAGAGAAAGTGACAGGAAAAGCCTTTTTCTCCAAGCTTTATTGAAAATACTGACGAACGTCGCCGTCACCACCAAAAACAGGTCAGTAAAGAGGAGTGTCGCAGGATTAAGAAGCCCGATCGCAATCCCCAGGAGAGTCTGGACCACGCGCATACGGATTGTTTGTTGTGCATTAAACAGAACAAGCGCGACGCCGATCAGTGCGGCAAGTGCCAGGAGGTGATGCGGCGGGATGCCGAATTTTCCGATGACGTTGAAGTTACCGCTCCAGGATACAGGATCGATGATTGTAGGCTTGCCACCGACAAACGATACTGTGCAATATCCGGTACCGGTAAGGATGAGGAGTGTTGCGATAATTTTTCCCTGATAACCCTCAAATAGCCGTCGTATGAGGGCGACAAGCGTGAGAAGAAATACCAGGAGTGCCGTTGTCCGTAGTATGGCATAGGCTATCGGGGTTGCGAGGGAGAGTGGTCGCAGGAGGAGTCCGGTAAGAGGGAATATGGGGTGGATCAATGCTTTTGGCCCAGATTCGGGTGTGTAGCGACTATTGATGAGGA
>MFJZ01000004.1:20573-21342 GCA_001781025.1 Candidatus Gottesmanbacteria bacterium RIFCSPLOWO2_01_FULL_49_10
GCTGCCATCCTTAATCCAGGCAAGGTACTGGTAGTAGTCCGGCATGTAGCCCGCGCCCCAGGAATACTTGGTGCCGGGCGGCGTGGCAAGACCCTGGGAAACAATCGATGCCCAGATGCCAACAAAAACCAGGAGGAAGAAACAGGCGGTTACGAAGATGTATAGTGTACGCTTCGATATCATGGTTATCTAAAAGTGTACCATAGACTATTAAAAACCCTCTGCTACAATACCAATAATTGTTCTCGTATCTCTCATGCGTCGATATATATTTTTTCTCTATTCGATCGTGTCTCTTGTTTTACTTGGTATTGCCCTTGTTTGGGTTTATCCATGGTTTCGAAATACATTTTATCCTACGTTTCCTGAGGCCGAAGTCCAGATATATTTTGTGGGTGTCGGGATTGGGACTATTCTTTTGTCTTTGGGGTTTTGGATTGACGGAAAGATAGTAGTTCCTGACAAACGGCATCAAGCTGTCTCCAAACTACCAACCTCCTTCATTCATCCTTTGGTTCTTCTGGGTGTCGGCGTTGGGGTGTTGTGGTATTTTTCTCGGTATGTACTTTCTTCTTTGGGGTTTATCCGAATGATGGGTGAGATGGGATTTGTTTTGCCGGGGGCGTTTGATCCGTTGGTCTATGCAGGGGTTGCGGTCGGGTACTCCCTATTGCTTCCGCTCGTGACGGGTAAAGGCAACGGTGCCGCGGGAGATTTGAGAGGGGCATGGTGGGATAGGATTGCGATTGGCACTATCGCCGTTCTTGCT
>MFJZ01000004.1:21414-24816 GCA_001781025.1 Candidatus Gottesmanbacteria bacterium RIFCSPLOWO2_01_FULL_49_10
CATCTGCCCCTTGCCTCCCCAAGTTGGTACGGATTTTTGGCAATTGTTTTCTTATCGTTTATCTTCCGAGTGGTACCGCTCGGGTTATTTAACCTCCATATTGTGTTTGCGGTGTTGGTCGTTTTGGGATTTGTCGTGTACTACAAACTCCTTTGCGTTCTGACGGGGCACAGGAGGGGGATAGCGCTCTTCGTAACGGTATTTGCAATTTTTGCCAATTGGATAACGGTCAATAGCTTGCGGGGAACGATCCCGCAGAGTACGGTTGTCCGCTTCGGCATGTGGATCCCTCTGGCGTTTGCCATTCTTTACGAATCCGAGAGTAAGGAAGGAGCAGGGTCTCGGGGTAGGCGGCTTGTGACACTTTTCGTTGTAGTATTTTCCCTTTTTTGGACCTTTGACATCGGGTTGTATGTGTTGATGAGTTATCTATTGTTCCGATGGTTTTCCTCTCTTAGTAGTAGCGTTGGTGTAACGGTGAAACACTTTATATTTCAGGTCGCCATGACTACGGGCGCCGTAGCGAGCGGATTCGTCGGTATCGCACTTTTGTACCTTGCCCTCTGGCGCCAATTGCCTCAGTGGCACAACCTCTGGGGTAACCCCATGAGCTATCTCGTAAGCCCGTTGGTCTTACCGCTTCCCGGGACGATCCTCCCGTTTCTCGTATTGGCACCCGGTGTGGCGGCAATCGTGTATGTGTTGGACAAAAAAATGAAATCGACAGAGAGGCTTTTTCCCTCCGACACACTCGTCCTTTTTATCGCGTGTTATTCAGTCGTACAGTTTGTCTACTTTATGGGACGAAGTCATCCTAATAACCTCCACCACGTGATCCTTCCTTTGGTCGTGTGTCTTTTTTTCCTCATCCACCGCGGGCTTGTTGCCGGCTGGAGACGCGGGTTTTCTACTGGTGTAGCCGTGACGATCCTTATCTCATTGTTGTTGGCATACCCGACGACGCCACTCGTGCTTCAGGGTATCGTCAATCTGAGACGCGAAAATATTCTGACCACTATACAAACGTTGCAACATCCTCAGGGCACGGAGGAACAATTTTTCGGGTCGACAGTCCAGGTCATTTCCGAGCGGTACCCCAAGATACTTGCCGAACATGCATTTGCCATTGTTTCCGTCTATGACACGTGGTATTTAGTCCTCCTTGGAGCGACCAATGTGGTCGGCAGTAACTGCCTATTTTGCTATATTACGCCGGACACGGTTGCTCCTTTAATTGAGCAAATCAGAAAGGACAAACCCAAGGTGCTGTTTGTGGACGCTGATCGCTTGCTCCACATAGGAGAAGTGTCGTGGATATTCACCCCGGTGTCCCCGGCGTATCGTTTTAAGGAATCACTGGGGTTACTCGACGTTTATGAAAGGGTTGACGCACAAGAGAGTCTTTAGATTTTTCCGGGGCCGCCTCTTATTTGTAGCAGGCGCGATACTGGTCGCGGCCGTTGCGGTGTCCGTGGGTTGGTCGGGGTACTGGTACCAGTTTGACGGAGATGAGCTGTTTCACGCAAATGTCGTCTACGTCATGGCAAAGGGTCTCGTGCCCTACCGGGATTTCTTCATGGTCTATACTCCGGTTTTCCACTGGATCATGACACCGTTATTTCGGATTTGGGGGTTTTCGCTCAACACCGTTGGGTATATCCGGCTCTTTTTTATCGCAGGATTTTTTCTTCGGCTGGCAATAGTCAGCCTGGTGCTTTGGACCGTCTGGAACAGGCGGATTGCGTGGCTGTTTATCGTTTTGATCCTTGCCGATCCCTTGAGTACCTTTTCCGGGATGCAAATACGTCCTGATGCCGTCATGCTCCTCCTTTATACTATTGCCGTATACGTTCTTGTGTTGGGATTACGAACTGGCAAGCTGCGATTTTGGTTTCTCTCTGGATTATTATTGGGAGCTTCGGTCTTCTTACTCCTTAAAGCGATTCCTCTCGTGGTATCGACTCTTGGCGTTATCGGTTTCATTGCTCTACGGAAAAAAATGTATAAACACATCGGTACGGCGCTTTTGGGCTTGGTTTTGCCGATCGGGGCATTGGTCGCCTATGCCACATACCGGGGAATATTGTGGCCGATGGTACAGGAGGTACTTTTAGATCCGGTGCCTCTGTTTCGTCTCGCTGCCGCCCCGCCTCCGAACTTTTTTTGGGGGCCTGACAATGTGTACATTTTCGGGTTGACCGGGAAGCCTATCACCTGGCTCTATGTTTGGGTGTTACCGTTTTTGGCATTTTGTGGAGTTTTCGTCACGGTTCTATCGCATATCCAGGAAACCCAACCTGTTCGGTTTCAAGTCAGCGTACGGGTGGCATTGGTGGTTTCGTATATACTCCAGTGGTTTGTCATTTTATACGGACCGGCGGCGTTTGTGCAGTACTTTTTACCCCTCCAAACGTTTTCGGCAGTATTTGCTGCTATTGCATTGGACAGACTATTGGGAGCATCGAGGGAAAAAGGGAACCAACGCCTGGTAGAGATTGCAGTGGGCGCCATTCTCGTCGTTTTTAGCGTGGGAAGCATACGATCCAATGTCTCCCGTTCAACGATGAACGGCGTGGCCCAGAGACAACGGTACGAAAGGCTCTGGCGGGCAATTCCACCCGATGAGCCGGTCTATACCGGACTCCTGTTCCGCCTCCCGGCGTATCCGCTTTTATCCGGATCCTTTATCGGAGATCACCCGGGATCCATCCTTTCGCGTTTGGGTGATATCAAGACGCATCTCGTCACTAAAGATGTCCGGTACGTCGTCATAGACGATTACTATCTTTCGTTTTTGCCCGCCAACGCTGCCGGGTATATTAAAGAAAACTTTATAAAAACCGATATCCCGGAGCTTCTGATTCGGCGTAAAGACTAGAAGCTTTATCAAAACCCATTGGGTGCGGGTCCGGGCCTAGGCGTTTTCCCCCAAGAATACCCACAAGGGGACCTCGCTTCTCTGGGGGTCCCCCTACGCCTGTCACCCGCACATTCGAGTCTGTGTGGAGGTTTTTAATATATGTTCTAGAGGATACGACGAGCGAGCGTGTCTTGTTCCGATCCCTTTCGCTCACCCTCATATATCCTTTACAATAGTGCACATGAGAAAATACGTGTTCCCTATAATATGTTGTTTCTTTGTCTTTTTTTCTCTCCTACCCACCGGTTATGAGATCTGGCACCGAGACAGAATACAGAGTAATCGTACTTTTGAGCTCGTCCATAATTTCCCCACAGATTACAATTTTTATCTCTCCCGCATCCGCCAGGGGATAGAAGGAAGAACGAGCGTTATTGAAGAGTATACTTCAGAGCCCCACGAGGGGTCATTCATTCACGTTTTTTACCTGGTGCTTGGGCTAATCGGCCGCTGGGTTCGCGTGCCATGGGACAGGGCAGGGG
>MFJZ01000004.1:24837-25301 GCA_001781025.1 Candidatus Gottesmanbacteria bacterium RIFCSPLOWO2_01_FULL_49_10
TGGTATTTGGAGGGTTTCTTTTGGTCGTGATAGCGGAGTATTGTAAAAAAGCGTTCCTGAAGTTGAGAAAAGGCGCTGCTGAGGTCGCAAACGAAAATTTTGATCCGTTTTCAGTTTCTCCCCACAAGATTCCTTCGGAATCTGCGGGGCAAGCTCGTTTACCCCAGAAAGCGTTAGCTTTTTCGGGGCAAAGTGAAACCGGACAAAATTTTGTTCGCTCCCCGCATCGCCTTTTTCTGCTTCTTAAGAGGTTTTTCTTTTCACTTTTCACTTTTCACTTTTCACTTCTCGCTTTTCTTCTCGCCGTCACCGCTTCCACCTGGCCTAAGCTCGTCGCAGTTGCCGGTAATATGGTGGTACCGGCAACTATTTCCAATATCGCCGGTTGGCGATTGGGGGGCTATATGCCTTGGTGGTCGGTCATGGATTCTTTGCAAAGGATCACATTCATTCCTCACCTTCTG
>MFJZ01000004.1:25312-25541 GCA_001781025.1 Candidatus Gottesmanbacteria bacterium RIFCSPLOWO2_01_FULL_49_10
GCTCATCATTTTTCTTATTTTGGCCCTTGGTGACGAGGCGACGATGAGGAAACCGGGAAACTGGATTTTCTTAGGTATTCTTGCATTTATCCTGGTGTTAGTGGTCCCTCCGGGCCTTCTGTTTGTGATTGCAACGACTGGTTTACTCTCGATTCTCGAGTTTCTCATGGATGGGAAAAAGTTAGCTTCGCAAGGTTTACGAAGCTGGATTTGGAAATACGTTGTTCCG
>MFJZ01000004.1:25651-25778 GCA_001781025.1 Candidatus Gottesmanbacteria bacterium RIFCSPLOWO2_01_FULL_49_10
GTTTGACTACTGGGAGTACTTCAAGGCCGTGGGGCCGATATTGCCCATCGGACTTATTGGGCTTTTCATAGCAGTACGAAAAAAAGAAAAGGCTATGCTTCCGTCTGTCGCGTGGGTCGTGGCGTGG
>MFJZ01000004.1:25802-34708 GCA_001781025.1 Candidatus Gottesmanbacteria bacterium RIFCSPLOWO2_01_FULL_49_10
TTTATCCCCCAACAGTCACCGCTTCGTTTTTCCGAGATGATCCCGCACGTGCCATTGGCTGTGCTAACGGCGTATCTATTTTTTGATCTTAGGCAGCGCGCTTTGGTCGGTGTGCCGTGGTTCTCGCCCCGTCAAGGTCCAGACCATTCTTTCGTCCATCACCGCCCTTTCGCTAAGGCCATGACGGGGCTCGAAACGGCGCGCCTCCCCGCGCGCCTCTTTTTATATGTCATGTATCATGTGTCATTTGTCATTCCCACTGGCCTTATTCTTTTGGGTGGCGGGGTCATGTATTCCTCATGGCTCTGGCAACGGGATTTCGTCGATCACAAGATGCGCTCGTCCTATCCCTTGGTTCCGACAGGGAGTTACGTCATGTACCCACTCAAAGACTTTGTCCTTGCTATGAAATTCCTGCAGGACGCAACCAGCAGAGATACCGTTATCCTTTCTGAAACGACCGCCGGCAATTATATGCCGGTCTATAGCGGCAACCGCGTGTACGTGGGCCACGCAAATACCGTCAAAGCAGAGGAGAAAGAGGCAGCGGTGAGGTTTTTTTTCCGCGGAAGCATGACTGCCGGGAGCGCCAAAGATTGGCTTCGGAAGGAGCGTTTGTCCTGGATCTTTTTCGGTCCGCAGGAGATGGAGGAAGCAGGAACCGGCGATTTGGCAAACATATATCCGTTTCTCGTCCCATCGTATAAAAACAGCTACGTAACGGTCTACCATCTGCCATAATCGTCCCTTCCCAGAGGAGACACCAATGTCATTGACGTATAAATCACGATACTTTCAGGTTATCGAGAAGAATGAAAGAAACCATTTTTGGTTTGCTGCTAGGAATAGGCTGCTCGGAAACCTTTTGACCCGTTTTGTCCCCAGTCCCAACGGTAAGGCATACATAGAAGTCGGTTGCGGCACGGGCGTCGTCCTCCCGCTCCTCATAAAATTGGGATTTACGGTCACCGGACTTGATGTCAACAGTAGGGCGATCCTCTACGCCAGAAAGAAAACAAATGCCAGACTTGTCCGTCAGTCACTGTACTCGTATAAAACAAAGGAGAAATACGATTGTGTCGGCGTGTTTGATGTTCTGGAGCACCAGACGAATGACCGTTTGTTTCTCAGGCGTTGCTTTGATTTGCTTGTGCCCGGCGGGTACATCTTCCTTACCGTTCCAGCCGGGAAGTGGTTATGGACGAGGATCGATGCCGAGTCAGGGCATAAGCGCCGCTACGAGGCTGCAGAACTTGTGCGGGTCGTCCGGCGCGCGGGTTTCGACGTCGAGTTTTGGAACTACTGGAACGCGCTCCCCCTGCCGTTTTTTTTGGCCAAGCGCGCAATTTCTTCTCTCGGCCGGTCGCAGGGGACGATTGCGCGGTACGTCAATCGGCCACCCTGGCTTATCAACAGCTTTCTGTATGTGCTTCTCGTCCTTGAGGCAACATATATGTTTACGGTTCACTATCCCGTCGGCGCAAGCTTTGTTTTGTGTGCCAAGCGCCCCAGGAGTCCCGATTATCGCCCATGAAACGTTTTTCTAGAATTTTCTTGAATCTTCCCCTCCCGTTTTTGGCATACGGGGTCGTGATCGCGATCGTCTGGGGGAGGACGCTCGTGCCAGGAAATGAGCTTCTCTTCGGAGACGATATCCATCGTCAATACTACTTTTACCGACAGTTTGTGAATAGCTTCCTCCGGCAGGGGATATTCCCCTGGTGGAACCCGTACAACTTCTCCGGAACGCCGTTTATGGCCAATGCCATCACCAATATCTGGTATCCGCCGACGTGGCTGTTTTTCTTTCTGCCTCTCAACCTCGCGTACAGTTGGCACATTGCCCTCCACATCCTGTGGGCGATGATAGGGATGTATTGCGCCATCCGCGCAATGTCAAATGTCAAATGTCGCGCCGTCGCCGAAGCGGCTATGGCGCGTCGGCGACAAATGTCAAATGTGGGTGCGTGGCTCGCCGGTCTGGTCTTCGGGTTGTCCGGATTTTTTAGCGCCCGCGTATGGGCAGGGCACGTGGATGTGATTGCCGCGGCCGCTTGGATGCCGTGGGTGTTTGGGGCGTATTGGAGGATGATGGCGCGTCCATCGCGGAAAAATATCGTGATAAGTGCGTCCGTTTTTGCGCTCCAACTCTTTGCCGGATACCAGACCATGGCATTTTTTACTTTGGAGGCGGTCTTTATCGCGTGCGCCGTCCATTGTTATTGCGCCAAAAGTCTTCGGCCGCTTGGCGCATGTATTGTGGCAAGTGTTTTGGGCGTGGGACTTGCCGGATTACAGGTTGTGCCGGTGCAGGAATTTTTCCGGCAAAGTATTCGAACGTACACCCTCCCGTACCAGTGGCACGCATACGGCTCCTTGACCTTTGATAGTATGAGGCAGCTCCTAACACCCTTTCCCTTCGGCGATCAGGTGAGCTATCGGGGACCCCCTCCCAATTATCCCGAACACGCGATGTATGTGGGGGTCGTGGCACTGGCGTTTCTTGGTCTGGCACTTATCGCAAAGAGGAAAGGGCGACCACTCCTCGTCGTTTTTGGATCGATCACCCTCTTTGCTCTCTGGGTGTCTCTCGGACCCAATGCGCCCTTTGATCTCCAGTATCTACTGTGGAAAGCAGTGCCCATGTATCACTACCTCCGGTTTCCGCCGCGGCACCTCATCCTGTTTGTTTTTGGCGCAAGCGCACTTTGCGGCATCGGATTATCACTCGTCCGTGGGAGATTTATGCAGCTTGTGGTTACAGGAATCATTCTTGTTGAACTCATTCCCTTTGCCAGGCACTTTATTGCGCTCCGGCCGACGCCCGAGATGCGGCACGATAGGGAACTTGTAAAAATTCTTACTCGCGATAAAGAGCCGTATCGATCCTTGCAAAATTTCGGCGTCTGGGTGCCGCCCCGGGACGCCCTGGATTTTGACGCGACCATGCAGTATCGGATATATTCCGCGACCGGCTACGACCCGTCGATTCTTCGAAGCTACTACGCATTTATTGATGCGGCAAACGGGGCTACTGCGCCAAGCATCCTAGACCACGACGTGCAAGTGCCGTACCTTAATGTGTTTTCGACCGCGACGGATTTTCTTAACATCAAATACATCCTTGTCCCGCGCGCATACGACCCTCTCTATGGGGTGAAAAGCGATCGGTTTGTCCTGCTGCGGGAAGATATAAGCCGCGACTGGCGGCTCTACGAAAACAAAAGTGTGTTGCCTCGGTATAACGTTTTCGACCAAGTTGAGTTTGGGGAGGAGGGTGAGATCAGTCAAAAGATCAGGCTCGGGCAGAAGGACCTGCGGGCGAGTGTCCTTATTCAGGCAAATCCCGTGAATGCCCCTCAGGCCAATTGCGGTCCCGGTGATACGAAGGATATTCGCGTGACTTCCTATACACCCAACTCCGTGGGGGTAACGACTGCGACGACGTGCAACGCATACCTCGTAAGTTCTGACGTCTATTACCCTGGATGGCACGCGTACATCGATGGAAAAGAAACACCTATTTATAAAGGAAATATGTCTTTTCGAACAATTTATATACCCAAAGGAGAACACACGATAGAGTTCAAATTTACGCCGACCATTTTTATCCTCGGCGGCTTAGTGACCCTTGTTTCCATTGGTATTTCTCTCCTACTATGGCGTCCTGGTTGAAACGTATTCTCAAATACCATGTAGGGATAGGCATTTCATTGCTGTTTTTTACTATCGGTATCGCCACCTTGCCTTCCTATGGAATTACCTGGGATGAACCGGAAAACTTTTTTGTCGGACGGGTGAACCTCAACATCATTGCAACCGGTAACCTCCGATATCTGGATGATCCGAATGATCTTCGTGTCGCGCCCCCGCTCCAGTTTCGTGCGGACACCCATTGGGAGCGGTATCCACCATTTGCCAGTACCGTTGCCTCGACTTTTTCTTGGCTACTGGCCGAAAAACTCGCGCTCATCCATCCTATTGATGCGCACCACGCGGGAGTGGTGCTCTTTGGTGCACTCGCCGTGTGGGCGACGCATGCCCTGGCTCTTGAGTTGACCGGCTCTTTCGTGGTCGGAGTCATTGCTGCATTCACCCTATTCTTCTTTCCGCAATTTTTTGCTCATAGCCATAATAATGTGAAAGACATCCCGTTGACCGCGCTCTTCGTCACGGCACTTCTCTATATCGTGCGCGCGGTACGTGTTGGGCGGATGCGCGATGTTTTGACCGCATCGGTGGTCACCGGTATTGCGGGAGCTACAAAATATAATGCAGTATTTCTGTTTCCCATCGCCTTGTTGTTAATGGTTTGTGTGAAGGGGAAGACCATTATGAATCAACGTTCCTCGCACGTAGGAAAAGGAGTCATATTTCTATGTATCAGTGTCATAAGCCTTTTTTTGGCTTGGCCATGGGTCGCCATACATCCTGCTGACTCTCTTCGTCTTATATACCAATATGTGAGTACCGTAGGGAGAAACCTTTCAGTGTTATTTGACGGGAAGACCTACGGCGCTGGTTTTGATGTGCCCTGGTATTACGCTCCAGCGATGCTTGCAGTCGTGACACCTCTGCCAGCGCTGGCATTTTGTATTGTAGGAATTTGTACAAGCGTAGGATTCGGATTTGCCAAAGATGCGCATACCAGAGCGAAGGCGTTGCCCTTATTGTGGATCAGTGTCGTTCTTGTACGATATCTTCTCCCTTCAACCGTTGTCTACAATGGCATCCGGCATTTCTTCGAAGTTGCTCCGGCGCTCTCTGTCCTTACCGCGTATGGAATAGTTTGGGTAGGAAACTGGTTGGCTCGTCGCATCGGTCGGGGTAAAAGGCAAATTATTATACTGTGTTTAGCACTGTTTGTGATCGGGCATGAAATATACGTCACTGTTGTGATGCATCCGTATCAGGCGGTCTATTTTAATGAGATTGTGGGTGGACCCAAGTACGCCTCAGAGAGATTCGAGTTTGATTATTGGGGATTCTCGGTGAAAGAATTAGTGCAGTGGGTGAACACTCATGAGAGCAATCGAAAAAAAACACTGACCGTCAATTGGATTGGTTTTAGCAGTAAGTATTTTCCTGGGAATAGTTTTGATTTGATTACGAGTGGTAGTGCTACTGATTATGTCATCATCCCCCACAGCAACAACTTCTTTTCCGGGGCCCAATCATATTGGCGTGAGAGAGGAACGTTACTCTATGCCGTGCAACGCATGGGGGCGGATATTGGATATTTATATGCTACGGGAATACGCTAAGCGAGAACAGAGCGTTTGATGGAGCAAGATGAGCACTTGTAATTTACGTCTCATCGGCTTAGAGTGTGTATCACATGAAATTATTGCTTTTCGGCGGAGCTGGATTTATCGGGACCAATATAGTACGGGAAGCCCTGTCTCGCGGACACGGGGTCGTCGTCTTTGACAATCTCGAGCGCAAAGGCGTTGACCGGAACCTGTCCTTTTTTTCCTCTGAAAAATGGCTTACCTTTATAAAAGGAGATATCAGAAACGAGAAAGACTTGGGGAAGATTCCGACGAACATTGATTGCATCATAAACCTTGCGGCAAATCCTTCGGTTCCGAGAAGTATCATCGATCCTCTGTATGATTTTCAGATCAATGTCGTGGGTCACCTCACGGTTCTGGAATACGCGAGGAAAAACGGGAATATCCCGGTCATTTTGGCCTCCAGCAATAAAGTCTATACTGACAAGCTCAATACCTACCAGCTCGTCGAGACTGCTACCAGATATAGATTTCGTGACAAGCGGCTTGTCCACGGGGTCGACGAGACCGCCGACGTAGACGGATGGGACGGATTTACCAATTCTCCCTACGGGGTGGCCAAGCTGGCAGCGGAAAAATATAGCCGCGAGTACTGGAGGCATTATGGCGTTCCTGTGGTCATAAACCGGATGGGTTGTGTCTATGGAGAGTTTCAGAAAGGTGTTGAGGAGCAGGGGTGGGTCGATTGGTTTCTCCGGGCAAAGCGTGGGGGTCACACTCTTACGATCTACGGAGACGGAAAGCAGGTGCGCGACGTACTCTTCGGCGCTGATGTGGCGCGACTTTACATTGATGAAGCAGAAAAGATGAGTACGCTATCCGGGGCTACGTTCAATGTAGGCGGCGGCACGCGGCCCGGGTATCATACAAGTTTACTTGAGCTTATTGGGCTTATTGACGACATGTTCCCTGGGAAAAAACTCGTCCTTCGATATGCGCCCTGGAGGTCAAGTGACCAGCGAGTGTACCTTTCTGATATCCGGCGCGTGACCCGGGCGACTGGTTGGAAGCCGACGACCAGGATCAAGCGTGGCCTTCGGCGCATGTGGGAAGCATACGAACGCTATGGTGAGTAGAATAACGATTCTCATCCCGGCCAGGGGTGAAGAATCTGTGATCGTTGATACTCTGGAAGCACTCCGAAAAACGGTACAAACGCCCCATAACATCCTTGTCGTCAACGACCGCGTGAGTCTTTCTGACCGGACCGCACAAGTCGTCCGCTCGTATGCAAAAACACACACAAATGTTTCCGTTGTGGTCCTCACCCGTATCGGCGCCCAAACTCCCGGTTTTGGGGCAGCACTCCGGGCCGGATTTGCCAGAGTCCGGACGCCATGCGTGGTCGTCGTCATGGCTGATTTGTCCGACGACGCCGCCACAATTGACCGGATGTATCAAAAGATGAGAAGCCGTATCAAAACCCATGGGGTGCGGGTCCTGCCAGGCGTTCCCCCCCAAGAATACCCACAAGGGGACCCCTTCTTGGGGGTCCCCCTACGCCTGTCACCCGCACAGTCGAGTCAGCGTGGTGGTTTTGATATATGTTCTAGATATGGGTGGGACGTGGTCGGTGGCTGCCGCTATTGCCCCGGTGGCAGAAAAATCGGTGGACCGAAGCTTCAGGGAATTTTTTCAAGACTTCTCAATACAGCTCTGTTTTACATCGGGTTTCCCACGCGGGATAGCACCAACGCGTTTAAGATGTATCGAACCCAGGCTGTTCGCGAGGTTCCTATTAAAGAGGAGAGCGGCACAGAGGCGAGCCTTACCCTTCTTGTGGATCTCTATAGTCGCGGGGCACGCATGGTCGATATCCCGACCGATTGGCGCGGAAGGAAAAAGGGATCGCCTAAGTTTTCAATCCTCAAGCGCACTATTCCGTATGCAAAACTCCTCTGGAAGGCTTTTATTATCTCTTGCCGTCTACTTAAGACCGGGCTCACCAATACTTGATGATGCAGGGATCTTCTCCCGTCCACCACGGTTTCTGCCTGGGGAATTTTCCGAGACTGTTTCCGTATACCCAGGTCATGGGAACACCAAAGCGGGCAACAGTGAACACAGGTTTTCTCCGCAAGAAGTACTCCCAACTATACAGGTATCGGTAGAAAAATGATTGTCGGTTGAGGACGACGACGTAGTAAATATCAGAGGATCAAGACCATCATACTCGTGATAGAATGACTATAGAGATTTTTGGTTTTTTTTAGCCTAGGGAAAATTATGTAGTCCAGAACTCTGCGAAGCGGGTTGAAAGTTAGAAAATCTATTTTTTAGGACAAACAGTTTTAATACTGAAAAAGGGTAATATATATGCAGTTTAATCGATTACCTCGTCATATTATTTTTCATAGTATATTAATATTTATATTATTTTTAGTTATCGTAATTCCGGCTGCTTATCATTCACAAAAAATAAGTCCAGGCAATGTTCCGACCTTCTCTAATCTAAATAATATCGACTATTTTTTTTATCTATCCAATATAAGACAAGGTGGTGATTTCGGAAAGGATTACGACCTCTTCACCACAGAGTTACCGTCTGATGCAGCGGCCCAATTCCATAGATATTATATCTACTTAGGTAAAATAGGTGCGTTTTTTGGACTAGAGCCGATGTACATGTATTATGCAGGGTTGTTTTTTGCCGATGTTTTATATTATTTTTTCTGTTGGAAAATAACAGGAATAATTTTTCCTAAGAAATCTAGATGGAGATGGCTTGCTATGGTGTTAGTTTACTTCTTGAGTCCTTTGCCACGATATACAATTAATATTTTCGGAACTCCCGTATTTATCGGCACGACATGGTGGACGTATTTAGATCCATATAGCCGTCTTTTGGCAGTCCCGCATCATATGCTTGGACAAGCATTCATGTTAGGACAAGTATACTTTTTTTTACGGTATCTTACAGATCGTCGTTTTTTTTATGCTGTGGGTGTGTCGCTATGCGTGGTATTTGGGGTATTATTTTATATTTTCCCAACCCTCTCATTTTTATCTGCTTTAGGAGCAATGACGATATTCATTGTGTTTTATGAAATGAGAGAAAACAACATGAGAGTTCTAATACGAAAGCATTTTGGACTTGTAGCAATTTTATTGATATCTCTATGCTCGTTATTACTCTATTATTTTTCCTATCGAATGGTGGGTCCAATATGGGCTAAGTTATTTGCTAATGAACATTTAGTTTATAACCACAGACCAATTGAGATATGGCCCTATACTATTTGGCAGCTTTTAATTTCCTATGGAGTGCTACTATTGATAATTCCTTCAGCGGTTATTTTTATTATCTGTAAGACGAGAATATTTAACAGACATATAGTTTTTTTAGTAATTATTTTTGTCGTGCCCTTTATTCTTTACTATCTATCAGCACACTATGTTATTGTTCTTATGAAAATTAGGTTCGCCCATGTTGCGGGATACGCGATAGGTGGTATTCTGCTAACAGATTTTGTACGAGAACTGATCGACAATATATCTTCGAAGGTGTTGCGCCCGCTTTTATTTTTGTTAGTTGCTCCTTTTTGTACAATTATCATCCTGTTAGGATGGAACGATTATTGGTTCGACCAATTTAAAAATCCTTCAAAGTTT
>MFJZ01000004.1:34738-36208 GCA_001781025.1 Candidatus Gottesmanbacteria bacterium RIFCSPLOWO2_01_FULL_49_10
TATTCATCACATCACGTATATTTAGGGCATGAGTTGATGACGCTAGAATTTTGGAGAAAATGGGAAGAAGCATCAAATTTCATAGATGGACGCATGACATCAATAGATGCAAGGAACTTTTTTGTCAGGGAAGGGTTGCAATATCTTTTTTGGGATAGTGGAATACTCCCAGTACGCTATACTTCCTTATTTCACCAACTTTATCAAAATAGAGACGTACAAATTTATCAGTTTCAACCATAGATTTATATCTCCACTTAGAGTCGGCATGCGTTTTTCTATGCGGAGCATTACCAGATACTCAACTTAAATGAGACGACTTTTAGGTATACGGAGTATTGGTTGCCTCTTTCTCACCAATACTTGATAATACAGGGATCCTCTCCGTTCCACCACTGTTGTTGCCTGGGGAATTTTCCGAGACTGTTTCCGTATACCCAGGTCATGGGGACCCCCAGTCGAGAGACGGTAAACACCGGCTTTCTCCGCAAGAAGTACTCCCAGCTATACAGGTATCGGTAGAAAAACGATTGTCGGTTGAGGACGACGACGTAGTCTGCCTCATCGTAGCCCGTGGTATTAAGTGTCGCCAGAAGATCATCCCGCAAGTACTTCCCGGCAACGTCGGGAGCCATGACGATATAAATTTTGCTATCTTTGGGTGCGTGGGTGTTCAGCCAGGTGACGGCTTCTTTTTGGGAAATTCCCCAGTAGTCGATGTCAAATTTTCCCATAGCCCCGGGGAGCCCTCCCACGAGCTCGTTAAAGTAGGAAAGCTGGTAGGGGTGGTAGCGGATAATAGGGATGACGAGCCAGGTTAGGACCGCAAGTGATATGATTGTCGCCAGTCTAAAGCGAAAAAGAAATGTATTTGACGTTGCGGTCGTAGCGTCATTTACATTTCTTTTTTGAGTCCAGCGGGTAAGCTTTCCTAATAGAGTAAAAGCTCCGATTGCCGCGATTGCGATCATCGGGAAAACGACTTCTTCAAAGTGACGGATGCCGTCGATGACGCCGATTTTGGGAGACAGGTAGCGGGCAAGCGGCACGAAAAACCAGAGGAGGAACAGAAGGCCGACCTGGTTTTTCCTAATTTGACTCATTAGTCTCATTAGTCCAATTAGGAAGAAAAGGAGGATCGGCAGCGGCGTTACGACCGCCAGATAGCCATATGGATAGTGCCAGGGGACATTGACTGCCGAGCAGAACCATTTGCCGAAATACAGGACCTCAATATTTTGGGTGTTGTCTTTGAAGAAGTTGACAAGGTAGACCAGGTGACCGGCAGGATCGTCCCAAAAGTGTGCCCAGAGGAGAAAGGCAAGGAGAGGAGAGAGGAAAAAATAGATGATAACGGGCAGAAGCGTTTTGACGCGTATGCGGTGTAAGGGGTGTTGGAGCATGGTTTTGAGTTTTGTGGTGAGTACGACGAGAGTCCACAATAATACGATCGGCGGGATCGCGACGGCG
>MFJZ01000005.1:0-1459 GCA_001781025.1 Candidatus Gottesmanbacteria bacterium RIFCSPLOWO2_01_FULL_49_10
ATATTAGTGAGAATCCGTACAAGGAGGATAAAGTCCGCTCTGGTCTCTCAACGCCCCCGCGGGTATTGGACGATCAACTGAAAACGCTCAAAAGTCAAGGGTACTCTGCCATTACCCTGGACGAGTTAGGAGCATTTTTTGACAAAAAACAACTTCTTCCGTCCAAGCCACTTATCCTTACGTTTGACGACGGATATGTAGATTTTTATACCTATGCATTTCCCATCCTCACGAAGTATGCTATGAAGGGAATCGCATTTTTGCCTACCGGACTTATCGGAGGGGGCGCATATATGACCTGGAAACAGGTAGAGGAAGTAGGACGGTCGCCGTTTGTTGCGATCGGTGCGCATTCGGTACACCACTATGCCCTGACCAAGCTCAACGAAGAAAGTCTTACATTTGAAGTGACAGAAAGCAAACGCGTGCTTGAGGGGCACCTGGGGTACCCGATAAACTGGATGGCGTATCCGTACGGAACATTTGACGAACGCGTCGCCCGCGCGGTCCAGGCGGCTGGATATATCGGTTCGGCGACGACTCTGCCGGGAGCAATGCAGTATCGTAGTCGCTTTTTATACCTGCCTCGTTACCGGGCCGGTGCACGAAGCGGTGTGGAGCTGGTAAAGTTCCTAGAGGCCAAGTAGAGAGACGAGTACGTCCTTTTGATATGTTCATAAATTCTCTATCATAGAGGAGATGCTTGCCAAAGTTACATCCGGTGCGGTCGTCGGGCTCGAGGCGGTTCCCGTGGTGGTAGAAGTGGATATTGCCTATCAGGGACTGCCGTCGTTTACCGTCGTTGGTCTTCCGGATAAAGCGGTTGAGGAAAGCCGTGAGCGCGTCCGCGCAGCGATTAAAAATAGCGGAGCGGAATTTCCTACAAAGCGGATTACCGTCAATCTGGCTCCCGCGGATTTGCCGAAAATTGGTCCCGCGTACGACTTGCCGATCGCATTGGGCATTCTCATCGCGTCTGGGCAGATACCGACCCCTGATCCGGCTGCCTTGTACTTTGGAGAACTTTCCCTTGACGGCACGCTGCGTCACACAAACGGTATTTTGCCTCTTGCCATCCTCACGAAAGAAAAGAGTTTGAACAGTTTGTATTTGCCTGCAATTGATGCAAAAGAAGCCGCGATCATACGGGGCATCCGCGTGTTTGGGGTATCATCACTTATTGCGTTGTTTCATCACTTCACACGAGCTACCTGTATTGATCCGTATCCGTATACCCCGTTTCATGAATCGGCGCCAGAGGCGGCCGCTGAATTTGATTTTGCTGACGTTCAAGGACAGGAGCACGTCAAGCGGGCGCTTGAGATAGCAGCGGCTGGCGGCCACAATCTCTTTTTGCAGGGTCCGCCGGGAGCCGGGAAAACCATGCTTGCGCGGTCCATGCCTTCAATCTTACCGACATTGACCGAGGGCGAGGCCATAGACGTGACCAAGATTTACT
>MFJZ01000005.1:1542-13100 GCA_001781025.1 Candidatus Gottesmanbacteria bacterium RIFCSPLOWO2_01_FULL_49_10
GGTCTGATCGGTGGCGGTACGCATCCGATGCCGGGAGAAATATCCCTTGCTCACCGGGGGGTCTTATTTTTGGACGAGTTTCCGGAATTCCCAAGGCACGTCCTCGAGGCGCTACGTCAACCGATGGAAGATGGTGTTGTCCATATCTCCCGGGCAGCAGGAACAGTTGATTACCCGGCCAAGTTTATGTTGGTTGGTGCTGCCAACCAATGTCCGTGTGGAAATTATGGCTCCGCCGAGAAACGCTGTACGTGTTTGCCCGGAGCCATAGGCCGGTATAGACAGAGGATTTCGGGACCAATTGTCGATCGCATTGATCTCCACGTACACGTGCCGGCGGTAAAAGTAGAGAAGTTGACATCCCCCGGAGGGAAAAGTGAGTCGTCGGCTTGGGTCAGGAGACGCGTCCAGAAGGCCAGAGACGTGCAGGTACGACGGTTTCGCAAGCTCGGCATCACCTCAAACGCTGAAATGTCGACGAGGATGGTGAAGGAATACTGCGCATTGTCAACGGATGTCCACGCATTTTTGCAACAGGCGGTCGTCAAAATGGGGTTGTCAGCGAGGGGTTACTACCGCGTCATAAAAGTCAGCCGATCAATCGCCGATTTAGAAAATGAAACGCATATTATCTTGTCGCATGTCGCGGAGGCGCTCCAGTACCGCCCAAAAGAAAACCCCATCTTTTGATAGGGTTCTCTTTCTTAGGATAATACAACTACCAATTCTTATCCGCCAATTTTATACATCCCTGTGCCACAGACAGGGCATTTGCCTTTCATAGCGGGTTTGCCGTTTTTCATGGTGACTTTTTGAGCATTGGGATCTTCACGCTTTGCGCGACATTTGACACAATACATGCTTGCCATAGTGTGTGTTCACCTCCTTTCGACAGGTAACGCGAGTCTTCATCCGTCTAAAAATTCTTCCTGTCCCCGTCACAATGGTTTCAGTGAAGGAGACGAGACAGGAAGAGCTCGACACTGACTGCGATAGCAGCCAGAATGACCGTTTTTATGAGATCTCGACGAATCTCGGCAAAGAGAATGGCGTCCTCTTTCGGTAGCTGGGTGGGGGCGCCGCGCGCAGGAAGCGGGGAAAATTGGTAAGAAAATGTGCCTTTTTCTTCTCTGTCAGAAGGTGTTGGAGTAGGCGGGTGCGGACTGTTTTGAACGACCGTGGGGGATAAGAGGAGTTTTCGCCGATATTCTGCAATGATTTTCTCCTTTTTAGTTTTTTTTGGCATGGTCTGCCTCAAATAGCTTCATTATTCGATGATGGTGGGAGCGTAGCACAGCCTCGGTAGAATTGTCAATCCCGTCGCGCGACCCTCAAAGCGTATGGTACCGTATGGCAATAAGGCTTATAGAATTATCTATTGTGTTAGATCAATAATTGTACTATAATACTACGTTCATGAAAGCGATCTTCGCGTATCTTTTGATTATTGGATTGTTACTACTGAATACTTCCAATATTTATGCATGGTACGGAGCTGGAATTACCCCTGGTTGGGCGAACGCATACGATGGTATTATAGGTTCTTTTATTTCATCTATAGAGACGCCACCGGCTGCGTATACAGTTGGTGTACCATTCTCACTCTCATTTCGATTGCAAAATCCAAGTAGTAATGTGACCGTCGGGCCCAAACCCCTTTATCTTAAGATCTTTCGAATAACCCATTCTCCGTTGACACAAAACCTCGGAGATCTATCTGCCGCGGATAGTGTATCAATATCAGAGAATACCCTTTATGTGAACAATCAAAACGGCAATGACGCACAAATCCTCTACCAGTCAATCCCTGCAGGCACGGTAACGGTAGCTCCCCAAACAAGCTACGATGCTGCAGTACCTCTTTTGATAAGCAATACCGGATATTATCAGTATGACCTGACGGATTTGAACGAAAATCAGTCATATATACCGGGTCATATTTATGCAGCGGGATATTTACGTGTCGTACAAGCAGCGTCTCCAGGGCCAACTGCAACACCAATACCCAGTGAGGCACAAACCACCTCCGAGACCACTACACAGAGTTCCCAAGCGAGCACTGCACTTACTCCGTCTACTGCGGATACAAATGTCTCATTGGGTCAAGGCGATTATGCTCGAGAGTCACAGGATGTAAACATACAGAATGAAGATTCTACATCAGGGGGTCCGAGCGTACTCGGACAAACGGCAGACATGCGTTCCTGTGAACGTTGCAATCAAAGCATGGTCATTGTCCTTCTGTATGTCGCTATAGCATTGATAAGCGTTTTCGTATTCCGCTTAAGGCCATATATATTTTTCGTTGGAATCCAGAGCGGCCTCTTTGGGGGCGCGATACTGTCACTGTTATTGGCTCAATGGGCTTGCTTTGTCGACAATAAGATTTCATTCCTTTATGTGCTCTGGAACGCTTGTAACCAATCAATTCTTATTGTATTTGGAAGTTTCGTTGTTTTTCTTATAGTACATCGCCTCATATGGCTGATCCCTGGTAAATAAAACTATGATGCGAACGTTATCAAAAGGGCTAACATTTTTCCGTGAGCACATACCCAGTGTGGTTTCTGATGTGGTTGCAGTTGTTTTCCTGACTATAGTATCGCTTTTTATCATATCGTTTTATTTTCCTGCGCAGTATCTAAATACCGGGTATCCAGACTGGTTGGTTCATGCCTACCGTGCCCGTGCGCTCTCGTTGTGGGGGTATACATCGTGGAATCACGTTTGGTCCAACGGCATCAATCTCTGGCAGGGATACCAATTTCTCCCCCATGTGCTGACAGCCGTTTTCGCGTCTGTTTTTAACGTGGAAATACCACGGATGATGGTCCTAGTTACCATCGTTTCGTTTGTATTATTGCGCCTCTTTCTCTACGGAATGTTACGAATACTCGGTATTGGCAAGGTACCTGCGCTCCTTAGTGCCTTGTGGTCTTTTGCAATTGGTCAGTACTGGAGTGGGGTCAACGAATATACTTTGCTCTTTGGATTTACTTTATTTCCTCTGATCGTCCTTTCTTTCATAGCACTTGTTCGGAGGGCCACGTACTTATATGTTTTTTTGAGTGCGATGACAATCTATATACACCCTATTTTTTCTTTCTACTCGATACTTTTGTGGGTTTGTTACCTTTTGGTGTCGGATCGGAAAATAATTTCCCTTTCAAGCATCGTCGAACTTGCCGTATATATGGGAACGACATCGTTTTTTTGGATTCCTGTGGTCACCAAGGGAGCGTATGGATTCACAAGCACTTTTTTTACACAACGGTCATTTCTCAATCTCGTCATCGCCAACTATGAATGGGCCGGCCTTAGTGCAACGCTGATTCTCCTTGCCATTGTCGGGTTTATTCGCATATTTACCCCACTTCGCGAGAAACATACGTGGGCCAATATGCTCACGGTTTATGCCGCAGGAATGAGTCTTTTGGTGGTTATCGGGACCCACATAGATTTGCCTGCCTTTATGAATGTTTTTCAGTATACGCGTGGTATTACATACATAGGGTTGAGCATCGTTATCATTACGTCAACTGTACTTGATGCACTGTGGAAATCACGAAATCTCCTCATAAGAAGTGTGATTGTATTCTGTTGCGTTATCGGTGTCACCGAAGGCATCTGGTTTGCAAGCGTCCACGCAGCGCCCGGGGCTCTGTCTCTTTCTGACCCCGTACGTGAAGCCCAGACGAACTATCCAGAGATACATCTAGAGTCAAATCGTGTTTGGACGCCGGATATCGGGACGTCAAGCTACCTTGGAGCAAATTTTGCAACATTTCCGTACTCATATATGAGCCATTTTGAATCAAATCAAATTCCCCTTCGTTTAACGACGCTTCTTCTGTATTATCCATTCAGTGAAAAAGTTCCTTCAGCCAGCATCCGCCGCATGGATGATTACTTTCGTGCAACGGCTACCCAATACGCTTTTTTTGACGAGCTTTCGGTATTGAGCCAAACACTTCTGGAACACAAAGAATATGGGTATACGTCTGTCGGTAAGGTAGAGTTGCCTTTGGCATCTTATCGTATATTTCGTACACCGTGGGTGGCCAGGAACGCAGAGCTTGTCGATGACAAAACGGTCGGTATGCTTACACGATTTCCCACGAATCTTAAAGAAACGGATGTTCGTGATCAGATAGAACTTGATGAGTACATCAAGCGTTTTTCAGACCTCCTCTATCAGGAGGGAAACACCCCATTGGCCATCCGTTATCCAAATCAAGAGGAATTGGAAGTTGTTATTCCCCAAAATCGAGCTTCCGATACCGTCTATATAGCAGAAAGTTACTCGCCATCGTGGAAAGCGTCACTCAGTAATGTTACGCAAACCATTACATCCGTTGGCCCCAATTACATGAGTGTTCATTTGTCCCTGCCTCGTACAGACGGGGGAACATTAACACTCGTTCACCGCTGGCCGATACAGATGTACATAGCAGCGGTAAGTGTGGTTTTTATAGGTATGGGGTGCGTAGGCGTAGCAGTTGGACAAAAGATACGGAGGAATTCATGAAAAGACCCAAACTCGGCCGAATACAAAATACAGTTGTGTTGTTTTTATTCGTAGTCCCATTTACGACGTTTTTTTACGCGTCGTATGTGTTTAACCCAATTCATGCGGGCAATATGACGCTTTATGTGTTGCAGGTGATCGCAGATGCCATAGCGATCACGACCGTCGGGACATTGTGGTTGACCATTTTACTTGACCTCATCGTTCCCGATCACCGACAGCGTGATCTTCTCTACAGACCGGAATGGGTTCGTTTGAAGCACGCAACCGTTGATATTTTCATACCCGTTTCTACAGAATCATTTTCTATTATAGAAAAAACACTTCGTCAGGTGAGTTCGCTACCGTATACAAAGAAATGCGTGTACGTTCTCGACGATGGTGGCTCAGAAAAGATACGCAATCTCGCATCAACTCTCGGTGTTTGCTACTTTTCCAGAAAGAAACATGAACGTACCTTTGCAAAATCAGGAAATATAAATTTCGGGTTGCGGCATGCGAAGGGCGAATTCGTCGTCATTTTTGATGCAGATCATGTACCTCATGAAAATTTTCTTGAGCGGCTCCTGCCGTTTTTTGAAAACGACCGTGTCGCACTCGTCCAGACGCCACAGCATTATAGCAATACCGATCATTTTATCCCAGCCGGTACGAGTCAAGCGCAAGAAATTTTTTATACGTATGTACAGCCAGCGAAAAATAGCTATAACGCTGCATTTTGTGTAGGTACGAATATGATTTTTCGCAGGAAAGCGCTTGACGCCATAGGTGGCGTCGCTCTTCGGAATCACTCTGAAGATATCTGGACTACGATCTACCTTCATGAAAACGGGTATGAATCTGTCTATGTAAACGAGGTTTTGGCATCAGGCCGGGCACCAGAAAATATTCCCGCGTATTTCAGACAACAAAACCGTTGGGCGCGTGGCGGGTTTACGCTTTTCTTTTACAAAAATCCGCTTTTTGTTACCGGATTAACGCTCGATCAGCGCATGCAATACTTTTTTTCGAATATTCACTATTTTAGTGGGTTTGCAATACTTATTTACCTACTTCTTCCTATCGTCTATCTCTTTTTTGATATCCATCCGATGAATCTACGGTATAGCCACGAACTCCTCATCCGTTATGTTCCGTACGCCGCGACGGTGTTTTTCCTCCCATGGTTTTTGCTTGGACGGATTCGTTTGGCAACGATTTCGACCTCGATTGTACTTTTTTCTGAATACATTCGAGCATTCCTTTCCGTTATAGGAAAGGAATCATACACATGGATAGCTACAGAGGGTGACGAGCGCGTCACTGAGAAACCCATAATGGTTTATATATGGCCACACGTGCTGTTCTTGGCTCTTGCTTTTCTCGCCATACTCGTTGGATGGTATAACCCCGCTGATTTTTCTGCGACGATACTGGCCACGCTCTGGATTGGGGTAAATTCATATTTTGTTTTTGAATTTTTGAATCGTGGCCTGATAACAAAGGAGACAGTATGATGCGACGATTTGTATCATTTTTGTTTAATTTCATGATTTTCGCAACTATTATCGTCGTTGCCCTCGCGGTCGCAACGGTGGGCCTCACGCGAAAGGTAAACAAATATCGTGAGGAGTATCGCAGGGGTGTGATGGCAACGGTATTTAAAGAAATTATTCCGATTTTGAGTTTTACTCGGGGGACAGTAAAAACGATCAATATACACGTCGGTCAGGAGGTAAAAAAAGGAGACGTACTCGTCGAGATAGATAATCCCGCTCTCCGAGGTAAAATCGCTGCCTTACAGCAGTATGGAGAAAACGTGTCAGCCCAAACAGAAGCACAAGTAGCACAAGTGGAGATTCGCTATTTTATTATCAGCGCACCAGCGGATGGCATTATCGGTGAAGTGCAGGTGACGGAGGGGTCTCCTGTGGAAGATTTTACACAACTTGCGGTGCTTTACGCCAATGAAAATACGAAATTCTTAAGTGAACTGACTGTCGATCAATATGCCGTGGTATCGAGATCGCCCACACTTCTGGCGTATAGCAAACGTCTGAACCAGCACATACGCCTGAAACCGGATATTCTCAAACCCGATCAAAAAGACCCAGAGCGTCAGGGAGCGGAAAAGAAAATCGGATTATATTTTACGCTTCTTGATAGTTCAGGTTCTGCTCAGTTAGTTCATAATGAAGATGTAGAATTACTTCTTTCGCCAACTAATGAGGGTGGTAAACGACCCATCGATTACTTTGTCGATTTCTGGAATGGAATGCTGGAAGAGAAAACGACGCTATGAAATCACGAACAAAATCTATTGGGGAAATT
Source organism: Candidatus Gottesmanbacteria bacterium RIFCSPLOWO2_01_FULL_49_10 (assembly GCA_001781025.1). GTDB lineage: Bacteria > Patescibacteriota > Microgenomatia > UBA10105 > UBA927 > MFJZ01. Next base: position 8,381 of record MFJZ01000005.1, read on the forward strand.
ACGGTAGTCATTCTGCTCTTTGCCCTGTTGTTTTTGAGCATGAAGTATTATCGTTCTGACAGAACAGTGCAATTCCTTTGGAAGAAATGGTCCGACCAGTCTCAGCCTTCTCCGGTCGTTCACTCAAATCAATGGTATAGTTCCCTTTATACATCGTTTCCCACGTACCCACTCTATGCTCAACCCTTGGTATACAAAATCAGTCCGTCGTGTTTTGGAATTTCAAGCCCACCGATCACGGCATCATCGAATGCAGTTGTGGCTTCTTATCGCGAAGACTTTTGCGTTGAATTAGAAAGTCCATATGATGCGCCTCGCCTCGACCGTGTCGATGACTGGACAGTCAGTCTGGCCCTTGCGTCAGGAAAAAATGAATTAGGCAAAGTGACCATCGGTCACGGCGTACCGTATGCAATTTTTCAAACAAATTCATCGGAGGTCGTCATCAAATCCAAAAACGCTCTCGAGATCCCCTCTGGGAGAGGCGGGGGAGAAAATCTTGGAAAAACCATCTCGTCTGATACGATCGAATTTCATATAAATGGCAATAGATATGCACTGTATCTGCCTAAGGCGACAACGATCTCCATAACTAAGACATCGTTATTATTCTCTAAGCCCAAACGATTCCTTGTGGCACTTTTACCAGATACAAAATCTGCGGAGATATTTGATTCAATACGAAATTTAGAGATTGTCGGTACGCGGGTACATCACACGATAAAAGACGGACGATTAGTTACCGATTACACAGTAGAAACCCGTGGCAGCACTCCATTTCTTGCGCTTTATCCCCATCAGGTACAAGCACTGACATCCCCCTTGCAGGAGACTGGAACATACAAAACTATCCGTGGAGATTTGAAGCTGTTCCGGACAAATAAGTTCACTACTTCTCTAAATATACCCGCGATGCCTGTAACATTTCCATCGCTTGCCGATCCTCCTCGTGACCTTACTAATGCTATCCGTTCTGATGTGGCAACGTATATAAACGGTGTTGTGCCGGAAAGTCATGATTATTTTTTTGGTACGTGGCTGGGCCGTGGCGTCACCCTTTTTCAATTGGCTCAGGCGGTGGGGCTGCAGGAAGTTAGCGATCAGGTCTACCAATTTGTGAAACCTCTACTTCTGGAGCGACTCCAGTCATTTACTATAGACACCAAACAGCAAAGCCTTATATCAACCAGACCTGAATTCGGTAATGAAAAACTTAACGATCATCATCTTCACTATGGATATTTTATCAGGGCTGCGTCAGTATTTGGCGCCTATGACCCGGTGATTTTGCCAACAATTTCTCCACAAATTAGCGAAATGGTAGGCGATATAGCGACGACACAACGGACCGGAGCAACATATCCGTTTCTTCGTACGTTTGACATATATGAAGGACACTCATGGGCTGACGGCTATGCACAATTTCACGATGGAAATAATCAGGAATCCAGTTCAGAAGCGATACACGCATGGTACGCCGTTTTTCTCTGGGGGAAGCTGACGAATAATAGCGAACTCACGAGTTACGCCCAGTACTTATTTACCACCGAGGTCGATAGCGCTTTAGAATACTGGTTTAACCGAAATAATATATATCAATTACCATACCAGCATGCAATTGCCTCAATCGTATGGGGAGGAAAAGTTGATTTTGCAACGTGGTTTAGCCCTGATGTGGACAAAAAATACGGCATACAGCTGCTCCCCATCACCCCGGCATCTTTATATTTAGGAACGCTTTCTTCATGGGAAAAGTATGAAGAAGATTATCAGGAAAATGGCGGAAAAGAAACAGAAGGATGGGGGAATCTCTTTGCCATGTGGAAATCGTTTTATAAACCAGGTGAGGTTGATGGTATCGCTTCTCAAATACAAACCGGTGAGGAAAATCATCCGCGCTCGCTTCTCTTATACCTCATGGCTGTACAAAAAAATCATCCATTGTAGCGCGCACCCTCATTGACAAAGAATAAGTCGGGATCGTAAGATGATGAATACGCATGGTCGTGAGCCCAAGTATCGTTTTTGCACTTTTTATTCTGTTCGGTATGTGGTTGGGATCGCTTACCTATATGGTGTGGCGGACCGTATCACACTATAACCAGCTGACGAGAGGAGTGACGGGTAGCAGCGGGTTGACGGAAGTTCTTCGTACACTCCTGCACGATCAGGAGAGGGTTACGAAGAATATTGGGACCATTGAAGCCCAGCTTCGTCGACTGGATGAGGAAGCGAAAATACATATTCAACGTATCGGTATTGTTCGATTTAACCCGTTTTCTGATACCGGGGGTTCACAGAGTTTTACGCTTGCCTTTTTGGACGGAAACGACAACGGCATCGTGATGACATCGCTTTACGCGCGAAGCGGCAACCGGTGGTATGTAAAAGAGATCAGGCGAGGGAAAGGGAGAGAGCTTGAGCTTTCCAAAGAAGAGCTTACAGCGATGCGTCTGGCAGTACCAGTACGGTCATAAGAGAGAGATACAGAAGGATATGAATAAACAGCAGTTTATCACAGCGAGCGTTATAGGGTTGGCGCTGTATTTAATATCTACAGGGTTATCGTTTGCGGGATTTAGTTACTTCGTCGGCGCATCGACGGGAAAGCCCACTTCATCCTCAAGCGGGACTGACCCCAACTCCCTTCAGGGTCACTTTGCGATAGATCCGACCCTTCCAAAAACAGAAGCGTGTCCATTAAATGGCGTGCTGCGTACGAAGCCGGAGCGGGAAATTTGGGAAAAGCGAAGACCCATAGCAGTCATGATCGAAAATCACGCAGAGGCGCGACCGCAGTCCGGGCTTTCAACGGCCGATATCGTGTATGAGTCGGTGGCGGAAGGCGGCATAAGCCGTTTCATGGGTGTGTTTTATTGCGGGCTCGCAAGCCCCGTGACGCTTGCCCCGGTCCGCAGTGCCCGGACGTATTATTTGCCCTGGGTCCTTGAGTACGATGCGCTGTATAATCACGTCGGAGGCGCGGGTCGCTGTCAGGACGACACGGTCGATGATCGAGCAAAGGCGCTTTGTCAAATAGAGCAGTGGAAGATAAAAGACTTGGATCAATTTGGATTACCGTTTAAGACTTCAGACAAAAAAGACATTGTTTGTGTACGAAACTATGACCGGTTAGACCATCCGGTCGCAACCGAGCACACCATGGTATGCAATACCGTCGGGCTTTATAAAGTGGCCCAAGAGCGCGGTTGGACAAACGTAGACACGAAGGGCATCTCGTGGGACAAAAATTTTGTTCCTTGGAAATTTAAAGATGATGCCAAGCTTGACGAACGACCGGTATCATTTTCGGTCTCCTTTGTCGCTTGGAAGGGATATGAAAAGGAGTACGGAGTGACATGGAATTATGATCGGACGACCAACTCCTACAAGCGAGTCAATGGCGGACTTCCCCATACGGACCTTGAGAATAAACAGCAGCTTACCGCAAGTACGGTCGTTATACAATTTGCCAAAGAAGTGGGCCCGGTAGATGGGCACGCGCATCTCTTGTACGAAAATATCGGGAGCGGGGACGGCATACTTTTTCTGGACGGAAAGGCAGTCAAAATTTCCTGGAAAAAGCCAGACCGCATGTCACGGACGAAATTCCTCGATACGTCGGGGAAAGAATTGGCGTTTAATCGCGGACAAATTTGGATCGAGATGTTGCCCATTGGTACCTCCGTTAATTATCCGAAGTAACGGAGTGTTCCCAGTTTAGGCCGCATCCGATAATAACTTGAATATATCGGTGCGGCACAAAGGGCCGTAGTCGTCCGGCTGAGCCGGACGAACGAGCCCTTAGTATACTTAAATCCTCCTGCCCGGAAAGAGCGGTCTTATGATTCTTGAAGACATCATAATCTCGAGGGTCCGGGTAAAGATATTGACACTCTTGTTAACTAACTCCGGGATGATGTTTCACGTCCGTGATATTGTCCGCAAAATAAGCGAGGAGATTAACGCCGTCCGGCGGGAACTTGCGCACATGGAAAAAGCGGCAATGGTGACGAAGGAGCATCGCGCCAATAGACTGTTTTACACGTTTCGAAAAGATTACCCCCTCTACTACGAACTGATTGCGCTGGTCGGCAAAACTTCCGGATTTGGCTGGGACATCCTCAAGCAGAAAGCCAAGCTCGGCAAGATAAAATTTGCCATGCTGTCGGGGCGATATCTGCGAGGAATGCTCCGAAGGTCCTCAAGAGACGTCGACTTGTTGATCGTCGGAACGGTCGTGTTGCCTGAGCTTGCCCACATCGTCAAAGGCGAAGAGGTGAGGCGCGGTCGCGAGCTGAATTATACCGTCATGACCGAGGAGGAATTTGTTTTCCGTAAACGTCGCCGTGACCCTTTTGTGCTGTCGATCCTTTCAGGATCCAGAGTCATGATTGTAGGAGATGAAGAGGATCTGGTTGACGGTCTCTAGCCGTATGCTACAATACCCACATGTTTCGAAATCCCAGACGATTGTTTCTCGGTATTATCGTATTGACCCTCGTCGTTGCCGCGATTGATCTTCCACAGCAATATACTCTATCGTTGCCATTAGGAAAGACGCCGCTTACGTTTACGATCCATCCGCCTGATATCGATGGCAAGTTTTTGGGACTGGCTTTTCGTAAAACGTTTTCTACTCACCTGGGTCTTGATTTATCCGGTGGAACTCACGTGGTGTTAAACGCCGATATGAATGATATTGCGGTAGGCAAGCGCG
>MFJZ01000005.1:13107-15774 GCA_001781025.1 Candidatus Gottesmanbacteria bacterium RIFCSPLOWO2_01_FULL_49_10
ACACAGAAGGCCCTGGACGTCATCGGGCAGACTGCCAAGCTCGAGTTTCGCGAATTTACGGATCCTGCAGCTGCTACCGGTGCAGCATTTTTCTTCCCGACACTTTTGACGACCAAAAGTGTCGGTATTTCGGGGAAAGAACTAAAGAATGCGCAGGTAGATTTTAGTCGTGAAACTGGTGCCCCACAGGTTGCGATAGAATTTACTGATGATGGGGCCAAAAAATTCTCTGACGTCACCACACGACTCGTCAATCAACAGCTTGCGATATTTCTTGATGATGAGCCGCTTACCTGGCCACGGGTCAATACGCCGATCACGGACGGCAGGGGTGTCATTACCGGAGGATTTACGACAGATGCTGCAAAGACGCTGGCACTCCAACTCTCAGCCGGTGCGTTGCCGGTGCCGGTCAAAGTCGTCGAAAAACGGGTGATCGGTGCGACGCTGGGCGCTTCCTCAGTCGTCAAAAGCGTTCGGGCCGGTTTCATCGGGCTTGCAATTGTCGCGGTGTTTATGATTGCCAAATACGGGAGACTAGGAATGCTTGCCGATATGGCGCTTCTCGTCTATGGTCTTTTGACGTTTGCACTTTTTCGTCTCATTCCCGTGACACTGACGCTTCCGGGAATTGCTGGATTTATCCTCTCAATCGGTATGGCGGTTGACAGCAACATATTAATTTTTGAACGATATAAAGAGGAATTGCGTCTCGGGAGAGCGTGGAAAATCGCGATCGAACAGGCATTCGGGAAAGCCTGGGACAGTATACGCGATGCAAACATCACGACCATTCTCACGGCGATTATTCTCTACAACCCCGGTAATTGGCAGTTTCTTCCGAGTTCCGGTATGGTACGCGGGTTTGCCTTGACTCTTTTTATCGGCGTCGTCGTCAGCCTTTTTACAGGTATTGTCGTCACACGGACGTTTGTGAGAGTTTTATATAAGGAAAAAGGAAAACATTAACCTTTCTTATGATTCGATTTTCTAAATATCTTTGGCTATATGCACTTATATCTCTTTTTGTGCTCGTCCCCGGAGTGTATTCGCTTGTCCGATATGGTCTCCGGCCGGGAATCGATTTTACCGGAGGGACGCTTCTCGAGTTGTCTTTTGGTAAGACGCTCCCCGAGGAGACGATCCGCTCTTCACTGGAACGATCAGGGATACCATTTGTGGGTTTTCAGACATCGGGAACATCGGTTTTAGTCCGCATTAAACCCGAGGGGAGTGAGAGCGTTTTGCAATTTCAAAAAGAAATTGAACGGTCCGCAAGTGTTGCGGCAACTGTTGATCGCAACGAAACAGTGGGTCCAATTTTGGGGAGTGAGCTTTTGGTAAAAGCGACTTTTGCCGCGATTCTGGCTATTCTGGTAATACTTGCGTATGTAGCCTATGCATTCCGTAATATCAAATTTGGTATCAGTGCAGTGATTGCGCTTATTCATGATTTGCTCGTTGTGTTGGGAGTGTTTTCACTCCTGGGGCATATGTATGCCGTTGAAGTAGATACGTTATTTGTGACTGCGTTTTTGACGACTATGAGTTTTTCCGTACACGATACGATCGTCGTGTTTGATCGTATTCGAGAGTACCGGAAAAAAGATGACAAAACTTCTTTTGAACAGCTTTCTGACCGCGCACTCACCGAGACCATGGGAAGGTCATTGACCAACTCACTGACGATCATATTTATGTTACTTGCCCTTATACTTCTGGGCGGAGAGACCATCAAGTGGTTTATCGTGGCGCTTCTCGTGGGTACCGTATCGGGGACGTACTCATCGCCGTTTATTGCAACACCCGTGCTTCTGCTTTGGGACCGGTGGGAGAAGAGAAGAGTGAAGAGTGGAAAGTGAGGAGTGTAAAGTGGAGAAAAACCTCTGTTTTTTTGTCATCCTCGCGAAAGCGGGGATCTAGTTTTTCCTCTATCTTTCTTTACCCACTCTTACCTTCCCTAAGTTCGTAGATTTCAATTCGCGCATGCGCGTCAAGAGCGCCTCGCGTTGGTTGACTAGTTTTCCTTCTTCAACCTCAGCAAACAACTGGTCCAACACACCTCCGATTATCGGTCCGGGTTTCACCCCTAGCTCGGTCATCACGTCGTAGCCATTTACCTTGAGGTCGTGGACGGTGAATGGTTGCTTTTGTACTTCTAGGAGGCGCTTTTTGTAAAGCTCGAGCCGCCAGGACGTTTCCTGCGCGCCGCCACCTAAGCGGTCCCCAATACGAAGGGCGAGCATATCATTGAGATTGTCGCGGCCGACGCGGCGGATAAACCGGCGGATGGCACTATCGGTTTGCCGCTCATCGACACTAAACTGATGCCAACGGACGAGGGTATATATCTTTTCCGAATCTTTTTTGGACAATCGTAAATGAGCCGCTATGGCCTTTATCATACGCGCACCGACGACTTCGTGATTAAAAAACGTTATGAGGCCCGTGCTGTCTGTCCTGACGGTTTTGGGTTTGCCGATGTCATGGAGGAGCGTTGCCAGCCGGACGATTGGGTCTTTGCTCGGACAAAATTTGAGCGCCATCACCGAATGAGTACCGACGTCGTATATATGGTGGCGTTTCGGACTTTTCTGTCCGATGGTAAATGCGATTTCAAATTCCGGTAAAATGAATTGTAGGATCCCACTGTTTTTGCGAAGCAAT
>MFJZ01000005.1:15793-18115 GCA_001781025.1 Candidatus Gottesmanbacteria bacterium RIFCSPLOWO2_01_FULL_49_10
TTGGTAATCCGCTCAATTGAAATTTGTGACAGGAGGGATACGTTGGTTTTGATAGCAGAAAGCGTTGTCTCCTCAATCATGAAGCCTCGCTCTGTGGCTATGCGTACCGCTCGCATTATCCGAAGTGCATCTTCTTTGAATCGATCGTCGGCCGTGCCCACGGCTCTGATGATTTTTTCCTTAATATCGCCCTGGCCGTTGTAGGGGTCAAGAAGTCGTTTCCCGTCAAAGGCAATGGCATTTATGGTAAAGTCACGTCTGGATAAATCCTCCTCAATAGTTTTCCCCCAGGCGATGTGGTCCGGGTGTCGATGGTCCGTATATCCTTTTTCGCTCCGGTATGTCGTGACCTCATAAATATCAACAACTTCATCGTGATCTTCTCCGTTTTCCGTTTTCCTTTTACCTTTTTCCTTAACTTTTATCCCGACGGTTCCAAATTGGTTATCATAAAAGCTATCAGGAAAAATTTTGAGGATATCTTCTGGCGTGGCGTTTGTGGTAAAGTCCCATCCCTTTGTCGGTCTGTCCAAGAGAAGGTCTCGAACTGATCCGCCGACGGCATATGCCTCAAACCCGGCATTTTTCAGGGTATCGATAACATCCTGGGCTTTTTTGGGAAGGGTCATCATGGCCTTATGATATCATAGAGATCATGAAAAAATGGGATGTCCTAAAAAAGTTTAAAGTTCAAAGGTCTCCACCAAAGGCGGATCAGCCTCTGGCTGAAAAATTTAAAATCGGAGACATAGTAAACATTTTATTGGAGAACAGAGGGCTCAAAACCAAAAAAGACATTGAAACGTTTCTCAATCCTCCCCAACCTTCTTCCCTTACCCCGAAAGACGTTGGCATAGACAAAACATCACTCGCCAAAGCAGTCAAACGGATCCAAGAAGCCATCAGGGGTAAAGAGTCCGTCGTCGTCTACGCTGACTACGACGCAGACGGGATTACGGCTGGCGCTGTCATGTGGGAGACGCTTCACCTCCTTGGGGCCACCGTTATGCCCTACATCCCGCATCGGGTGGAGGAAGGGTATGGTTTGTCGATAAAGGGGATCGATGCGGTACGGGAACAATTCGATCCTTCCCTGATAATTACCGTCGATCATGGAATCACGGCATGGGAAAAGGTAGCCTACGCTAAGAAGTTTGGGATAGACGTTATCGTCACCGACCACCATGTCAAACCCGCGAAACTTCCGGACTCCGTTATCGTCCATACAACCAAGCTTTCCGGCGCCGGTGTCTCCTGGTTTCTGGCCAAGGAACTTCTAAAAACGTATCACGTATCACGTATCACGTATCACGATGAGCTTCTCGCCCTTGCTGCTATCGGCACGATTGCTGATATGGTGCCGCTGGTCGGCCCCAATCGTGCGATGGTCAAATACGGCCTTGCTGGGATCAATACCACGACGCGCGTTGGGCTCGAAGCGCTTATGGTCGATGCAGGACTCACGAAGGGAGCCCTTGACGTCTACGCCGTTTCTCACATGCTCGCCCCGCGCCTCAACGCCATGGGTCGCCTGGAACACGCCATGGATGCGCTCCGGCTCCTGTGCACGAAGCAAAAAGAGAAAGCAACGCTTCTCGCGCAAAAGTTAGGCATGACCAACCGCGACCGCCAAAAACTTACGGAAGAAACATTGATACATGCAGTAGGCGTTGTTAAAGGCCAGGCCTTAGCCTTGGAAGGCCTGGCCTTAAGTAAAGCGCGAAAGTTATTATTTGTTGTAGACTCTTCCTACAACCAAGGAGTCATCGGGCTTGTTGCCGGAAAACTTGTTGAAGCGTATTACCGTCCGGCGATTGTGGTATCCAAAGGGGAGGTCTATAGTAAGGCATCGGCGGGATCGATACATGGTTTTAACATTGTTGAAGCGATCAGGAGTTGTAGCGACATTCTGGTTGACGTCGGCGGACACCCGATGGCAGCCGGGTTTACCGTCGAGACCCGGCACCTTGATGAGCTTCAAGAGCGTCTGGAAAAACTTGCGGATAACCAGCTTAGTGAGGATAAACTCACGCGGATGCTCACAATCGATGTTGAGATTCCGCTTGAACTCGTGACGCCAGAGCTCTATCAAACCATCCAGAAGCTCCAGCCCTTCGGCTTTGGTAACCCCGAACCGGTGTTTGTGACCAGAAGTGTCAAGGCAACCGAGGCTCGATTAGTTGGTGCGGACGGAAAACACCTCAAGCTTCGTTTTCACTCTTCACTCCACACTCCGCACTCTGCACTTACCATAGACGCCATCGCCTTCAATTTCGGTAGCCTCTACGGCAAACTCCAAGAAAAGCCCGATGTCGATATCGC
>MFJZ01000006.1:0-217 GCA_001781025.1 Candidatus Gottesmanbacteria bacterium RIFCSPLOWO2_01_FULL_49_10
TACTATTCGACAAAAGCGAGTTTTCCATGGGGCACGGGTGTTAGTTATACCGCAAAACAGGTAAATGCGATAGGGAGTGATATCACTGAACTTATCAATGTCGGGGAGCTCAAGAGCAAATTTATAGATCTTGCTGGGACGGGTAACTTGGCTAAAATCTACGTGACGTCCACGGCTTCAGAGCAGGTAGCTGTGTGTTTTAAACCCGAGTCCAAAT
>MFJZ01000006.1:226-622 GCA_001781025.1 Candidatus Gottesmanbacteria bacterium RIFCSPLOWO2_01_FULL_49_10
AAGACCCGGTAACGTTTTTTGCCTCCGACGGGACGGCACGGACCGTGGGGTACTGCAAATCCCAAACATCAGGGACACTCGGAAGTGACTGCTACTGGTGCGTCCAATAAGCCGCCCGCGACCAATGGGACGCAGATTCATCGTTTTCACTTCGGCGATAACGCTTGTTAGCTTTTCACTCTTTTTTTCCTTTCTCGCGCAGGGCATTTTTGGCGGGGACAGCGGGGATTTAGTCAGCGCAGGATATCTATTTGGTGTGCCGCATCCACCCGGATACCCACTGTATACCTTATTTATCTGGATCGCGACCAGACTCCCCTGGTTTACCCCGGCTTGGCGTGCGGGGCTGGTTTCTGCAAGTTTCCACGCAGCAACTGTAGGGATTGTCTCCTATCT
>MFJZ01000006.1:637-1188 GCA_001781025.1 Candidatus Gottesmanbacteria bacterium RIFCSPLOWO2_01_FULL_49_10
GAAGTCGCGTTTGGCAGGTGTCTTTAGTGCAAGCGTCCTTGCCGGAAATTACTTATTTTTCCTCTACAGTATTACGGCTGAAGTATTTGCGTTGTTTGATTTCTTTATCATCTTCCTTCTGCTTCTTATGATCCTTTGGAAAGAAACACGGGATCATAGGTATCTGTTGGGTGCAAGCTTCGTTTTTGGTTTGTCCTTGACGCACCACCATATTATTGCCTTTCTCACACCGGTATATGGCTTCTGGCTGTTGCGGTATCGGCATACGTTGCCCAAGGCAGGAGGGGCGCGCGCTTGGTTTGTGGGCAAGTTGGTGGGGTTATTTCTTTTGGGACTCCTCCCGTATCTTTATATTCCGTTTGCGGCAGGCGGCCGGGCAGTCATCAACTGGGATCATGCGGTTAATCTAACAAATTTTATACGGCTCGTAACACGGGATGATTACGGTACGTTTGTCACCAACGGGTTTTATGGAGCACTCCTGGTTCATCGGCTCCTTGCACTTCAAGCCTACGTGATCTACCTCGTTGTTGATTTGACTTGGATAGGGA
>MFJZ01000006.1:1429-12289 GCA_001781025.1 Candidatus Gottesmanbacteria bacterium RIFCSPLOWO2_01_FULL_49_10
CCGTGTGTTACCAGAATGGGGAGTGCACGGAAAGGGAGACCATAAGGCTCGACTGTTTGCGTTCCTTGGAGTCTTGCTCCTTTTTGTCTTTCCTATAAGTGTCGGTTCTATGACCATCTGGAGATTTTGGGGCATTACGACGGATAAAACGGCTGACAATTTGGGCCGGGATATACTCGAAGCACTTCCCGCCAACGCAATTGTATTTGTGAGTCGCGATACGCCGCTTTTTGCCTCCCAGTACGTGCGCTACGCTTTGGGAATTCGGTCCGATGTCATCCTTATCCATGCCAACAGAATGTGGAGCCGGGATTATCAGGACGTTTTGCGAAGCGCCTTCCCGTTGATCGTCGTCCCCAAGACTGATCCCCCTTCGGTTTTTGCTCGAGAATTTATCGCTGCCAATAGCCCCGGTCACCCCATATATACCAACTCGAAATTTCCCCTTGAAAACGGAATGTATTGGGTACCGGAGGGACTGTTGTATCGGCTTACCAAAGAACATGAACTCCCGGTACTAAAAACACTTGAAGAAGTCAACGAAAAAATTTGGCAGTCATATCGCGATCCGACCACAGGAATTTTAGGCCGTTACAATCACTTGATGCTTTCTGATGTTCGCGGCGTGTATGCAGATGCCCGCTTGACGATGGGAAGGGTACTTTTACGCGGTGGTGCGACAGAGGGCGCTCGGGAGCAATTTATTGCATCTATCCATTATGGGAGTGACAGCGACGCGCCGGATGCGTATACCCTTTTGGGGTTGACTGAGCTATTCCTCAAGCACTGCGATGCTGCTCGGGCGGCGTTTGGTAAAGCGCGGGAAACAAGCTTTGTCCCCTCCCCCGTTCTTACCTATTACGAGGCAGTAAATTTTCGAGACTGTGACGTTGACAGCGCTAAGGCCAGTGAGCTGTTTTCCCGATATGAAAAAATAAAGCAATCAGAGGAAATCCCCATAGCACCCCAATGATAGCGATCGTGACAAGCGTTACTAATAATCCCAGCATAAACGATTGCGGTCGGTAGAAAAAAAGTATCTGGTGGGACCCTTTCGGTACGAGGACCCCGCGTTGCCGTATGTTTACCGCGTATACGGGGGTTCTCGATCCATCAAGCGTTGCCTGCCAACCGGGGTAGTAGGCATCAGTAAGGACGAGTACCCCATCGGTCGGATTATCGCCTACATCTACAGTAACTTGGTCGGGCGAAGGGTCTGTAACTGTTACGTGTGCTTTTTTTGTGGGGACTGCGGGTTGAGTCGGTAGCAAGAGCGGAAGATGGGTAAGGACGCTTGTGCCGGGGATAAATGATATATCCTCAAACGCGCTTCTGGCTTTAGCAAGCGAGGTGGCAACGATTGGTTGGGTCGCGATATAGGCGCGAGGGAGTGCGTCCTCATTGCGGAAGCGCGTAATGGTCGTTTGGCCTTGGGTGATGTCTGCCGTTTTCACGAGTCCAGGCGAGTTGAGCGGTACCGTCGAAATCAGGATATTTACCCCGAGAATGGTAAGATACTTTTCGGTTTTGGCGCTTATGGTCGCGATATTAGCTTCGATATGCATGCCGTGTGAGAGAAGTGTGTCAAAAAGCGCCGTGCGCTCAAGTGTTCGTGCGGTATAGACATCTTTTTGATATATGTTCCAGTAGACATTTGTATTGGGTGAGAGCGTATTACGCAGAAACGCGTAGGGTTCAATAGTTTTCCATCCTTCTTTCAAAAATATACTATTATGCGATGCCTCAGCGCCGATCGTCAGAACTCTGTCTTTTGGTGAGATCGCGGCGATAGTGGGTGGCGGAGAAAGCCACGCTGCAGCGGGTACGAACGCATGATAGTCTTGCCATGACTTTCCAAGGAGGAGAAGGTTTGCGCTAAGTATGATAAGGATCATGCTTGAAACGAGGCGGGATCGGGAAAATTTGTGCTCAATGGCGGTGGTCGTCAGGCATGCTTGAACGATGAGTGAAAGCACAAATATCGTAAGGAATCGTGATGGAACGCGAAAAAGGTTAAACGGCCAGAGAGAATAAATGAGGTAGAGTGGTGAATACTTTCCGGTCATAAGGAGGAGTGAGACGAGTGTCGCCCCCCAAAAAAACAGTTGCAGGGGTCGAAGGGACGTTTTTTTCAAGAGAAACACGACACCGAAGACTGCCAAAGCAATGGGTGCGAGGCCGATATATCCGGTATTTTCCCAGAATATGCTTCCGTCAAACGTCGAAAAGGGTGGGTAGGTGCCGAGCCGAGGATTGCCGAGTGCAAAAGGACTAAAGAGAGTCTTTAGGTGTTTCCATGGATAGGAAAAGTACGAGGCAGTTTCCGGAGGGAAGCCACCCCTTGCCGCGGTCGCCTGGAGAAATTCGTATGAGGGTACCAGCTGTACCGCACTAAGACCCAGCGCTCCAATGTACGAAAGAGACAGATACGCCAAAGACCGGAGCGGTCGGGGCGTACTATGCTTTATAAGGAAAAGGAAATACCCGAAGGAGAATACGATCGTGATGAATGTTATTTGAGGAAATCCGATCATGATCTGCTGAGATACGGCAAGTGCCAGAAGTGTACTTGAGGTGATTCTGGGTTTTCGCACGACAGCGTGCGTTGCCAGGAATATCCAGGGCATCATGCTGATGCTTTGGACTACGGTGTACTGTGTAAGTCGCGGAATCACAATGCCGGAAGCCATGGCCGTACATGCACCAAATAGTGAGGTCGGGCGGGTACACCCAAGGTACCGCAGCCACAGGTACATGCCGACACCAAACCATGCGAAGGTCACCATAAAGGAGACATTGTACGCAAGAACCGGGTTCGGGAGAAATTTAAACAGCAGCATATTTGGTATAAACAGAGCGCCTACTGGCCCTTCGGCAAACAGCGGAAATCCCATACCGATCCGGGGTTCCCAAAGTGGCAATCTATTAGACTGCAGAGACTGCCAAAGCATGAATTTTGACTGGAAACTGTAGTGCCAGCTGTCGCTTCGGCCAAAATCCGGTGTTACGAGAAGTTTCATCTCCGGCCACAGGAGTGGCACGAAATATACCAGGGCCAACAGGCACAAGACTGTTGCTATGGCGATATCGGGCCAGATTAAACGTAATTTTTTCATCGCGATCGGAGTATCCCAGGTTGATTCTCGCAGATAAATCCGAGATACTCAATATATGGATCGTATCGTGGCCTTTTTATTTGGAACGATCGTTGGATCATTCCTCAGCGTTCTTTCAGACCGATTGCCCCGGCATGAGCAGGTTGTCTGGGGAAGATCGTATTGCGATCATTGCAAAAAGCTACTTCGCTGGTATGAACTTGTCCCGATTGCATCGTACCTTGTACAGGGCGGGAGGTGCCGGCGCTGCAAGGGGAAGCTTTCGTTCCAGTATCCGGTGGTAGAATGCATGACGGGCATAGGATTTGTGCTCATAACCCAGAAATTTCTTCCTCCCTTGGTTTCTCTTTGTGTCATGGTGCTATTTTGTAGTCTCCTGGTCATTACGGTCAGCGACATGAAATATAAAATTATTCCGGATAGCATGGTGGTGTCGGGTATCGTTGCGGCTGGGTTTCTCCTCCTCATCAATAATAGCTCGACCTATGCTCTATATTTCGTTTCAGCGCTTGGTGCTGCTGCTTTTTTTCTCATATTATGGATGGCCACACGCGGGTGCGGGATGGGGTTGGGGGATGTCAAGCTTGCGTTTCTCTTGGGGTTATGGCTCGGTTTTCCATACATCGTTATTGCACTCTATCTTGCTTTCTTGACGGGTGCGACAACGGGTGTCATACTGATTCTAGCACAGAAAAAAACGCTAAAAAGCCGTATTCCCTTCGGACCATTTATGATTTTGGGGGCGGCGACGGCAGCTATTTGGAGTACGCAGGCCGGTATCCTGTGGAGAATATTTTTATGAGTATCATGAAACGCTTGGTCAGGTTTCGGGACAGATTGCGCCGTGACGGTTTTACGCTCATGGAGCTTTTGATCGTGATTGCTATTATCGGCATTATCATCGCGGTTTCAGCAGCATCGTATTCAACGGTCCAGAAGCGGTCCCGCGATAGTCGCCGTCAGGGCGACCTTAAGGCTTTCCAGAACGCGCTCGAGCAGTACTACTCGGCAAACAGTGCAAGCTACCCCGCTGGAGGTTATCCAAACAACGGAGCACTTCAACCGACCTATTTGCCAAACGGAGCACCTCTAGACCCGAAATCGAGTTGCAAATACAAGGATGTGACATGGACGACTAGTGCATATACCGTGTGTGCTGATCTTGAAAGTGATGGAACATTTATCTGTACTCCTACCACGTGTGATACGTGTGCACCGCAGCAGGATTATTGTGTCAGTTCTCTGCAATGAAAAAAGGATTTACGCTTATTGAAGTCCTCGTCGCGGCGACAATCATAGCAGTGCTTGTCGCAATCGGCATGGTTTCGTACGGCAATATCAATAAGCGTTCGCGGGATTCAAAGCGCAAAAGTGACCTTGAGCAAGTTCGGTCAGCCCTTGAGATGTACAGGTCTGATAACAATGCGTATCCCGCGGTCAATACCGGCGGATTTGCCACGGCTGCAAATCTCAATACCGGTAACCCCGCGACTGGACTTGTGAGTGCCTACACCCCCTCTATTCCAACCGACCCGACGAGTTCCCAGACGTATCGCTTTCGAGCGATTGCAGTCAGTGGCAGTTACGTTTCTTATTGTTTGTGCGGGAAGCTTGAGACCGAGTGCCTTAGTACTAGCTGTACAACGTGTACGGTGTCCCTGCCAGTGGAGTGTAACTACGGTGTCAAAAATCCTTAAACGCATTATGAGAAAAGTGAGGGGGTTCACCCTTATTGAGCTTTTGGTTGCCGTGGGTATTGCCATGCTTGTGACCGGAGGTGCTGTCGTCAACTACAATACCTATAATGACAAGCAGAGAATTCAACAGGCGCTCTCAACGCTCAAAAACGACTTGCGTGCCGTGCAATCAAAAGCACTCTCCGGATTAAAACCGCCCCCTCCTGCTGTTTGTAGCAGTCTTGCCGGTTACCAAGTGACGTTTAGCAATACGACAGTCGGTAACTATAGTACCCAGGCTCTGTGCGATAATAGCGGCACGGAGACATTGGTCGGCGATATTGAGACAAAGTCGCTCTCGAGTGGAGTTCTTTTTAACCCGTTGCCGTCAACCACGACGTTTTATTCGTTTAACCGCGGTATCTCTCCTACCCAATCAATCGTTCTTGCGGGAGCTGGATTATCATCGACTCTTTATATTTCCTCTTCCGGGAGTATCACCGATTTGGCTCCGACACCAACCCCCACACCGACACCAAACCCGACACCGACGCCACCTCCCGGAAGTACCCCGACACCGACGCCACCGGCAAGTACACCAACCCCAACATCGCCTCCACTACTTCCAGATGGAGACGGACTCAAGGGAGATTATTTTGACAAAAAAAACCTGACAGACCTTGTCGCAACGAGGATTGATCCGACGGTCAATTTTGATTGGGGAAGCGGGAAAGCACATCCATCGCTAAGCGGTGTTAACAAATTTTCGATCCGTTGGACTGGGCGCGTCCTATCAACGACCGCGGGCACGTATAAATTTTTTGTTGACTCAGACGACGGGAAGAAGCTTTGGGTAAATAATGTCCTTCTCATAGACAACTGGAATGACGGCAGCGGGGAGGATAATGGGTCAATTTCGCTTTCCGCCGGAACACTCTATTCCATAAAAGTAGAATATTACGAGAACACCGTCAACGCGTATGCTATATTGCGATGGAAACCTTCCGGTGGCAGTAAAGTCGTCATCCCTCAGGCAAAATTATTTTCATCATGATGCCGCTTATGCACAATGTTTCGGGTCCGAGCGATCATGGCCAGACGATTGTCGAGATTATCGTGGTTGTGGGTGTTGCGGTTATACTGGTGACTGCGCTTGTCGCAAGCAGTACGATTGCTCTGAAGTCCGGCCAGTTTGGCAAAATGAAAAGTACCGCAGTCCAATATGCCCAAGAGGCGCTTGAGATGACACGAAACATGCGGGATAAAAGCTGGGACGATTTTTATACGTACGGAGATAGTTTGCCAAGCGAAAACTGGTGCCTGGACAAACAGGGTACATGGACTCCACAAGTCATCTCTTGTCTCGTAAATATTGACTCGATTTATACGCGGACGGTGACGTTTGCCTGGCAAGATCCGCAGATGAAGGTTGATGTCGTGGTCTCTTGGGCAGATGGCGCAAAGGCGTATAATGCGACTCTTTCCACGTACTTTACGCAATGGCGGTAGTCTATCGTATGCATATGGCCTATGAAAGAGCGTAACGTTTTCTACCATCACGGATTTACGCTTATTGAACTTATTGTCACGATTACGATCATGAGCATGATCGGAATATTGATTGCACAAGTTTTTTTTACGACTTCACGCACCAATACAAAGACCGAACTCGTGAAGGAAGCCAAGCAAAACGGTGAGTATGCTTTGGGATTTATCGAGCGTATGATCCGAAACTCGAGATATGTGACGTCTGCATGTGCCGGGAGTGCAGACACCTCGATAACGATCACCAATCCCGACGCAGGGTCAACAACATTCCTGTGTGTTCAAGATGGCTCACTGTTTCGTATCGCTTCACAGAGCGCAAGCGGCATAGAATACCTTACCAGTAGAAGTGTCACGCTTGGGGGCGCGGATTGCGCATCGTCATCGCTCGTCATAACATGCACTCCGTCTGGTGGGAAACCCGCGTTTATTGGCGTTGCCTTTTCCTTGAGCCAGATCGGGACTCCTGTTGATCAGTTTCAAAAGGCAAGTGCATCATTTCAGACAGACATAACACTTCGTAACTAGCGTCATATTGTCAAAATGCATAGGAGCTTCTACAATGGATAACATGAGACATTCTTGGACACATCATCATGAGTCTGGTCAGATACTCCTCATTACCCTTCTCGTTCTTACTATCGCAACGACGGTGGTGCTTTCGCTTATCGGACGGACGACGACTGACGTCTCGATCAGTAATCAAATAGCCGAATCCTCCCGCGCCTTTAGTGCAGCTGAGGCAGGCATTGAAGCATCGCTTAAGTCAGGTACCACAGGTGTCCAAACACTCTCAGGAGCCACGTCCTTTGACGTCCAGCGAGCTGACATCGGAAACGCAGCCGGGATCTATCAATTTCCTAAAAAAGTCGTAAAAGGTACCACGGAAACGTTGTGGCTCGTTGATCACAACGCCAACGGAAGCCTCGATGAACACCCGACATTTACGGCATCGTCTCTGGATCTTTGTTGGAGCAGTGAGTCGACGATCCCCGCAATGGAAGTTACGGTACTCTATAAAACTGCGCCACCGACAAGCGAGTATCGCGTCGCTAAAGGCGCGTATGATCCTGATCCTGACGGGGCCCGACGTAGCGCAAATAATTTTTCCACCGTGACGGCCGCGACCGGCGGCTGCGGCGTGGGCACCAATACGACGTATCGACAGAGGATAACGTTTGGCAGCTTCTTTCCAGTAATCGATCCGACAAGCGATACGCTTCTTATGCTGCGCGTGCAGCCGGTGTACAGTGATGCCGCGATCGTTGTGAGTACCGTGGCCCCGCTTCCTCTTCAGGGAACGCAGATAACCTCGACGGGGTCAAGCGGTACCGGTGTCTCTCGGAAAATAGTCGTTTTTCAGCAGTTTCGTTCGCCTCCTTCGATCTTCGATTCAGTGATTTACAGTCAAGGATCGTTTTAACACTCATCTTGCCATGGCTTGGCATATATGAACTCTACCATCGGTCTTGATATCGGCTCCCATAGCATGAAGCTTGTGGAGATTATGCAAGGGAAACGTGATGTCTACACGGTTTTGGCTGCTGGAACGGCTCCGACTCCGCCTAAAGCACTTGCTTCTTCACTTCCTGCGGATCTGGAGGCGGTAAGCGCAGGTGTTAAAAAGCTCGTTCGTGACGCGGGGGTGAAAGGCCGGGAGGTAAATATCGCTCTCCCGGAGTCGCAAGTCTTCACGCGTGTCATTGAAGTGCCACAGCTATCAAGTCGTGAACTTTCCTCTGCGATCAAGTGGGAAGCTGAACAGTATATTCCTTTACCGCTTGATCAGGTCACGGTAGATTACACGATCCTTCGTGATACAAAAGAGACCGGATCCAATAAAATGGAGGTCTTGCTCGTGGCGAGCCCGAAATCGCTGGTAGAAAAGTATGTGACGATCCTTGAACTTGCAGAATTGACGCCTGTCGCCGTAGAAACAGAGATTATCGCCGCATCACGATCTCTTGTGCGATCTGCTCCTACCGTGAAGACGGCGATGATTGTATCAATCGGTGCGCAAACGACTGATCTTGCTATCCTGCGATCCGGCATGCTCGCATTCACGAGATCCATAAGCTCGGGCGGAGAGGCTCTCTCCCGCGTTCTTGCGCAAACGTTTGGATTTGATGTGTCCCAAGCAGAAGAGTACAAGAAAACCTATGGACTCGAAAAAGATAAGTTAGAAGGAAAAATAGTAGAAGCGGTACGGCCTATTATGGATACTATCGTCAGCGAGATCAAGCGAGCTGTTGCGTTTTACCAGGAAAAAAATAAAGACGAAAAGGTTGAAGTGCTTCTCCTCTCCGGCGGGACAGCGAGATTGCCTGGAATGGTCGTGTATCTGGCTCAGGCGGTCGGGATTGAGATTCAACTTGGTAATCCGTGGGTGGGGCTACGGCGAGACGAGCGGTTTGCCGTTCTTGACGCCGAAGGACCCGTGTTTTGCGTCGCCGTAGGACTTGCGCTACGATAGTGCTCTTATGAATCCTGCCACAGACATAAATCTCCTTAAGGCCAAAACCGCCCTCTCTCCGACGCTCGTCGTACTCGAGCGCCATCTCCATATCGCAAGCTACGTGGTATTGGTCGGCGCGTTATCTGCCAGTCTTTTCCTTGGGGTAGGCTATGTGATTTTACGATCAAAGCTTGGTCTGTTGATTTCGAATAAACAAAAGTACGTCTCTCTGATTGCCAATCAGTCCCGCAAGGAAGTGCTCCTCGTATTGATCAAGGACAGACTGAGTGTTTTGGATAAAATTATCGCCTCCCAGAAAAATTGGGTCGTCGCTTTTGACCTTATTGCCCGGGTTCTTGGAGGGCAGCCGCTGAACTCTTTTAGTGTCAATGACGAACAGCAGGTCAGTATGAGTATCACGGTCTTTAGTATCGAGGAGGCAATTTCCTTGGTTGATCGGATAGCGCTTGAGATGCACGAAAAAAAGCTCATTCGACCTACGCTTGAGTCGCTCCGTTACGGAACAGATGGAAGCGTCGACCTTTCCATCGTATTCATTCCTACGCTGTAGCCTATGGTTCTCATAAAACATATCATTCGCCAATACCATGGTTTCGTGATCGCAGGGAGCATCTTGGTATTTAGCGGGCTTGCTATATTTACCGCGGTCGTTCCGGGTATTCGAGTGACGCTTTCTCTGTATGAGCAGCTTCAAACGCTCACGCGCGAAACAGAGACGCTTGCATCGAAGCTTTCCTACCTTGAAAGTCTTGATGAGGATAAGTTAACACATCAACTCCAAGACCTTGTTGGGGCATTGCCACTGGATAAATCCATACCAAGCATATTTGCAACCATTGATGGGTTGGCCGCACAAAGCGGGGTTTCCATTACCGATATAGTTCTTGAGAGCCCCGGATCGATCGCGACTGGGTCAGCCATCAACGCCGCGGCGTTCAAATCAAGCGGTAGCCCGGAGTTGACGCTGTCGATAGCTGCACAGGGTACCCTTGACGAGATGCGACACCTTTTTGGGCAAATACAAAATGTTCGTCGACTCCTAAGTATCAAGAATTTCAATGTGAGTATCAATGCATCGGGATTTGTCAATTTCCGCGGAGGGCTGGTCACCTATTATCGTGCGTTACCTGCAAATTTGGATCAAAGCACCCAGGCTCTTCCCGTCATTACTGAGAAAGAAGAGGTTCTTATGGGAAAAGTTGCTTCTATGGAGTCTCTTTCCCAAGCCATGATCTCCCGTAGCCCAGTCGTATCCGGGACAGGGAAGACCGATCCTTTCTCACGATAAAGTGGATCAGAGAGGGGTGTTTAAGCGTTCTTACGAAGCAAATCAGCGCGGCGTTCCCGTGTGCGACCCAGGGCTTTTTCAGCTCGCCATTTTGTCATTAAGGCGTGATTTCCCGACAGAAGTATCTTCGGTACGGACATTCCCTGGTAGGTTTGGGGGCGGGTATACTGCGGATGCTCGAGGCGTGAGGGATCCGAAAACGACTCAAGCTGTACGGCTTGTGCGCGAGCGAGAACACGAGGGATAAGACGTATAACACTGTCAACAAGAACCATAGCAGGAATTTCCCCACCGGTCAGGATATAGTCTCCGACAGAGATGGATTCATCGACCAGCGCGCTTACCCGCTCGTCTACTCCTTCATAGTGGCCGCAGATGAGGATGAGATGGTCAAACCGGGATAATTCGCGTGCTTTGGCTTGCGTGTATGGGGTACCCTTCGGATCAAGAAAGATCGTTTTTTCTTTTAGGACATGTTTTTGCTCTTTGATCGCCCGATCAATGACATCGACCCTCATGATCATGCCGGTACCGCCGCCGTAGGGACGATCGTCCACAGATTTGTGCTTATCGGTTGCATAGTCGCGTATGTTGACGATGTTGATGGTGAGGAGCCCTTTTTGTTTTGCTCGTTTGACGATCGAGTGATCAAACGGCCCGACAAACATTTCCGGGAAGAGGGTGAGGATCGTAATGTGCATGGCGGGCGGTTAGTGCGCTTCTTCGGTAATCTCTACATCGACATAGATCGCCCGCTTG
>MFJZ01000006.1:12448-12649 GCA_001781025.1 Candidatus Gottesmanbacteria bacterium RIFCSPLOWO2_01_FULL_49_10
GCCAGTAGTTGACTCGATCCCGTTTAATCTCAACCTGGGTTGGAATAACAAGGGGATTGACAAAGCCCAGTATCTCAAGGGCTCTGCCATCTCTCCTTTTCCCTTCCTCGATTGCGATGAGGCGATAGGTTTTTCGATTCTTTGTCCCGGTTTGCGAAAGACGAATTTTTACCATATCGGTCTTATTCTATCAGATTTTCC
>MFJZ01000006.1:12659-15470 GCA_001781025.1 Candidatus Gottesmanbacteria bacterium RIFCSPLOWO2_01_FULL_49_10
AAGGGCGTTTGAGGCGGCTTGTTGCTCTGCTTCCTGTTTGGATTTTCCCATACCGCTTCCGATGGCACTTTCTCCGACGATTGCCTCTATCCAGAAGGTTTTCGCGTGGTCAGGGCCTTGGCTTTTTACGACTCTGTAGGTTGGCGATACGCGTTCCTTTTCCTGGACAATTTCCTGAAGCAAACTTTTGAAATCGATGTATGCTCTCTTTTCGATAATCTCGGTTACTTTGGGGAATACGTATTGCGCCAAAAACTGTTTGGCTGCCTCTACCCCTTGGTCGAGAAATAGTGCACCCAGAAGGGCTTCAAACGTATCAGCTAGGAGTGAAGGGTTGGCCCGGCCACCGGATTCTTCCTCCCCGCGACTCAAATAAAGAAGGTCTCCCAGAGCAAGCGTTTTTGCGACCTGAGAGAGGCTTTTGGTTTTGACCAAACTTGATCGGATGTTCGTGAGTATGCCCTCCGGATACTCTGGAAAGCGCTGATACAGGAAGCTCGAGGTCAGAAACGAAAGCACCGCATCTCCTAAAAATTCCAGGCGTTCGTTGGATTGGGTTATATTTTTGGCCTCATTGAGGTAGGAACGATGGAAGAATGCAGTCCTTAACAAGTCCTGGTTGGTAAAAGGTATGCCGATGGTTTTTTGAAGGTCATCAAAAGTCATAAAAATGTAAACTGTAAAATGTAAACGGAAAACGATGGGAAATGAGCTTTCCTTTTGCAGTTTACAGTTTTCCGTTTTCAGTTTCTTTTAGTATTGTTCCCAGCACTCCATTGACAAATTTTTGGCTATTCTCGTTGCCAAACTCCTTTGCAAGTTCTACCGCCTCATCGATTATAACCTTTGGCGGTTCTTTTTTTTCGACAAGAAGCTCATAGAGTGCGAGCCGTAAAATAGCAAGATCAATTTTGGCAATTTTATCAATCGGCCACTCAGGTGCAGCAGCTTGGATATAGAGGTCTATGTCTTTAAGATGTGCTTCCGGGGGTACCGCGACCGTGTTTATGGCTTTGTGTCCGAAGGATAGTCCAAAAAGTTCCTGCATGAGCGAAATTCGTTTTTTATGTCTGGGATCGAAAGGTGTCTTCATGGGGTGTCGTTACCGTTGCAGGTTGCATGAAGCCTACGACTTTTTCTTCTTTTCTTTTTTGACCATCACGGTTTTTCCGTCATAAGAGCCGCAATGTCTGCACACGCGGTGCGGGCGCCGTAGCGCGCCGCATTGTGCACACTTCACGAATTGCGGCAAAAGGAGCCGAATCGCGGCAACCCGTTTGCCGCCTCTTCTCGTACTGTGTCTGCGTTTTGGTAATGGGGCCATATCTTACTCCTTCATTGTACCTTTTTTGGGGTTTCGTCTCAAGAGGGTAGTGTGGAAAGTGTGGGATCGATATTCATAAGTTCGGCAAGAACCTGTTGTGCCTGCGCGATGGTTGTGGTGTCTGCGAGGGAGGCGATGCGAAGCTGTGGGATGCCATGTTGTTTTGTGCCGAATAGTTCGCCAGCGCCACGAATGGCAAGGTCAAGTTCGGCAAGCCTGGGACCGCTATGTATGGTTTCTAGAGCTTTAAGGCGCTTATGGGTTTCATTGCTAGGGTGTTCCGAAAAAAGCAGGCAATACGACTGAAGCGCTCCCCTTCCGACGCGTCCGCGGAGTTGATGGAGCTGCCCGAGTCCGAAGCGATCAGCAGCTTCAATGAGCATAATGGTCGCATTGGGAATATCAATCCCGACCTCCACAACGGGAGTCGTAACCAGGATTGCGGTTTCCCCTTGGCGAAAACGCGAGAGGACGCCCATTTTTTCCTTTTGACTCATCCGGCCATGCAGAAGATCAACGGAAGATCGGGAAAAGACGTTTTTTAGGCGTTGGAATTCACTTTTGACGGCTTTGATGCTGGTCAGTGTTTCTGATTCGTCGATCAGTGGACAGATGACAAAAACTTGTCCACGAAGAGCGTCCAGGTGTTTTTGTATCCATGCATAGGCGTTCGAGCGTTTTTCGTTTGGGACAACCCAAGTTTTGACGATCCGCCGACCGGTGGGCATCGTTTCAAGGACCGAGAGGTCAAGGTGTGCCAGGATGGTCCGCGCCATGGTGCGAGGAATGGGCGTTGCGGTCATCGTGAGTATATGGGGTGATGAGTCCCCTCTTCCTTTGTCGGCAAGCACCGAGCGCTGTTTGACACCGAAACGGTGTTGTTCATCAATGACAACCAGACCCAAGCGGTCAAGCTTGATTCGTTCTGAGAGAAGCGCATGGGTACCGACTAAAATATCAGCATTTCCTGTGTCGGCAGAAGACTTTTTTCCTCCCATGACGAGCTGTATGCGCATGCCAAGTGGCGACAAAAGGGCTGATAGTGTTTCGTAGTGTTGCTGGACCAGTATTTGTGTGGGCGCCATGAGGACCGATTGTAATCCATTTTTGTATGCCGCAAACATTCCCAGCGCCGAAACGACGGTTTTCCCTGATCCTACGTCGCCGACGAGGAGTCTATTCATGGGGAAGAGCCTGCGAAGATCGTCCATGATTTCATCGATCGCGCGTACCTGATCGGTCGTAAGATCAAATGGGAGAGACCGGATAAATGCACGAAAGTCACTCTGTGAAAGAATGATCCCGTGGGCGCGTTTGGTTTTTTCCCATGCGAGGCGGGATTTTTTGGCGCGGGCAATGAGAAAGAGGAGTTCATCAAACGCCAACCGGTGCCGCGATTTCTCTGCTTCACGCGTTGTTTGCGGAAAATGTACTCCCTGTAGTGAGCCAGGGAGGTCAATGAGTGACTGCGCAGTGCGTATCTTGAG
>MFJZ01000006.1:15479-19163 GCA_001781025.1 Candidatus Gottesmanbacteria bacterium RIFCSPLOWO2_01_FULL_49_10
TGAGAGCATGGATACGGGCTCGCAGCCATTTTGATGTGATGCCCGCCGTTTCCGGGTAGATTGGTACGAGTCTCCCGGTATGGAGGCTATTTTCGACGCCGTCGCCGTGGGCGACTTCGTATTGCGGGGAGGCAAGGACCAGGCTATGACCAAACCATCCGATGGTTCCGGACATGTGGACCACATCCCCGACGCGGAGGATTCGCAAAAGAAATGGCTGGTTAAACCACGTAGCCTTTATCGTCCCCGTCTCGTCTGCTACAGAGGCTTCTTGAGCGCTTTTTCCCGATTTTGTCCGGTACGTCCGCATCGCCTTGATTTCTCCCTTTATCGTGACCGTTTCCCCTGGTTTTACGCGGTCGATAGGAGACGTCCGGGAAAAGTCATCATAGCGAAACGGGACATAGAAGAGGAGATCCCATACGGCTTGAATACCGAGTTTTCCCAGATGCTTGGCCATGACAGGACCAACTCGGGGTACATAGCGGATCGGTGTTGTTGGGGAAAGCTTCATGGTTTGATTATACTGAAACAACTCAGGTTTGTTCCAGTATAAATCCCTTTTACACTGGAAATTTCATCAGAAATTTTTAGTGCTAATCCGCTCCGCCGGCTGGCGGACCGGAGTAAGACGGGTATATATGCCGGAGGGTGGAAACGAGGCAACGAAGGAAACTACCGTAACGATAGAAGCGGGATGAGTGAGGAGGCAACAAGGGCGACTGAGGCGATAACCACAAGGACTTTCCAGACTTTTTCGTGTTTTCGGAAGAAGTTCATATTCGGACTTTTAGAAACTTTTTTTTCCCCACTTTCAGTATATCACCATCAGACACAGTGAGAAGTGATACGTGAGAAGTGATAAGTGAAGAGTTGAGCTCAACCGCGTTTTGTTCGAGGAGTCGTTTGGCCTCGGATTTGCTCACTGCAAGCGAGGTTGCCACAAGAAGCTCCACAGGATCCCACTCTGATCGCTTAGCGGCAAACTCCGGAATGTTGGTGGGCCTTTGACGATCATGAAACGTTTGTTCAAAAGCGGATTGTGCTTGCTCTGCCTCTTCCTCGGAGTTAAGCTGCTTGGTGAGTTCAAATGCCAATTGTTTCTTAAGAACCATCGGGTTTTCTCCCGCTTCCAGTCGCTGTTTTAACGGTTCTACGTCCAGATCAGTAAGCAAGAGAAAACAATTGAGAATGGTATCATCGCCAAGCGCCATGATTTTACCGAAGAAGTCGTTGGGCGCATCAGTCAAGCCAATGACATTCCCTTCCGTCTTGCCGATCTTTGTTCCTTTGGCATCGGTGAGAAGCGGCACGGTCATGACAAATTTTTCTTTTCCAAGTATTGACTTGACGAGGTGCCTGCCAACAAGCATATTAAAAGTTTGATCGGAGCCACCGAGTTCAAGGTCCACTTGCATTGCGACAGAGTCATATCCTTGAAGAATGGGGTACAAAAACTCACGGAGTGACAACGTTATGCCAGATTTTAAACGCTCCTGATAAAGATCCCTTTCAAGCATTTGCTGGAAACTTATTCGTCCAGCAATGTCAAGAATCTCCACTAGTCCGAGTTTATTAAGCCAATCGCCGTTGTAGAGGATTTTGACGGGATTTGGTTCGTCAAACCGCATGATCTTTGACGATTGCAACACGTAATCTTTTCCGTTTTTTCGGAGTTCCTCACGGTTAAAAAATTTATCACGTGCAGTTTTTTTACCAGACGGATCCCCTGCTTGTCCGGTTCCATCACCAATAAGGAAAATCACTTCATGACCCAGATCTTGCCACTGGCGCAGTTTTCGAAATCCGACAGCATGTCCTATGTGAAGCTGTGTCCCCGTCGGATCAAACCCCTGGTAGAGCCTCAGTTTTTTCCCAGATCGTAATACTTTCTCCAGCACCTCCCGGCTTGGGTAAATTTTGTCAACACCTCTCGTCAGTAAGTGATCAATTGGGTCCATAATCCTATTTTTACTATAGCATAGCAATCTGTCTATTGGTAGCTGCGCAGATACAAAGCCTAGAATTTTTTGTGTCCGTTTGCTGTTTTTCTTAATGCCTGAAGCAATATCTCATTTTCCGACCGTGTCTTAACGGTGATTCTGACGAACCCCAAATGTTCTAAGCCGTTCATCTCGTTAAAATCGGCAGTTACAATCCCCCGCTTTAATAAGAGGTCAAAAAGATTCCCATTGGTGTGTTTGAGAATAAATACGTTTGTTTTGGAATGTCCTCCACGCTTTAATTGGGGTAGCTTATCAATGTTTGTAAAAAGAAACGTTCTTTCCGTATCCATACGTTCGTGAACTTTTTGAAGAAAGCTGATATCATCTAACGCGGCCTCAGCGATTCGTAGGCTCAAAGATGAAATAGCAAAATTGAGTCGCCACCGTTCGAGAGCGTCAATAAGATGTGGGGAACTAATGGCGAATCCTACTCTAATACCCGCGAGTCCAAATGCCTTCGAGAATGTTTTGGTGACGATTATGTTATCGTGTTTATCAACGAGCCTCGTTGCGGAAAGGTTATTTTTGGGATCAAAAAATTCTTGGTACGCTTCATCCACGACCAGCAAACCCGGTACACGCCGAGAAAGCCAGGTGATATGGTCAAGCTCTATAGTTTCCCCTGTTGGGTTATTTGGCGAGCAAAGCCAGGTAATACGAGCGTTCGTGCGTTTGCTTGCAGCGAATACAGATTCAATGTATCGTTGGCCAAGAACAAAGTTTGTTTCGTCTGTTGCCGGTACGGTGAGGACTTCTCCTTTCATCCGGTGTAACGATTCGATGATGCGAAAAAATGTTGGGGTTTGCACGACACAGTGATCTCCCGGTTCTAGAAGTACTTGAGGGATTATGGCGATAAGCTCGTCACTTCCGTTTCCGACCGTGATCATAGAAGGATCGATGGTCAGCCATGAGGCTATTTTTTCTTTGAGCCGTACAGGGTTTCGCATTGGGTATAGGTTCATGGGATCTTTCAGAAGTGATGGTAGGGCTTTTCGTACTAGCGGGCTTGGGCCGAACACATTGGTAAGTGTCGAGAAATCAGCACGAGAATGAAATCCCTGAATCTGCGGGACGTACGATGGAATATTCGCTTGCATTGTATGGTTGTAAAAAGAATTCGTCATAAATATTTTATATGCCAGAAAGAGCCTTGGATTCCTTAGGCTCTTCCCAGCGTCCTTATTCCAGGCTGTAGACGTCGACCATCGGGGCTTGATTACCCGGTGGCGGATCCGTCGGTACTGGTGCAGATGGAGTTTCCGCTTGGCTGTTGTCAAGCGGCGGAACAAGATCACCTGTCCAAAGATCATCTTGTTTTATTTCTGTTTCATTAGGATTTGCCATGGATATTCACCTCCTTTCACCACAAAAAAACCTCCCGTCGGGAGGTTTGGTTTGGAAACTATTATTTACACTACATTGTTACACCAGCAACCAACCCCCCGGTTTGGGAAGCAAAATAATAATAGCAAAAACATTTATTTCCGAGATTCATACAGTAATACTATATCATACATTGTCAATCTCGGCAATATTTGAGTACAATGAGGGTATGTGGAAAAACGTGTATAGAGAGCGCACGTGGCGAAGAATTATCGGGAGAAGACGGTTAAGCATTCGGACGTGGAGTCGGTTGGTTACGGCTGCATTTATCGTATTTTTTGTCGGCGTCGTC
>MFJZ01000006.1:19188-20170 GCA_001781025.1 Candidatus Gottesmanbacteria bacterium RIFCSPLOWO2_01_FULL_49_10
ATGCAAAGGACTTGCCCAGGCCTGACAAGGTCAAGCGGAGCGAAGGGCTTTCAACCGTAGTTTTAGATAGGAACGCAGAGAAGCTTTACGACATTTTTCAGGATGAAAATCGTATCCTTGTCAAATGGGAAGATATCCCCCAATACCTCAAAGATGCGACAATTGCCATCGAAGACAAAGAGTTTTATACGCACCAAGGCTTATCGCGGACCGGGATTATCCGCGCATTCCTTTCCACCTTGTTTTTTGGCAGAGTCCAGGGTGGGTCAACCCTCACCCAGCAGCTCGTCAAAAACGTCCTCCTTACCAACGAACGGACACTTTCCCGAAAAATCAAAGAAGCAATTCTTGCAATTCAAATAGAGCGCAAGTACACGAAAGACGAGATTCTCCGTATGTATCTCAATGAGGCCCCGTATGGTGGGACTGCGGTCGGAGTCGAAGCAGGAAGCCAATCCTATTTCGGGAAACCCGTCCGGGAACTTGATCTCGTTGAGTCGGCGGTTTTGGCAGGGTTGCCGCAGTCGCCGAGCAAATACTCACCCTTTAGCGATGACCCGAAGGCATTTGTTGCCCGGACGCTCCATGTGCTGCGCCGTATGCGGGAGGATGCGTATATATCGGAATTCCAGGAGACTCAAGCCAAAAAACAAGTTGAGACAATCGTGTTTAAAGAGGGAGATGCGGGGCTGCGTGCTCCACACTTTGTGGCGTACGTTCGTGAGCTTCTGACTGAAATGCTCGGTCAAAAGCTGGTCGAAGGAGGCGGATTAACCGTGACGACCACCCTTGATTGGAAACTTCAGGAGAAGGCTCAGGCAATAGTTTCTGAGGAAGTGGGGAAAGCCAAGAAACTAAAAGTTGGTAACGGGGCGGCAGTGGTCATCGATCCCAAGACCGGTGAAATCCTGGCCATGGTCGGTTCCAAAGACTACGCGGCCACCGACTCCGGGGGGTATAAGTTCAATGTCGCAACCCAGGG
>MFJZ01000007.1:0-12322 GCA_001781025.1 Candidatus Gottesmanbacteria bacterium RIFCSPLOWO2_01_FULL_49_10
CAAGTAATTCATGCGCAGTAAGTCCACTGAGTCCACGCTCAAGGGCGGACCTTGAGCTCGCAGCTTTTAGGTATCCGGCAAGGAAGCCGGCTCGAAAGGCGTCACCGGCGCCAGTCGGGTCACTCGTATTTTTAGGCTTGGCAGGTTTGATGTGGATGGCCTCATTGCACGTTTCTATAATCGAGCCCTTAGCTCCGAGTGTGGTGATGACGACGGGGGTCATCGCAAGGAGTTCTTCGTGGGAGACACCAAGGCGATCTTCAATGAGGGAGATTTCATAGTCATTACCGATTAAAAGAGCGGCGCCAGTAATCCCCTCTTTGAGTTCAACGGGCGTGAATGTGGCGATTTGGAACGCAGGATCATAGAAATAGGAAAGCTTGTGAGATCGACATTCTTTGACGTATTTTTTCATGGCGGCGGGGTCAGTAGGGGCGATGACGACAAAATGGGGTGGTGGTGTTCGATTCCGGGAATCCGAGAGATTCCCGGAATCTGCAACTGCTGCGATTGACAGATCTCTTGCGTACTTCATGGCCCCGACATAAAACGAGCCGATTTGGTTGTCATCCTGATCGGTGATGACGAAGTAGGAGCTCGTGGTTACCCTTTGGTGTTCGGTGATGCCCGTAGTCACGATGCCGTGTCTCTCGAGGTGTTTTTTGTACTCCGCAAAGTCCTCTCCTGCACAGGCCAAAAGCAGGGATTCAACCCCGAGAAGCTTGAGCGTGTAGGCGATGTTAGCCCCGGTGCCGCCGAATTGCTTGGAAAGTTTATCAACGAGGAAACTTAACGAAAGTTTATGGATCTTGTCCGGCATGATCCGATCGGCAAACCGACCGGGGAAATCCATAATGTAGTCGTAGCCGAGAGAGCCGGTGACTATTACTTGCATGAATAAATTCCAAATCACAAGCACCAAATCCCCAACGAACGAAAACAAATTTTAAACATTAAACAATTACATTCTTTTCCTTCGATGCTTTGCTATTGTTTGGTGTTTGAATATTGGAATTTGATGCTTACTGTTGAAAGTTTTTCGACAATTCAGCGAGTTTCCCTGCTGCTGCTTGCTGGCTCTTTTTGATGGCGTCGTTTATGGCGCGCCTTATATCTTCATTGAGCACGCCGTCAACTTCAACCACCTTCACATTCTGGTTGCCAGTGATGACGATGTGGACATTCCCGACCACAACCTCAAACTCTTCTCCTTCAAGCGCCTGTTGGATGGCCATGGCTTGCTTTCTCATCGCGTTCATGTCGCCAAGAGCTTTAAATGGATTCATCATAGTATAAATAAAATCTCAAATCACAAATCCCAATATCCAACGCGGTGTGAAGATTTTTATAAAACTCCTATTACCTGGTTGGTCATTGTGATTTGGTCATTGTGATTTCCTCGATTTATTTCTTCCCCAGTACCACTTCTACCTTCACCTTCTCGCCGAACAACTTATTAAGAATCGTACCAATCATCTCTTTGATTTTTGTCTCCGAAAGTTTCTCTTGGTGAAATTTGTAAAAAGCTTCAATGGTCACTATACCATTTCTCACGTCCTTGGGTCTAGTGGAGCGCATCACGCCCGCCACTGAGTGGTTGAATGGCTTAAGCTCGTCTATGACATCGTGCCAGTGCTCTGATAGCTTTTCCAACGTGAGTAAGCCTGCCGTTGGATTATTTATTTCTTCATGCGTCTTATTCACAGGCGATAAGCGAGAAGTGATGGGCGATGCGTTTATCTCTTTTTGCTTGATGCTTATCGCTTTATTCTCGCAATATTCCACGACCGCCAGCTCGAGTGGAAGTTGTGGGATGGGAGACGAACGAAGTTCTCCGTAGGCTTGCGTCAGGCGGGAGACAAGATCGCGCAGGCCCGATGGTATAGCACCCTCCTTTTTTGTCATTACGTCGGATACAAGCCTTCGTTCAAGCTCAATCAGACAGTCAACGAGAAATGCCTTGGTGTCGACGCCGTCTTGAACGAGCTTTTGGATGTCACGAAGCGCGGCGCCCCCGTCGTGTGCGACCAGGTGGGCGAGGAACGTTTCCCGTCGTGACGACTCAGAAAGTGCGAGCGTTTTTTGAACGACTGCGACGCTTATGTTCCCCTTGTGGAAGCTGACTTGCTCTAAGCTCTTGACTGCGTCGCGGAATGAGCCCTCTGCATTACCGGTGATAAGGGTAAGCGCTTCCTCATCGATAGATATTTTTTCTTCTTTGACAATCCGCGCCAGCGCGTGCATGAGATCTGGGGTACTCGCGCGCACGAACGGTATATGTTGACACCGTGAGACGACCGTCCCTGGAATCTTTTGCGGGTCGGTGGTCGCCAGAACAAAAATCGCGTGCGGCGGAGGCTCCTCGAGTGTTTTCAAAAGTGCGTTAAACGCTTCGTTCGTCAACATGTGTACTTCGTCGATAATATATACCTTGTATGCTCCAAGAGATGGCGCAAGCGCGATCCCGTCCCGAAGCGATCTGATCTCGTCGATACCGCGATTGCTCGCCGCATCCATCTCAAGAACGTCCATATACCTGCCATCAGCAATCGCAACACACTCAGCACACGTGCCACAGGGCGCGCCGTTTTTCTTGGGCTTCATGCAGATAAAAAGTTTTGCAATGACGCGCGCCGTCGTCGTTTTTCCCGTACCCTTGGGACCACTCAGGAGGTAGGCGTGGGGCAGCTGACTTTTGGGTTTTGTCAGGAGTAACTCAACGCTTTGCCGAACCGAAGCGTTATCTATTTCTTCCAAAACGCGGGGACGGTAGGTTCTATAAAATGACATAACGGTAGAAGCACCAAGCATCAATAACCAAGCATCAAATAATATACAAGATTCTTAATAGTTTGAACATTAGGATTTTGAATTTATTGGTGTTTTGGTATTTGTGATTTGGTGCTTTACTCCTCGTGGTGTATCCCGAGCAAATGATCGAGCCCATGAAGGACAAGCTCTACTATAACATCATCAACCATTTTATTTTCTTCTGTCGCTTGGGTAACGGCCTGGGGGTAGGAAACGAGGATATCACCCAAACGCAATATAGAGTCAGGCAGCTCCACAAAAAGCGTACTTGGCGAACTTGGATCGTTTAATGGAAACGAAAGAACATCCGTGGTCTCATCAATTTTTCGGTAATCGCGGTTGAGTTGCCTCATCCTGCGGTCGCCGATAATTGATATACTCACCTCAACCTGGTGCTTGATCTTCCGGGAAAGGGCAGCAACCACCGCCTCTTTGATGGTTTTCCGGTTGACCGGGTAGTGAGTTTCGGTTTGAAATAAAACTGTTATCATCGTTTATTTCTTAATCATCAATACTTCCGCATTCCACATAGCCATCGAAATAAAGAGTTTGTCTTTAGGTACTGGATAAATTCCTTCTCTACCGGACAACCCCGTTGGATACGGATCACTTACTATGTATTCTGTATCAGTCGAATCAAAAACAACGACGATATGGCCCCGAGCAGACCCATAGATATCGTCAAATTGAGCAACTTTATCTCGTTTCCGACGACCCCACAACCACGACTCCTCCAAACAAACTACTGCCTTATATCCGTCTCCTAAGAATGTATC
Organism: Candidatus Gottesmanbacteria bacterium RIFCSPLOWO2_01_FULL_49_10; assembly: GCA_001781025.1. GTDB lineage: Bacteria > Patescibacteriota > Microgenomatia > UBA10105 > UBA927 > MFJZ01. Next base: position 3,588 of record MFJZ01000007.1, read on the forward strand.
TATGAGTGTTGTACTCAAATCGGTAACGACAACCCTTCCTCCGGCGCGAAGGTAGTCGCGAAGATAGGTGGCATCGATAATAAATTTATCTCTTGGATTACTTTTTGCCCATTCATCAAGCCTACTGAGCACTTCCTGCGCTGACTTTCCCTCCCAATCAGGAGATACTGAAACCGCATAAGAGGTAATGATGACCGAATCCAGTCCGCGAGAAACGACGTCTTTGGCCAGTTGAGAGAGATATGTGGTATCGTTTTCCGTTACTCGAAGCGATGTCAATATGTCATCCAGAGATACATCGAGACCAAAATGTTCATAGACATTTTGAAGACAAATCGGTCCGCACGAATACGTTTGCGCCAGCTGACTATGATTGGGAAAACGCACGTGTACCATATCACTTCGACTGGAGCATCGCTTTGAGTATTGCGGAAACTCGCCCGCCGTCGGCTTGGCCTTTGACTGCTTTCATTGCTTGACCCATGAGAAGACCGAAGTCCTGCCTTGAGGTTGTCGAAGGGTTGGTTTCTCCGGAGGAGATTACGGGTTTAAGGAGCGATTTAACCTCTTCGTCGGAGAGCTCCCTGGGTAGGTATTCCTCGAGAATGGCAAGCTCTGCTTTCTCTTTCGTGGCAAGTTCGGTGCGCCCTGCTTTCTCAAACGCTTCGACGGATTCTCTGTGGCTTTTGGCTTGTTTTTTGATGACGCCTAAGACATCCGCATCATTCAGGCCTTCCTCGCCTTTGGCGCCATATTTGGCAATTGCATCGTTTCTCACCGCGGCCAAAAGAAACCGGATGGTGTCCAGGCGTAGCTGCTCACCATTTTTGAGTGAGCGGGTCATCTCGTGGGTGAGAATCGTCAGTAGCGGACTCATTTAAACCCTTCTCGGGTGTTTCAAGCGCCTTATAAGATCGCGCTTTTTCTCTTTTCGAATTTCCGCCGGTTTCTGATAGAATTCCCGTTTCTTTAAATCCTGGAGTATTCCTTCAGCAAGCACTTTCCGCGTAAATTTCCGAATCAAAGAATCAGACGTGTCACCTGGCTGTGCTTTAACAAAGACCATAAATGATGTTTACACCCCTTTCAGTGCCACACGCAACGCTCTTACCAGCTCTTTTTGTTCCTCCCGTGTCGTCTTTCGACCAAATCCTTCTTTAATCTCGCCTTCGCGATCATATTGCGGAACGATCCAGAGATGGGCGTGTGTTACCTGCCGGCCGAATGTGGCGATCGTCACATGGTCGGCTCCCAATACCGGTATTATAGCACGGATAACTCTCCCCGCGACAGTGAAAAACGCTCCCATCTCGGGGATCTCGTAGATCCGCGGGTAATGCTTTTTGGGGATAAGCTGCAGGTGGCCGCGGGACTGAGGATATTTGTCGAGGAAGGCAAGACTCTGAGGATCTTCGTACACGATCTGTGCCGGCTCTTCCCCTTGTACGATGCTGCAAAAGATGCACTTGGGCATAACTCAAAGCTCAAAGCTCACATGAGTTTTGAGTTTTTATAGCTTATATCCAAACTTCCGGAGGAGCTCTTTTCTGTCCGCGACGTCTTTTTCTTTTTCCACTCCCGTGGGAGAGCCGCCGTCCACGACCCCCAGGACTCCTCCGCCCTGCTTGGTGCGCCCGACCATAACCTCGAGGGGATTAGCGGTTGCGGCAAAGATACGCACGACCTCCGGAACCATTTTGACGGCATTTAATACATTAATCGGAAAGGCGTTCTCAAGGAAAATAAAGAAGGCGTGACCGCAGCCCACAGCTTTGGCGTTTTGGGCGGCAAGCTTGACCATCGCCTCATCCGTGCCGCTTGTACGGATGAAGCGTGGGCCGGAGGCTTCGCAGAAGGCCAGCCCAAACTTTATGCCCGGTACGGCGCCCACTAATGCTTCATGAAGATCCTCGACTGTCTTGATGAAGTGAGATTGGCCGAAGATCAGGTTTTTGGCGTCAGGGTTTACTATTTTAACGATTTCAGTCTTCATAGTTTGCATGAAATTATTCCGTGGGCTGATATCTCCATGCCGTATTTATCGCATTCACTAATACCAAGCTAACGACTGCATCCATGAAAGTTTCCTCACACCCAGAACATTGAATGCACCAAAGAGAATCCACTGAGAGCGTATTGCCATTCCATTCTACCCTATGAGATCTTTGACGATAATAAAATATTCCACCACAACTATGCGGTGTCCCTTCAAGATCACTATTGCCTCTTATATCAATCGACCTTAGCCATACGTTTATCGTACGATCGCGACGGAAACCTTCTGGCATAAACATCGGTAGAATGGTTCCCCATTCGGGTGGCAACATTAGATATTTTTTTGATTCTTCAAGATGTCAATGATTTCTTCAAGTAATAATGTCGTTGCTCTCATATCCGGATTTTTGGCACTTCCATTGAGGATCATGTGACGGCTGGCGTGAAGAAACCAGGTCGCCTCCGGATCCTTTTCCTTGAGCGTATTATAGACGGCAGTCAAATCTATGTCATCTTTGGGGAGGGATTTGATGCGAATATAGCCTTTGCGCGGGTCGCGGCGGATGACGAGAGCGTAGCCCATTTTTTGTCCCAGGTGGACCACCTCGTCATTGGTCGTTTCTATGCCAAAGGCCTTACCCCAGGGAGAGTCAAAATGGACAGCTTTTTCTTTCAGCTCTTTCTCCGCCCAAACTTTATTCTGAAACGTCTTGTATATACCGTCCAGTGCTTCCATCGCCAGGGATACGATTTTGATGGGATTATCGGAGTACAGAAGTCGCCATCCGTCAATAGCCGCGACCAGCGAGAATTCCCAAAAGTCCGCCGTCGGGTTGGGGAAAAAAACCTCACGGAAATGGTCCACTTCGTTGACCACGGCAAGCATGCGTTCGAGGGCGACATCCGCTCCGCGCGACGCTTTCACCACTTCGTAGACACGCTGGGCAGCACAGGTATCGGCGTCGGATTGGTGGTGGTCGTAGCGTCCCATGCCAGTATCTACATGGATGACGTCGGGGTTGTCATCAGGAGGCGCGCCGTCCAGGGTCTTTCCCGCCGGTACGAAAGCTATGTTTGCCTCTTCCCATCCGGGAAAGTAGGTTTTGACGAGCCAGATAGCGGTAATAGCATCCAAATCCGACCCGATATGAGTAACGATCGTTTTCATAGTATGAGTATACCATACAACGTTTTATACAATATCTAGCCTCAAGGCCCGGCCTTGTGCCTAAGCATAGCATGGTGCATAATGGGTATCATGTCAGCTCGACCAGCGATTTTTTATCCTCAAGGCTTCTATCATGTGTATAATCGTGGGCACAATAAGCAGATCATTTTTTATGATGCAAAGGACTACCGCAGGTACCTCAAGCGCCTCGGTGAATATCTCCAAAAGCACGAAGTCACGCTCCTTGCGTACTGTCTCATGCCAAATCATGTTCATTTGCTCCTCCGGCAAGATGGTGATGAATTGATAGATAGGTTTATTCACCGACTCCATACCGCCTATACGATGTATTTCAACAAAAAATATGAAAAGGTTGGAGCTGTTTTTCAGGGAAGGTTTAAGGCGAAGCTTATCGATACGGATGAGTATTTGCTTCATGTTTCTCGGTATATTCACATCAATCCCGTTGAATTGTTTGACACTCACGCTCAAGGCCCGGCCCTGAGCGTGGAGTTGGAGACGTATCCGTGGTCATCGTATGGGGAATACGTCAATCCGCGATCGAAGTGTATTAGCGACCCAACGATCATTCGTAACTATTTTTCAAATTCGCCACTGCGAGGAAAAACGACGTACCGGTCATTTTTAGAAGAGTACCTTGGAATGATAAGCAAAGATCGGTTAGCTGAAATTAGTGGAGGTAAGCTCTAGCCTGGAGGGCGGGCCTTGAATTCAGAGCTCAGTAGGCTTGGGCGAAAATCCAGCGGTGGGTGGCGGGCTTACCGCAGCGAACGCAAAAACCCTTCTCTTCCTTCGCATCAAGCGGCAGGCAGCGCGTCGAGGCTTTGGTTTCTTCTTTAATCGCGGTCTCACAGGCCGCATCCTCACACCAGAATGCGCGGATGAATCCGCGGTTGGTATTCATAATCTCTTTAAGCTCCTCGTAGGAAGCGGCCGGCCTGGTGTTGGCGTCAAGAAACGCCTTCGATGCCACGTAGCGCACTTCCTGTATCTCCTTTAGGAGTGACTCTATGCGCACGAGCATCGCTTCTCGTTTGACCGTCTCTTTTTTGCCGATGTCACGCCGGACCACGACGACTGACCGGGCGGCTAATTCCTTCTGCCCCACTTCCAATCGGAGGGGTACTCCTTTGACTTCCCATTTATTAAACTTACGACCCACACTTTCCGCTTCATTTTCGTCAACCACCACACGTACGCCGCTATTGGTAAGCGCTTCTTTCATCTCCTGGCAATACCCCTGCAAACCGGTCCGATCCACGTCTTTGGCCAATATCGGCACGATTATGGCTTGGATAGGAGCGATCTTAGGCGGGAGGATAAGCCCGTTGTCATCTCCATGAGTCAGGACGAGCGCCCCTATCGAACGCGTCGTAATAGCCCATGACGTTTGCCAAACATACGCTTCTTTTCCTTCTCGATTTTGAAACTTGAGTTCAAACGGAACGGAAAAATTTTGTCCTAAGTTATGAGATGTGGCACCCTGGAGAGCTTTCCCGTCCGGCATGAGCATTTCCACCGTGTACGTTTGTTTGGCTCCTGCAAACTTCTCCGATTGACTCTTGACTCCTATAATCGTGGGTATGGCATAGTATTCTTCATAGATCGTTTTGTACCATTGCAGCGCTTTAAGACACATATCTATGGCTCCCTCCTCATCTTCATGAGCGGTATGGGCCTCGTGCCAGAGAAACTCCATGGTGCGTAAAAATAAATACGTTCTTTTTTCCCAACGGACGACGTTATTCCACTGATTTATGAGAAGTGGCAAATCCCGCCAGCTATGGATCCATTTCCTGTACATTTCATACATGATCGTTTCCGAAGTGGGGCGGACGACGAGGGGGTCTTTGAGCTTTTCGCCTCCGCCGATCGTGACGATTGCAAGTTCCGGTGAAAAGCCTTTCACGTGTTCCTTCTCTTTCTCAAGGAGCGAATGAGGAATGAAAAGCGGAAAGTATGCATTCTGAACGCCGGCGGATTTCATATATGCGTTCATGACTTCCTGAACCTTCTCCCAAATCGCATACCCGTACGGTCGGATCACCATCATGCCCTTGACCGGTGCGTAGTCAGCAAGCTCGGCTTTCAAAATCACATCGGTGTACCACTCCGAGAGATTCTCGCTTTTTTTCTTAAGTTCTTTTTTTTCAAATTGCTGCTTCATAGAGTTAGGCCGCATCCGATCATAAATTAGATATTTCGGTGCGGCACAAAGGATCGTATTCGTTAATATCTATGAAGTTATTAACGAACGATCCCTTAGTATACCCTACTCCCCAATTTTGCATCAGGGTCTGGCCGCAGTAGCTCATAGCCGCCGAGGTCGCGCTCGGCGCCAAGTGTCAGGACTTCGGAAACAAAGGGGCCAATTTGCTTTTTTGGAAAATTGACCACGCAAATTACCTGTCGCCCCAGTAAATCCTCTTTTTGATAATTAACAATCTGCGCACTCGATTTCTTGATGCCCAGTGGTCCAAAATCAATCGTCAGTTTGTACGCAGGTTTACGGGCCTCGGGAAAGTCTTGAACGTCTATCACTTTCCCAACCCGCATATCAACCTTTGTAAAATCATCGTACGTAATAGTTTTGTCCATAAATGGTACGTCGCTATCCCCTCCTCACCATAGTGGCTCGTAAGCTCTTTTTCGATGACTCAAAAGAGCAACGAATCCACTAAAAACCTCGCCTCCACTCCGATACTTATCGGAACAAGGGCGAGGTCTCTCGCGGTACCACCTTCGTTTAGTCAAAAGTGAGAAGTGTATAGTGTAGAATATTTTTCTGCTTCCCTTCTTTACACTTTTTACTATCCACTCTTGACTCTCTTTCCTGCTATCACGGGCTTACCCGTTCCGCTTCTTGGGCGGACAGCTTGCCCCGATTTAATCGAAGCATGGTTCCGGTCGGATCTCGAAACCAAAGCGCTTTTCCTGAAATCTCCTCCCATTGTACAAGATCTCGTGATGTCTCGTCAATGCCTTCGTATCATGAGCCACCACGGGCCAAGCGTGCAATGTCGTTAATCGAAACCAAAAGCATGAGGGCAAAAAGGATGATCATCCCCACCTGATGGGTTGATCGCTCAAATGCCGGCCGAAGACGCCTCCCCAGGAGTTTTTCGGCAAACACAAACGCAAGTCTCCCGCCATCCAGAGCCGGAATCGGCAAGATGTTGAGAACCGCAAGGTTCAAAGAAAGTATGCTCATAAACTCGAGGACTGCCAAAAATCCGAACTTGACCGCCTGACCGGTCACCTGCGCAATCCCGATGGGACCGGCAACGTCCTCGGCGAGGGGCTTTAACGTCACGAGCCGCCAGAGCGTCGTCCCGATAGATACAAACATGTCTTTTGCACGACTAAGGTTGATCCTTACGGCCAATCCCGGGGCCTCGGCGACACCATACCGATGCAGCGCCAGATCGGTAATGACGACACCCATGGGCCCTTCTCCCTTGGGATACTCTTTACGCGGTACGACCACAAACGATACTAGTTGACCGTTACGCAGCACCTGGAGGCTGACCTGTTCACCGAGATGATTCTTGGTAAATTCAATGAGCTGACTGGGCTTATGGAGCTCCGGTTCCATCTCAAGAGTAATCTTTTTCCCTGGATAGGGAGATGCAAAACGGATGACGTCGCCCGGCTCCAACCCTACCAGAGCTGCCGGACTCCCCGACAATACCCGTTCGACACGCACGCTCCCCGTGGGCTCCATAATGCCCTGAGTGAGGAGGTACATCGTGATGCCGACCGCAAGGATAAAATTCATGGTAACCCCGGCAACCAGAATCGCCGCTCGCTCTTTTTTTGTTCTCGCCCAGAACAAATGCTTCGCATTTTTCTGGGTAAACCCAGAACTATGAGACTCTTCGTCTTCGCCAGCCAGGCGGACAAACCCTCCTATGGGGAGCCAGTTGACGGAGTAGATAGTGTCGCCGATTTTCTTCCCAAAAATACGCGGCGGGAGACCCAAACCAAACTCTTCAACGTGGACACCGATGACTCGCGCGACCACAAAGTGTCCGAGCTCGTGGATAAAAACCAAAATGCTTAAGATGAGGAAAAAGATAAGGGCGGTGAGTAGCATACCATGAAAATCACAATGACCAAATCACAATGACCAACGTGGAAAGAAAAATTTTTATAAAATCTTCACACCGCGTTGGACATTGGGATTTGTGATTTGAGATTTATACTTGTAATAGCTCCGCTTCCTTGCGCTCTCCCATGCCATCAATCTCTGCAATCATTTCATCGGTCAACTCCTGCACCATCTTTTCTCCCTGTTTCTGCTGATCCTGAGAGATTTCCGAGGAATCTTCTGATTTTTTCAACTGATGCATCGCGTCTTGACGAGCCTGACGGATCATGATACGTCCACCCTCAAGCTTGACGCGGGCGAGTTTAATATACTCCCCGCGCCGCTCTTCGGACAGGAGCGGGATAGTAATTCTGATAACCTCGCCGTCAACAACAGGGGTAAGCCCGGTATTGGCTTCCTGAATTCCCTTTTCTATTTCTGCAATTATCGAGGGGTCATACGGGGTAAGGACGAGGGTTTTGGCATCCGTCGCGGTGATGGTCGCGAGCTCCATGAGCTTGAGGCGTTGACTCCCGCCGTACACTGCAATCGTGAGGTGTTCAACCAGTGACGGCGTTGCGCGACCGGAACGGATCGAGGAAAGATCGGTTTGTGTGACCTCAATGGCTTTCTTCATCCGGTCACGAGCTTGGTTGAGAAGGGTGTCTATCATTCCTTTAGGTATCTTAGGATACGCAGGTCGCTTTCGTCAAGGAATCACTCGCCCAGCGCTGCTCTGGTAAACTTTGCCACCGTGATGTTCTCCCCAACCTTAGCAACAACTTGCTTAACCAGGTCTGCAACCGTGAGCTTTGGATCACGAATGTAGGGATTCTTGAGGAGTTCGTCTACGTTTTTTGGATTCATGGAACAAACCTGAAGCGCTATCTCGTGGGCAAGATGCCCAAACTCATCGGTGCGCGCGACAAAATCCGTCTCGCATCGGAGTTCGACCAGGACGCCGACTTTCCCATTGTGTACATATGCCTCTATGACGCCCTGCGATGTTTCCTTTCCTTCCTTCTTTGCTGCGTTCTCAAGTCCGCGCTCGAGGATAAGATTTTTGGCTTTATCATAGTCGCCACCGGCCTCTTCCAGAGCCCCGCGGCAGTCGGAAACACCCGCGGACGTCTCAGAACGGAGTCTCTTAAGATCTTCTAGATGAACTTGCATACCAGCTTAATTTGTCGGATCGGTTTTTTTGTCGGATTTTTCGGATTCTGTCTTCCGTGGTCGGCCACGTTTGCCCACCGTAGCCTTCTGGTCCCCTGTAGCTTTGGCAGGGATGGGCTTCTTTTTTGGTGCTTCTTCTACCGGCTGTTTGACTGCAACCGCCTCTTCTGACGATACAGCTTTTTGTGTGGCTTCTTTTGATTCGTGTTGTTTCTGGTACTGATCTTTCCCTTCTTTATAGGCTGATGCTACTGCGTGGGCGATGAACTTGATCGAACCGACTGCGTC
>MFJZ01000007.1:12463-17261 GCA_001781025.1 Candidatus Gottesmanbacteria bacterium RIFCSPLOWO2_01_FULL_49_10
GAGTCGGTCAAGGTACCGGGAGAGCTTGGATTGTTCGTGTTTGGGAAATTTTTTCCAAAAACCGGTTGCTTTTCCCTCTTTCAACCTGTTGATTTTATCGATATTTTTTTTGATCTCCTCCCAGTTGGTCAGGAATCCACCAATCCATCGCTCAACAAAGTACGGCGCTCCCACGCGGCTGGCTTCTTCAGCCACGACTCCCATGGCCTGGCGCTTGGTACCCACAAAAAGGAGATCGCCACCGCCTGCGACAAGCTCTTTGACAAATGTCATGGCAGCCTCAAGCCCGACTTTGGTCTTGGCTAAATCGATAATGTGAATCCCGTCTTTCTCGGTATAGATAAAGTCACGGGCCTTGGGGTGCCAGCGTTCGGATTTGTGGCCGAAGTGACAACCAGCCTCGAGGAGGGATGGTAATGTAATTTCTTCCATATTGATGCGATACTAATCTACGAATTCATACGAATGCTACGAATAAAAAAACACCAAAGATACGTTCTTTGGTGTTCCAAAGTCGTATCTTCTTCACCTTCCACTCAAGTGCCCTGAAAATTTTGAAATTACCTAGTAATTTTTGAAATCAAAAAATTTCGGCAAAATTTTTAGGGAGAAGATACTATTGAGTGTGCGTTTTTTGCTTATGGGACTGAAAACTTACCCACAAGCATTCTAACAGATCTGTGAATTGACTGCAATTACCCGCTATGCAATCGGCTCCGAGAGGCTGACAAGCCAAGGCTCGACCTCATGGCGGATGGCACCGTAGACGAATGTAAGCAGTTCTGTTGGTGGCAGGTGCTCCCACGTTTCATAGCGAAGAATCTCCCGCTCGGAGCCATGAGGATCATCCTGTCGATACACAGTCAAGGGGGTGGACTTATCATACAAACTGCTCGCTTGGGCTATGGGCAATCCTCCGGCAGTTTGGGTGACAATTTCCCGTCCGCCGTCTTCCAACCACCGAAAAAGCTCCGCATCGGTAAAGTTTTTCATTTTGACGCGGGTTCGGAAAAAAATCACTCTCGGAGGCTTCTCAAAATCAATCGCGTCAATTGCACTGATAGCAGTTACTACTTCAACCCACCTCCCGCGTATCGCGGTCGGCCCACGGATGGGGTCGCCAAGCCATTCTTCGACACTGTCCGGCTTTTCAAGATAGATGTACGACTCTTCTGCACCTTCAGGCTGGGAATCGACGTGCAACAGTTGCAACGTATCGGTACACAGTATGTAACGGCGTGTTCCCGCGACAAGATCTGTTGTGTCATACCGACCGTCTATTGCAGCATCTAAGACTCCCAAAAACGCGGTGGCCGCGGTCCTATCCCCTACGAGTTTGGCTTCTGCAATATGTCCGACCCTCGCCAACGGATGATAGGGAGCTTCATATTTAATTTCATGTTCACTAAATTCGCTGGGGATGTGGGTGACGGTCCAGTCAGGGAAGGCGTATCGGTAGGCATCTACTTTGACGAGAGCTCCGGTCAAAACGCCGATCTCGTAACGCGTGTCTCGTATTGTCTCCGTGCTCATTGATAAAGTCTATATATACTCGGAAATGAGTCAAGTGGTGTGTGTTACCCGCGCCGAGCAAGTAAAGGCGCATTGATCTCGTAGCCTTCCCGAGAAAACTCATCCCAAAGATTCAAACGAACTGTTTCACCCCCAACTTCGACGGGCTCGGTCCACAGGAGAAGCGCTCGTAATATAGCCAACTTTGATGTAGCACCAAGGTCCACCTTGGCTCGCAGCTGGTCAAGTTTTTCTGGGGGTAGATCAATGAGATAAAATGTCCGTGTCGATTGAAGACGTTTTTCCAGAGCATCAAGCCGTGCCGGGAGAGAAAGCGGGTTCACCGTCCCGATTGGCTCACCCCTGCGCTTCCTGATGACATCAATATATGGCCGCACCACGTGCTGATCATGGAAATCGTCCCACTCGTCAGACTGAACAAACGTCCCATATTTTCGGGTCACCATGAAATCCATCGAACACTCTTTTACGAAACAGTGATCTAATGCTCCGCCAGGGTCCCTGGCCATCCGGGCCAGCTCTTCTTCAGTGACAATTCTCCCGTGCTCCATGCAATCCTCGAGAATCCACGGGATGACGGGTGCCACAGTTTCGAGTTTGTCTGCAAGTGCCGAGTCAGTGCCGTAGATAAAATCATCCGGATAGATAGACGTGTCGCCCTCAAGGCGATTTCCCCACATACACGCGGTCACCATGTCCTGCAGTATCTCTTCCGTGGCGGCGCGGGCTGGATTCATATAGTATTCAGCGCCCAACATATTGAAAAGAAGAATTGCTTTTTTGACATCGCCTGGCCGAAGTGCGACCGGCATGACTTCTCGCCGCAGCTCGACTGTCCCGGTCTCGGGATTTTTGTACGGGATATTGACCGGCGTCAGCGTGACATTCGGACCAAAATCAATCTCCTCGGCAGCCATCGATACTCGTGCCGGATCTATGTGCATCTGAACGCAGGCATTCGTGAGATCCTCGCGTGTGGCCCCACTTGCCAGAGCAAACATGAGGAGCCGCGCGCGCTCTTCAAATGACCCGATTGGCTCGGGTACATTGCCTGAACGGCGAAGACGCACAAACCCTCCGGGTAAATAGCGATTAATAACATACTCTGCGTTGGTCCTGGTACCGGACCGCTGGTCGTGATCAAACGAAGCACTCCCGGCAATTGCTTGTAAATGGGGGAAGAGATCCAACACATCTTTTGTGTATTTTCGCTTGTCCTTCATGAGGTATCCCGGCAAACACGGGTCTCCTTCTGCTGCCATCATAGCAATCATGGTCGCGAGGAGCTTGGGGTTCATCGAAAATCGTGCGATAAGCTGAGGTAACCCCGTGCGTTCGTTTTGCACCATAGCAAAAATGTCATTTTTAAGGACGTGGTCTTCGCTGTAGTCCACATCTCTCTGACCTATTCGTGTAGGTTTGGCTTTCATAAATATGTCTCCCCATCCGGGAGTTTTGATATCGTGAAGGTAGGAGGCGACGAGTTGATACTTTATATATTCTGTCGCATGGAAAAGCGCCTCTTGTCCCTCTTTCCAAGATTTTTCGGGAACTTCCTTAGGGTACTTACTCATCGCGCGTTTCACGGCTTCCTTGGACGCAGCCGACGGCGCAATCGCAAAGCTCACGCTGTCTGGGGCAAGCCCATGGAGTTGCGCGTACATCTTGCCGTACCGTTTGCCATCTGCCTGCACGCGTTCAAGGTAAAGGCGGGGTGCTTTAAGAGCCATCGTGATATTGGTCATCGCGACGCTTTGGGCTAAGTCTTTACTGTGATCAGCACGGGTGATCGCGAGCCGGTCGTCGGTGGCGCGGGAGTGGTCCTCGACACTTCTGAGCCTGGGATCGGTCTGTCCGATGAGGCTCAAACGCCTGAACCCGGGAAGATTATTGAGCATTTTCGTAATCGTTCCAGACTCAGTCGTAAACGCAACACCCAGACTCCAAATATCGTGGGCTCCCTCTTTCTCACCGCGCTCCATTTTGCGGGTTGGAGTCACAAACCCGAAGTGCTCCATGAGAACTCGTCGTACCTCTTTTTCAGCCGGTGACAGTTCGACTTCTTTAGTCGCAGCTATTGACTCTGTGTCAAAATCCTTCGCCGGCAAGGCATCGGGAAAAAGAGATTCAAAGAGAAGCTTGTGATAGGGAGAAAGCCAGTCGGGATTGGAAAGAAGTCGCATCCGCTCAACTGGCGAGGCTTCGGGACCGAACCACATTTCATGTCCCATAAACTTATAGTACTGTTTCGAACTCTCGGGATATTCGCCGACTTGAGGGAGTCTTTCAGAAGATTCCATAGGGAGAAATTATAGCTTATAGTAATTATACTGTCAATGAGAGGCAAATAGGCGAATAGGGACGGTCCTTGAAAATCTTATTGCAAAGCCCCAAAAATGACACAGCTTGAAACGACTACTATCGGGTTCGGAAAACGATAGACCAACTTAAAAACTGCTTCTTACTTGGCGCGATAGGACGATGTCTTCAAGGACCGTCCCTAAACTTAAACTCTCATGGCGGATACCCAGAGCAATGCAGGAGATGCAAGCGTTTGCCGATCCTGCATTTGATGTATCGTATATCATCCTCAATCCTCGGATGGAAAACGGCATACCGGAGCCGGCGGGAGAAGCGCTGACGCTTTTACTTGAAGCGCTTGCTGGCGGGGGCCCCGGCGATCAATAGCATTACAAAAGCGATGGGAATAGAAAAGCTTTTTTCTTTTTTATTTTCCTATCATCCCATCGAGACAATATAGCTACAGCACGTGACGCCACGAGACCTGCTCGCTTTTGCATCTCGTCGGTAATTTCAAACTCGTCCGTCACGCGATTGGCGATGATGACACAGACTGCCCCTGCACGTTTGCCGAAAATACTGGCCATGGTGAACAGGATGGCTGCCTCCATTTCAAAATTTTGGACACCGGCTGCCTGCATATCACGAAAAATATGTTCCTTAAAACTTGGAAAATAATTTTTATATGCCGGTCTCCCTTGCCCGGTATAAAAGGTGTCCGTCGAGGCAGTGATACCCACGTGGTAGCGGACTTTGAGTTCCTCGGCCGATTCGATAAGGGCCATGACCACTTCGTAATTGGCAACCGCAGGATATTCGGGGATGACAAAATCCTTACTCGTCCCTTCCAATCGTACGGCACCCGTTGAAATAACTAAATCCCCGATATTTTGGCCTTTTTGGATGCCGCCGGTAGAGCCAACTCGAATGAATGTATCAACGCCAATGCGGCAGAGTTCGTCAA
>MFJZ01000008.1:0-560 GCA_001781025.1 Candidatus Gottesmanbacteria bacterium RIFCSPLOWO2_01_FULL_49_10
GCCACTTATTGAAGAAATGGTTCAAAACTCTTCGGCTTGGCCGCAACTTGTTCCTGGAGTAGAGAACAGACAGCTCCTGTATCAGTTTGACCATACCAAAAGTGATTTTTATCGGCGGCTCCTCACTCGCTTCGTTAAACGGCAAGGCTGGATTGGTTTCTTCCTACAAATGGTGAGAGGAGATCTTCGGAGGGGAATCGGTGACGATATGACACAGGTGTTTCAGGAAATGGGGGTCCGGTTGCCCATGGAGCTTGAGCTTGGCATCAAAAATATTAAAGCCGTAGAGCGTGCGCTTGAGGATGGCGGGCTTTCCGATATCAGCACTTACTACAACGCATATACAGAGGGCAGGCTCGGAGCGTTTGATGAGCAGGAGTTGTCGCGCGAAGCGCGCGTTACCGCGCCCCAGAGTATAGTGAAATCTCCCGCGCAGTACCGCGATACGCGCCCCATCGATTTTCTTGTGGGGGTCATCCGAAGAAGAAACGGATCTTTTTGGCAAAGGCTTAAACGCGGGTTGGAAGATGCTGTCGCGGAACATCCAATCACGGATGATG
>MFJZ01000008.1:623-2305 GCA_001781025.1 Candidatus Gottesmanbacteria bacterium RIFCSPLOWO2_01_FULL_49_10
ATAGAGAAAAGAGTAGCGACGTTTCTCTTGCGAGCGGGAAGCCCTCAACCTGGATGAGGAACAGAGATGCCCTTACCGATGGGTATCGGGCCCGCATCCGCGCATTCCCCCTTTCCGGCGATGTTGCGGTAATGCTCATCCAGCAGTTTGAGGCGCTCGTTGAACTTACGGACGCGCTGGAGGCTTCTGAATCCTTCAACGGAAAGTCCGGCGTGCGCCGGGGATTTGACGGTACCGCCCTTGATCAATTTATGAAAGGAACAGTGTACGAAGAAGTTGATACCATGATGACCCATGGTGAGACTGACATCGGATATCTCACCCTCGCCAGTTTTCGGCCGGAGTGGTTTATATCGGCGGAAGCGTACTTCAGTCGGTATGCTGACATGCTTGTTGGGAAAGCCAGGCTACGTTCGAGTAATCAAGTTGAACAAGCTATGAAGTTATATACGGCGATGGTTGATGTCTATCGCACAGACGTGGGTGACACGACCCCGCTTCATCCTGAACCGACTGTTATACAGCCGTCCGCTTGGTGGCGCAGCGTGGTATTTGAGGGTACTCACATGACTTTTGGTAATGATATGGTGCTTCGCGTCGAAAGAGGCGCGTCGCCCTTTGATGTGGCAAGGCAGTTATTTACTGCGTATTTAAAGAGACAACAAAAGCCCAATCATGCATGGGGATATACGGATCTGGTTGCTGATTACCTCTCACAGGAATACACCGGGCGGGTGGATAGTGTTGCAGCGGAGTTTTTCCAGCGCACGAGGGGGAGAAAAATTCGTGCACTTGATCGATATGTGGCGATGCTTGTTTCTGCTGGTGTTCCTCGTGTTGAGGTCATACGTATGCTTGAGGACTGGTTGCTGAAAGGGGATAGGAGGTTCATTGCAACCATAGATGAAATGGAAAGGGTCGCTGGTCGTCCGTCGTTTGACCGGCAGATGCGTGGGTGGCGCTCAAAGGTGGGTCTGCGTGATGTTCCAATTACCAATTTTAGTGTCGATGCTACAGGAAAACTTAAACTTCTTTCAGACGATTACAACTATCTCTCTACGGTCACGCGGGTCAGTTTTTTCGTCGACATCGGGCAAAAAGCCCTACGATTCATCTATTATGCTCAAACGCCAGTTATTCTGAATGGGAAGCCTATCCAAAAACAAGAGAACCCAGACGTTGTTGTTATCAGATCTGGTAGGCATAAAGAAATCAACCTTGGTCGTACATACTCCCCTCGGCTTTCATTGGGGGATACGCTTTCTATTGGAGACAAACACTATCGCGTTGAGGTGTCGCGGGATGAGCGTGGTGACCCGGCAATCTTTTTACAGAATACCCTTGACCCGACCGACCGATTTATGTTGCCAGGCTATCCATCACTCGTCAGTGAGCGGGGAGCAGAAACACTGCCGGCTACAGCTCAAGCCGTTCAGCAACTTGAACAGCCCCTCGTGGATGAAGCAGAGGATGCAGTGGATGCGGTGGCTGGGGTTGCGGAGAAAGCGCTCTGCGGCGGCGGGGAGGGGATGGTGCCGTTTGTCCGTCCAGCCTTCGCGCAAGGCTTCGGACTGGCGCGGCCCGTGTTCGCCGCTTCGGGTAGCCCGACCTCGTGCTCCTGGGCACCATGGGTCGACCGTGCAGCCAAGTTTGTCAAAGAAGCTCTTCCTGCTCCCGTCGTT
>MFJZ01000008.1:2333-4245 GCA_001781025.1 Candidatus Gottesmanbacteria bacterium RIFCSPLOWO2_01_FULL_49_10
CTTGTGGGCACCAGAGGAAATGCCCGCTGTAGCGCCGACTTCTGGAGTATCTCCAGGAGGGCAATCCGTCGTGCAGCTAGCGACACAGCTCTACCAATCTGTTCTCCCTAATCTGGATGCATATATTCGAGACAATCCCACTCTTGTACGAGAGAAACTCGAGTGGAACGATGTCCTTCTTATGACTGGACAAGAGCTATTGCCATCATTGGATCGTGCTCCACCTGAAGTTCGCCAATTCCTCGTAGATCTTCTCAATACGCAAATCGCAGCGCGGAAGAGTTTATTACCCGTTGCCTCGCAAGGAGAAACACTAAGTAAACCGCAATCATTTCCACAAATTATTGAGCAAGAAATAGCAAGGCTTGGCGTGAGCGCTCGGCGTACGGAGGTTGGCGTCTCGACGAACACCGAAGGAAATTTATTGACTCGTCTTTTGCTTCGCCTTGGGTGGCAGAAGCAAAAAGAGACCCCTGTGTATTCACCGGTAGGCAAACTTCGGGATGGACGGATCCAGCCCATGGGCGGAACGCTAGATCCAGTTGTGGATGCAAAATTGTACGATAAAGTTGAGCATGACCTCAATTTCATCCAACAAAATAGTGGGTTTCTACCCGATGAGGACCCTTCTGTTTTGTTTTTTACAAGGATTGCCAATTTGATCAAAAGCCCGACGACGCCAACAATACGGGTATTTGTGTCGGTCAACGACGCTGATGTCAACGCTGCAGCTTTTGCAGACGGGACTATCGTCCTCAACCAAGCGCTCATCAATAAGCTTGATACATTAGAAGAGGTCGTCGCCATATTGGGACATGAGGTAGGGCATATAGATAAAAACCATGGCAAAAAGCAGTTTGACTCCTGGTACGATGAGAGGGAGCTGGGTCAGCCAGTGGAAAATAGAAAGCAGACAGGAAGCATACTGGGATTTCTGGGGATTGCCCGTCTCCATGAGTATCAGGCGGACCTTTTGTTATTTACGAAGCTAGATCAACTGGGTATTAATCCGTTCGTGTTTAAATCAGCGATCAATAAAATTGGGGGAAGCATTACCCAATATGGGAAAGACTATGCTGTCGAAAGCGATCCCGTCCATGGAACCGATTTTGACCGGATACTCAACGTGTTGATTGCCGCAAGACTCATCGACCTACCTGCTTCTGCACAGGAGGGCGGTCAATTAGCCATCCCAACGGATTGGAAAAAGCGTGTCGGTCGGTCAAAACTGGAAACCTACCAAGCCCTTTTTTACGGCCAGGAGTGGCGTGCGTTAGTTGAGGCTGCGGAGCCGGAACTCCTGCGTGCGTTTTTCCAGGATACGTACGTGGATTTGGAGATCAGACCGAGAGGATTATCTAAACGATGGTTTGCCTACGGATTCGGGAACAAAGGCATGATTGCCAAATACCAATATCTCATGGAACTTCTCGATCGCCGAGTAACATCGTTTTCCGATATACGCCCGGAGGAGCGCCGTCAAGCCTTTCTTCTAGCACTCGCGGTAGGATCCGGAATTCCGATAAATGCTTGGGACCGAGTGAACTATAGTACATTTCTGTGGTGGATAAACACGGAAAAAATCACCACGCGTATCATGAACCATTTGCAGGTTGACGATATGCTCGCAGGTTCGACAAAAATCTTTTGGACACTCCATGATTCAAGCGCGGCGTATCGGGCGTCTGGGTTGCCGGGTAAGGGGGCTGGCATGGCAGCAAAAAATCTAATCTACCAGGTGCATAGCAGGGTAGCGTATAGCTACTACTGGCGTTTGAACCTCATGCGTCGGATCAACCCTGCCGCTGTAGACAAACGAGGAAATATCGGTCACGGGGCGGTATTTGATCATCTTAAGGCGCTGGCCGATGATGAAGCCGCCGTTCTTCCTGCCCAAACGAAAGAGGAGCAG
>MFJZ01000008.1:4327-4618 GCA_001781025.1 Candidatus Gottesmanbacteria bacterium RIFCSPLOWO2_01_FULL_49_10
GATTTTAGAAAATTGCGGTTAGTTCCGGAGGTACTTGCGGCGCTTCGTGAACTCAATACGCGGTTGCCAATTTCGTACAATATCGCGTTTAAGGTTGCAAGAATTATTGAGAGCGATATTCTTCAGTATAGCGTATTCGTCAAACCAGAGCCATTTCGACAACGCGCGCTTGATGCGTTTGTCCAGGCGTTTATGGAGCAAAAATCCCAGCTTGTCGAAATTATACGCACACATGATGTCGTTGGGTTTGAACAGTATATATCTCGCGACCCTTACCAATTTTTAGAAGAT
>MFJZ01000008.1:4653-5367 GCA_001781025.1 Candidatus Gottesmanbacteria bacterium RIFCSPLOWO2_01_FULL_49_10
GGCGTCCGATATTAACTCTTTTTCTTCAGTGATCTCCCAAAACTCGCTGACACCTCAACAGCGTCAGGCCTTTAATACCGTCAAGTATGCCCTATCGGTGATATTTATCGCCACATCCGGTCGAGACCCTCTCGAGCGCCGATTGACTATGACGAATGACTACCTGGAATCAAATGATGCCATGCGTTCGCTCGAGGCGATTCCTGTGATCTACCTCCATCAGTTGATACTTCTATTGCGTGAGGAACTTTATGTACCGGTAAGTGTTGGTCAGTTGCTTCCACTGGAGAAGGAGTATGGCATACCTGCGTATGCTTTGACAAAAAGTTCTGAAGGGTATGACTTTGGAGACCTCGCATTTAATGAACGAATGATAGCCGTTCGCGGACGGATTCGTGACCAGTTTATGCGGTGGCACCTCGTTGGCCTTTTTCGGGACAAACTCATCGCTCAAGCAGATCGCAGTGGCTCTCCTAAGGCCATATCAGATAGCTTTGTATACGTCAAAACAATAGTCAATGATATTCATGCCCTATATAGCAGGGAAATGAGACAGTACGGACTTGGAGAATTATTGAATGACCGTTCGTTGTATGGCAGTGATCAGCTTACTGCAGCGGTCCTTTTGCCACTTTCAGAGCGTCTTATTGGTGTTATGGGTAGTTTGACACCTGATTTTATCAGGACACACCCCCGGGATGCTTTGGAATTTTT
>MFJZ01000008.1:5438-8038 GCA_001781025.1 Candidatus Gottesmanbacteria bacterium RIFCSPLOWO2_01_FULL_49_10
CGATCGAGTTTCTTAAATCAGAAGCCCTCGATGAGACGGTTGACGTAGAAGTAATTGCGGATTTTATAGACCGGCGCGTGCATACGTTTCCTGAGTTTCACCAAATACATGCAGAAATGGCAGAAGTTGTGGATACCTGGATTGCCAGGCAGAGTAAGAAAACCGGCGGCATCGTCGCAGCAGACACAGTTTTGACTGACGCGTTTAACGATGAGTCTCAACTAGAGATTCTTGAGGCTTCGATGGAAACGAATAAGACCGATACAAAATTGCGAACGGTCATTGCCAGGCGGTGGTGGGAAGTGATCATGTATGTGCCTCGCTTATTCTCGTTTGTTCGAGGATATTGGCCTACTGTAGAAACGGGTGTTGTGACCGTTGCCGGACCTAACGCGGCAAGTGCGACAAGCTTCCGGGCATTTCTTGACCAATTGTATGGGTTGACCACATCGCAACGGATCCTCCTTCTTCGCAAGCTACTTCTGACTTCAACCAACGCGCCAATGGTCAATCCTAAGAGTCATAAGGAACTCGTTGATCTTTTGATGAAGCAAATTGACCAAAGTGACGTACACGCGCCGATGATGCGGGCCGTGCTTGCGTCACTGTTACGCGTATCGTACCCTAAGCGGCTTCCCGATATATTTTTTCCGTTGGCAAATAATCTTTCCTCAATTATGTTTCGACAGCCGCAGAAAGCCGGAGATAACTCAGAAGGTGCCAGGCGTATAACGTCACTTATCAGTGAAAAGGAAAAACAGATTGTTCCCGTACGCGCCTATTATGGTCAGGCCAAACCGCGCGATCTAACGGCTTCGCGAATAGAAAAGTTTATGGCAGAAGATCCAGAAGATCTCCTGCGACAGTCATTGTCGGCGAGTCCTGGGACAGCAGGTTTGTATAACGCATATGATGCGATGCTGCAGGCGCAGTTGCTCTCGTATGCGCCACGGCTTACTGTCCAGTATGCCAAGACCATGGACGAAGCGAGAAATATATTGCAGAGCGCACCCAACAAGCGTGACATGGTACTTCGGGGAAAACTACACACCATTTTGATGCCACAAGCAGTTGCCCTGCAGCCGATAGAGAATAAATCCACAGAGGAGATCGTTAGTGAGCTCATGCACGAGGCACTCGCCTCGGTAGATGAAAAGGGGTCGCTTACGCCGGTTAAGATGTTTATCAATACGGTTCAGGCGATCGGCGCCATTGGCCCGCGATTTGCCCAGCAGATGCAAATGCTCTTTGACGTTTCAGAAGACGACGCCCAGGCGCTCGCCGACACTTTTGATGCAAACCCCGGTCAGTCCAAATACACGGCGTTTCAAACATTGGAACGTGAAGGACGGCGCGATCCTGAAGTCGGACGTTTTTTGGCGGAAGATCTGGTTTCGTTGGACGAAAAAATCGGCGGTGGGTCGCTGGTGACGGTATATAAAGCGACTGTCCGCGATCGCGACCCGGTGACCGGTGTCATCATTTCCGGCAAAACGCATCCGGAGGTTATAAAGATTCTCAATCCCAATGCTGAGTATCATGTGCGTGAAAGTGCCACCCTCATCCGCGATATGCTTGCCGACGTCAGAAAAACGGATAAAGAGCGAGCAGGGCTCTATGATCGTGCAGGACAACTTCTTGACATCATAGAGGAGTGGGTATTGGCAGATATCAATGATGACACATTTCTGACCCTTGATCCGATTTATGAAGAGCTACATAAGGATTTTGTTGCTTCCAATGGAGTGTCGGTTCGTGTCGTTGGTGCACTTCGTCCCAATTCTAAGTACGTTAAACGCGAGCCATTTATTGAAGGCCCGACGGTCAATAAGCTTCTTAGGCCTCTGCGCGATCCATTTTCCACACAAGAGGAGATGGCAGAAGCTATGAGTGCAGCCAAAGGTATCATTCAGGCGGAAGCGGAAGATTACGCTCGTCATTTGTTCGATCCTGCTTATCGTGATTCTCAAGGGAGGATAAAATTTATGTTCCATAGCGACCCTCACCCGGGTAACATCATAGCCAGTGCGCTTGCCTATATCATTGACCGCAACCTGTACCTCTTGCTGTACGAAAATGATGTCGCTTTTTTACGGGAACTCCTGGTCACTTCAGATCCAAGGGTAAGGCTGCAACTTATCGTCAAGTATTTTCTCGCGCTGCCGGAGAACGCCGGTAGGTTCAAGGAGGAAGTGGTGATGGGTGATGTGGAGCGCAGTATGATTACGCGTGGCATCCTGGATCGATTGAGTCGGAGCTCGGATCGAGGCGATTTCAACGCGGTCATGAAAGTATTGCAGGAACTTGTTAATCGGGATGTCAAGCTGCCGCTTCGTATGATGATTGCTTTTAAGAATCTAAACGCGATCAACAGCATGCTTACCAGGGTGGGGCTCGGATCGTTTGATTCGCTCGTCGCGCGCTACGCCCATGACCATCCTCAATCAGTCATTCCCGTTCGGGAGGGCGTCAAGGATGAAGGGGGATCAACGATTTTACAACAACCTAACCCCTTGCAGCAAATTATAGAGAAACAATCGCGATCTACTGTCGAATCCCTCGTTGCCGCAAACGACGCTATCGTGGATGGACTGAAAGCA
>MFJZ01000009.1:0-12016 GCA_001781025.1 Candidatus Gottesmanbacteria bacterium RIFCSPLOWO2_01_FULL_49_10
TTCGGTGTTGCGAAAACTTTTAGGGAGAGCAAAACAGTTGCCGATGCCGGCAACGAGAAGTTTTTTAAGGAATGGCTCCGGTGAGGTCGGAAGAAACGCACGACGGGCTTTGCGATCGCGAGAGAGGATGGTCGTCTCAAAAATGTCCAGGTATGATTCCGGCGGCAAGCTCCCCGTTAAGTACGGCGTCTCTACTTCATGAAATCCTCGATCGAAAAAAAACCGCCGTATAGCAGTCAGCACTCTTTCTCGAACAAAATACCGATCCCACAACTCCGGGTGCTTTTTCAGTTTTTCCCACGTTTTCATAATAAATACTACCAATAGCGTTACTTCGCTTTTGTGTTGATAATAATCTTACTGATTATCCTGATGAGCTCCTCGCTCTTGAGCGATAAGACTTGTCAGTCTTGTAGTCAAATTGGGAAAGAGTTCGGCGATGATGCGGAGCCAGTACCGTGTCTCCTTTAGTTCTTTCCGAACAATCGTACAAATATGAAGAAAGTCATTTCTCGTCGATGTCCCATCTGCTTCATTATCATTAGCTCCTACAGAGGTTAGGGATCGCGCGTACTGATCTATGATGATCTTGGCTTCAATCGTTTTTGGAAGATAAGGAATGACCTTCAAGCCCCGCCTGATGAAGCGAAATATACGCTCATGAATGTCAATCTGATGATTCATCCCCCTGATTATACTCCGTTCTCATTGGTAGTATTTGATGATTGGATTATTGGTAGTATTTCTCTAAAGGAATCGGAGGATTTGCGCGCGTTTCTTAAGCTCTGCAAACCAGGGCTGAAGCTTTTCGCTCACTTTTGATTCGAGGATCGCCTGGCGGGCCTCAGCGCGAAGAGCTGCCGGTTCGGTAGCAGCAAGCGCTGCCTTGTTGGTTGCAATAAACTGATCGATGTCTTTGTCCGTAATCTCGACCCCCTGACCCAAAATTTTTTGCACCGTCAGCTGAAGCCGGAGCTGGGATTCAAACTCCTCTTTACTGATCCCCTGAACTTTTAAGACGTCTTCAAGAGACATTGAACCTCCGACGCTTTTGAGAATTTCGGCTTTCCGGGCACCTAGCTCCCCCTCCGTTACGGACACCCCTGTTTTCCTGGCTTCACTTGCGATCAGGTGTTCTGTGATCATCCCCTCAAGCGTCTGGTTCCCGAATCTCGACGTCAAAACACGGGTAAGATCCCAACGGAAGATGGGCTTGCCGTCAACCACCGCGGCCACGAGGAGGCCTTTGTTGGCAAGCAGAAGTGCCGACAGCGCAAGGAGGGCAACCACCACGTAGAGGATCTTTGTGTTAAATTTTGGTGCAGAGGGCATCGAGGGCGACGTTTCATTCACAAGGGGCATTGAGTGCATGTCATCCATCATCGCCTTTCGCACGATAGGAGACTTCTTCAGTGCAGATTTTCGAGTTGCCATACTATAACTCCTTTCGTCAACAAATATCGCCAAAGCATACCACAGACTTATTAGAATCACAATCAGTAGTTGTGATATGATCAAAAATATTATGCCAGATGGCCTTACTATTGAAACAAGTGAGTTAGATAAGAATTTTATTCTATTTACCCCAGAACAACGAAAAAACCTAGAACGCAATGGTTACGCTATCTACCGATTAACTGGCAAAACCATTGGTGAGCTTCGCGCCGCAGGGAATTCTTTTATACCTTCCAGTTATATGTTTGATAGTAAAGTTGCACGTTCAGTATCTGCTGAAGTGGCAATAGATCCGAAAGCGCTTTATCTCAAAGACAGCCAAAATAAAACGCTTAAAGAGCAAATGAAAATGATGGAGGAGCATGCAAAATCTATCAGAAAAAAATTTCCTGGACTCACTGCTATCGTCGGAAGTGCCCCAGATTATGCTGAACTTGCTTTCCAACACTTAAAAGCAACGGGTGTTCGGCTCTTCGGATCTGAAGATGGATCTCCTGATGCTTATGTGTCTCCCCGCACCTGTACGACATCATATGTTGGTCAGGATAGATTTGGAATATATTATTCGTCAGTTGGAGGACATGAAGAATTTCAAGGCTTGCATATTACAATCCGAAAGCCTGATCAGCGTTGGACTGACGTTTATGCTGCTCCGTTAATTGTGTCAGCATCTGTGGAAAACCACGATCCTCTACGTTATTTACTTACAGAATACCTTACAAAATAATATTACACCCTTGATGAGGGACAAAGCGTATTGAGGATACATTGGGAACAATTAGGATTTTGGGCTTTACAGATGGCCCGGCCGTGATCGATTAACAAATAGGTCAGCTTGAACCAATCGCTCTTGGGAACCACAGTCATAAGTTGCTGCTCGATTTTGACCGGATCGGCGTCTTTCTTATAATCAACGATTGTTTTACCACCTTTGTCAAACGTCATATCCTTCTTACCGCCGATTTTATCGAGGCCAACCAGTCGCAAGCGCTGGGAGAGCCGGAGGACATGGGTGTCAACCGCTATCCCCGCGACCACGCCGTAGGCATTACCCAGAACGACGTTTGCCGTTTTGCGGGCCACGCCGGGGAGAGTCAGTAGATCCTCCATGGCACGCGGGACACTACCTCCAAACTTCTCTTTGATGAGGTGGGCGGCGGCGAGAATATTTTTTGCCTTATTGTGATAAAACCCTGTGGATTTGACATCCTGCTCAAACTCCTTAAGGTCCGCGCCAACGTACTCCTCAAGCGTCGGATACTTGGCAAAGAGTTTCTGTGTCACTTTATTCACCATCACGTCCGTGCATTGGGCAGAAAGGATGACAGCCACCAAAAGCTCCCACGGATTACGATACTTGAGGACGATTTTCGCGTTTGGGTACGTACGCTTAAGAAGGCTCAGAATTGATTGTACTCTTGTGCGGTCAACCATAATTCCCTACACTATACCATACATGAGGTTTCAATTCCCGCATTTTCCCCGATTTTTCTCCGCACGACTCTTTTTTGGCCTCGAAAGTATCCTTTTATGGTTCGGGCTTGCCGCCCTTGTTGGGGTCAATGTCATGGAAGTACAAAAAGGCAGGCCGGTCTATTGGAATAAGCTTATGATGGTCTTGGAACATCCTTTCTCTCTCGATTGGTACGTAGACCTTGCAGGTGATCTTTGGCAACAAGGGCATAAACTCGAGGCTCGGCAGCTCATGCGGTCTGCCCAAGAGCTCACCCAGGCAAACCAGACTACATCGAAACAAACAACTAATGTCTTGGGAGCAACGACCAGCCCCGAGCAACTTCTCACACAATGGGAGGATGAGGTATATAAAACCGAAAAACGCTACGTGTTTTGGCAAGGAGTGGCAACTCAGAGACCCGACTACCGCGACGCCTACGTCACCGTCGCTTCCCTAGCCTACCAGCTAGGAAAACTTGATGAGGCCCGTTCCTGGCTCACCAAGGCCCAAGCCATTGACCCCAACTCCACCACAATGCAAAAGCTCTCTACGCTTCTTGAGTGATGGTAATCACGTAGGGGAAAGTATTAAAAGTAGATAGACAACGAAGCAAGAGGTCTATTCCATGTTGCTCCGTGTTTAGTTCCGTCTCGTTCCTTAGCGTTTATCCTTCCTTCTTGTCTTCCTTGGCTTCCTCTTTGGGTTTCCCTGCCTTGCTGGCAGGCAGGTCGGCAGGAGCTTCTCCTTCGGCGGTCGGCGCTGTTCCCCCTTCGGCAGCTGGGGCCTGGGCGGTTTGAGCGGCCGCAGCAGCTGCCGTGGCTGCAGCTTCCTCGGCTTCTGCTTCTCGGGTGACCAGCGATCCGACTTTGACAACCGTGAGTGTTCTATCGGAAACGACCGCCAGTCCGGCCGGTACCGTAAGCCCACCAACCTTTACCTCCTGGTTTACCTCGCTAAGCCCACTCACATCTACTTCAATTTTATCAACAAGATCCATAGGGAGCGCCTCAACTTCGACCTCATCAAGAATAGTAAGGAGGACACCGCGCTTCTCGGCAACTGCCGGCGAGAGGCCGCTTAGTACTATTGGAACTTTTGCGTGCACCTTTTCCTTGAGGTTTACTTCATGAAATTCAATGTGTAGGAGCTGACCAGATACAGGATCTTTCTGGACGTGATGAACGAGGACTGGTCGCGTGTCTTTTTCAATCGAAAGCTCTATGAGTCCCGTCTCCCCTGCTTCTTTATACACACGAATAAATTCCTCCGTCGCAACTGCCAGGGAAACGCTTTTGATGTTTCTTCCGTACACCGTACCCGGTGTAGTGCCTTGGGCTCTCAGGTTCTTGACCTTGCGGCCAATGACTGAACGTTTCGTAGCTTGTATTGTGTATTTTTTCATGGTGACGTAATAAAGTGGACTCGGAGCGCTGTTGTCTTCGTAAGAGCTGTATTGTATCGGACTTCTCCTGGATTTGCAACCAGGCTCGCTGCGGCGTTGCTTTGCGTCTCCGGAGACGCTATCCACTGTTCTGGATAGTGGACACGAGCGGTCAACGTCGTTCCCAAAAGCCCTGGTTGACGAAAAATGTTCATTTCGTAGACTCCGTCTCCCTTCTCGCTCAATCGGAAAGGCTTTCCACGTCGAAATGAAAACGCCAATAGTTGCGAATCTCCCGACTCGACGACAAATGCAATACCC
Organism: Candidatus Gottesmanbacteria bacterium RIFCSPLOWO2_01_FULL_49_10; assembly: GCA_001781025.1. Classification (GTDB taxonomy): domain Bacteria; phylum Patescibacteriota; class Microgenomatia; order UBA10105; family UBA927; genus MFJZ01. The sequence continues at coordinate 4,614 of MFJZ01000009.1, forward strand.
ACAACACTCCCCTCGTCCGTTGTATACACCTCCGCGTACGGCAGGGGTGCTTGCGCGGTCCTCGTGGTCCTTTGTTTATCGCTTCGGACCGGTATCGGACGACCATTTAAGGTGATGCCCTCAGTGGCTGCATCTTGGGGCAAAAGAAATCTGAGGTAAGTTTTGTACGTACCCCCGCCGCTTGCCGGGTGATCGTTGGGAGAAGAATTTTGATACAAGATCGTGACATCTGTGGTCACTTCGCCAGTTGGGGAGATCGTCGTGTCAATAGATTCTGATCGTGTCACAAAATAATTTGCTTTGTTGACACTCATATTTGCCTCAATCGCGACGATCTGTTCTGGGAAACACGCCGTGTCATTTTCCTCGTCGCAAAGAGTTCTCGTAGGTAACGCTCCTGCCCAACCGTAGCGCTCAACAAGCGATTGGGCGCCTCTGTCGGAAAACGAGAGAAGGATGTCTCCCCGCTCCAGGGCATCCGTCATCGCCCGAAACAGTGCAGTCGGGTCTATGCCGTTCATGGTGGTTATTTTCTCGAGAATGGCGGTTGCGAGAATTCCGAGAAAATCTTTTTTTTGCGTCGATCCTGGAAAGAAATCTGCTCTCGTATAAAAAATAGATTTTCCAAAAAAGTTATCGGCGGTAATCCGGTCATTTATATCCGGGAGCTCAACGGGTCCGGTAACCCGAAGGAGATCAATAAGAAACGGGGTACTGATGGCAATAACGCCGTCCGGTTTGACACCACTTTCCTTTTCGTAAAACCACGCCGCGCGCTCGCTACTCTTGCGGAAATCCGGATCCCAATTACTGTCTCGCAGATACCAATGCTCCTGCCCCAGAAGCTGTGCAATCGGCCCCGGTGGATCTACGTGACCCTTGAGCTGTCCGTCCAGTGCATACACATCTTGGATCTCAAGCGTACCGATACGCCCATCCCGCGCCGTCGCGGTCGCAACGCTTCCGATAAATCCGCCTGTGGGCCGGAGCTCCATGCTGTTTTGGAAGATGACGAGATATGTTTTCGATTGATCAAATCCGGAGATCACCGGGTAGAGCGTCAGGAGGTTCGTCAACTGGCCGAGGCTCTTGTGAAGCGAGGTAAACCGATCTCTCACCTCCAGGGCTACCTTTCGCACACTTCCCAATCCAAAAGGAAACGGCGCTTCACTGAGAAGGACGCCCAGTTCTGCCTGGGCAAGGCCGACGGTTCCCATCGTTACCGCAATGTGATTTTTAAGCCTTTCCAGCTCAACCGCAAGATGCTCCTCAGGGTCTGAGCGGAGTGAAAAAAGCGCACCTCCCACAAGCTTACTTTCACTGACCAAATAGATCGCAGATGTCTCGCTGGTCAAAACATCACGGAGCAAACTCAAAAGACGCTCTTGTCCACGAATAATTCCCTGTTGGCCCACAAGGGTAAGCGGCGTTTTGTATAAACCGAGCGTCAACTCTGCCTGAGTCAGTGATACGCTCGCAAGAGCGATCGGCCTATTGGTATCGGCGATGGCCCCGCGCCGGATGAGCGATTCGCTTGAGGATATTCCCAGGGTCGCGGCGCCCACCATGATGCCGTACCAGACGAGAGGTGCCAGAACAACAATAAAGAGAGTAATCAGGAAATTCCAGGGAATACGAAATGCAAACAGGTTATGCATAATTTTTCGCAGTGTGGTGTACCGCTTTTTTGTTTTCTTCGAAGTCTCGACCGCGCGCGCGCGTTCGTCCTCCCCATACACCTCTTGGATGAGGTGATCGATGCGTTCTCCTGAAGATGAAAAATTTTTTCTATAGATGTCCGCTTCTCCTTGTGCCGTGCGCGCTAAAGCATCCAAGGGTGCATCTGTTTCGGACGTAAATGATTGGACCATCTCAGATCCCACAAAAAAGTATGCGAAGATACGCTCTGCCTCACGTGGGCTATACTGTTTAGCCTGGATAATCGCAACTTTAACGCTGTGGGAGGCAACCAGATCGTCAGCTTTTGTTTTATCACTGTCATAGAGCAGGACAAAGGGATGATCGACCAACTTCCCATTTTTTTCAAAAATAGTTTTCACATACTCGTAGGAACCGATAATTATCTGGTAGGAGGCCGCGATTGCGGACTGACGATTGGAAACGACCACACACCCGTGGGTTTCGAGGAATTCCCGAAACGGGGGAACGATGGAAAAATCCTGGGCGTCCAGACAAGCAACGGGGAAATCAAAATCCGTATTCTGTGTCAATCGAGAGGCAGGAGATGTCATAGTCGCCGTGAGAATATGGCTGTATTATGGCAAAAATCTCGGCCGAAAACAACCTTGTCCTAGTGCGATATTTCACGCAGTTCTCGCTACACGACATGAGGAGCTTATAAATACGAAGAAAAATTCAGTCGACTACCGGAGAGAATCCAATGCTTGATTCACGAGCGCATCAGCTCGTCGATTCTCTTCCCTGGGGACGTGGTCATACGTCACCTCTCCTCCGACCTCCCGCTCCAATATCCGCACCTGGAGAAGTAGCTCTCGCAGTCTCGCGTCTTTTACCTTAAACTTTCCATTGAGTTGTTGCACAACCAGGTTTGAGTCTAAATAAAAATGTAACTCTCGGTTCTCCTTATTTTCAAGTTTAAAGTTTACAGTTTTAATTTTTAAGTATCGCAGCGCTTCCACCACTGCGCTGTACTCCGCCACATTATTCGTTGTCTCCCCTGTCCGCTTCCCAAATTCAGCTATCAGCTTTCTGCTTTCGGCTATCAGCTTCTTGTGAGCAAGTGTTGTTTGGCTGATGGCTTCTTCGATAATCACCCCAACCGCCGCCGGACCCGGATTGCCCCTGGCTCCCCCATCAGTATGGACGATAAATTTCATATATTTAAAAATTAGGAATTAGAAATTTCCGATAAATGGTTACTACGGATATATTTGAACAGTGTTAAACCTGATAATGCTAATACTAGCGCCTCACCTCCCACTGTAATCCATGCTGCTCCCATTGCACCAAACGGCGGAATGACAACAACGTCAGCAAGAACCGTAACTACCATGAGGCTTCCATAGATGAAGGCTAAAACTTTTTGTTTTCCAAGCGCAATGAGCGTCCACATCGCGAGACTTGAAAGGAAAAAGAATGGAAGTCCGAGCGTGAGGATACGTAAAAGAGGAATGCTTTCGGCAAACTCCGGACGGATGTAGGTAAGGAGGGGAGCAGCTATCCAAAAAATGACTGTCGATAATAATGAGCCTACAAGAAGCACGGTCAATGACTTTTTCACCATTCGTTGTAATTCGTCAACGTTCGTTCTGTTCGTGTGTGTAACCATAAGGGGATACACACTGTTCATAAAAAACGTCGGGATGACGAGCGGTAGCTCAAACATTTTGTACGCGATTCCATAGAGTCCCACTTCAGCAGTTGATCGGGTGAGAGCCAGAACAAAACTGTCCACCCGGAAGTAGACCTGATTAAACAGCAGAGTGATCCCTAAAGGGAGAGCGGCCACGAGAAGTGATTTTCCAATTCTTTTATCAAGGGATAACCGTATCGAACCTTCCATGTGTCGGATAAAAACGAGCGATACGACGCCGGTCACGCATAGCCCAAAGAGGAGGGAAGTCGTCACCCCGATCACACCCACGCGGGAAGATAGTCCATATACTGCTCCCCATACAAGGAGAACCGCAACGATGTTTCCGGCAGTAAGTGCAAGAGTCGCGAGATCATACCGTAAGTGCTTCTGAAATATTGCATTTGCCGATACTATCAATCCCTGGATAAGGATAGTGGGGGTAAAAAGGATAATTCCCAGTCGGACAAGACCCGTATATCCCTGATTTTCGTTTTGCGGGAGAAACGATAAAATCGCAACAGCAATAAACATGAGGATTGTTCCGCCTACCAATCGCATCCCCAATAGAGTCGCCCAACCCGTTTGCCTTTCAACGTTTTCCGTTTGCCATCTTAGATACACTGCGTTAAACCCAAAATCGACGAGGAGATAAAAGAAGGCACCAAACGTGGTGATCTTCGTGAAGTCCCCATAACCCTCTGATCCAAATTCTCGCGCGATGAGAATGCTGACGAGCAACATCGCTCCACTCCCCACGACTTTTCCCATGAGCTGACTCCCCGTATTCCACGCAACTCTCCATTTTGTCGAATTCATGAAAAGTATTGTACCTTATTTCTTTACCTCTCGTACCTTTTGTACATCCCGTACTTCTCGTACTTCTCGCAGACTCATCGCCACCAATAATGTTAACAGCAACTGTCCCTGCTGAAGGGTGAGGGGATAGTGATCCACTAACCCAAGAAGCAAAAGAGTGATGAGTGAGGAGTGTAGGGTGAAAAACTCAGAGTATATTTTCTTTTTGTTCTTCTTTACGCTATGCACTCTCCACTTTTGACTCTGCAGAGCTATCCATAACACGATCAACCCTACCCCTACAACTCCCGTCTCCGCCAACACCAAAAGGTAGATATTATGTACCGGTTGCAAAAAGTAAATCGTCCGGGTGGAAAGTGCCTCCGGCAGTCGCACGAGAAAGTTTCCGAGTCCAACACCCAAAAGGGGAGAGGACTGCCAAAGTTTGACAGCGGCGCTATTGAGTTGCTGCCGGACAGCAACCGATTCTTCTCGAAGATCCGTTTTTACGAAAACGGTCAACAAAAGAATAACAAGCAAAGTATATAGAATAAACGGGGGGAAATTTATTTTATGTTCCATAATTTGAAATTTGAAATTCGTAATTCTCGCAATTGCCAACACAATTGCGACTCCCCCCACGACCATAGCGCTCCGGCTAAAGCTAAGGATGAGCGCAATGACACCAAGGACCATTGTTATCCCCAATCCCCATTGCACCATTCTTCTCATTCGTTCATCCATTGGTAGATTCGTAGATTCGTAGATTCGTAGATTAAGTAGCAGTGGCAGTGTCACCGCCAAAAACCCTCCCAATACGTTCGGGTGGGGGAATGTCGCATACGACCTCAAGAATTGCTGACAGCTGAAAGCTGACAGCTGACAGCTATCAATCCGCGCTATCCCCGGTGTCCCCGCATCAAACGTCCGTTCGCCGATCCACCAGAGCGGCCCGCCGATCGAGTGTTGGAAAAAAAACTGTACAATTGCCAACACTGACGAGTAAAAAATTCCTACTGATAGCGGATAGCTGATAGCTGATAGCTTCGGTCTTGTCCGTACGATATACCATCCGAGTCCTACAAACTCCGCGACTTTCAGCCACTTGTATACGGCGACGTACTGGTTGTGCGCAACAAATACGTTGAGTCCTACAAAAACAAGAAAGGGGATTATGAAAGAAGTCAACATGTTTTGTTTTTTCCTGATTCCCTGCCTCACCGGCAGACGGGCTGATTCCTGCCTGCCCTGAGCCATATCGAAGGGATTCCTGATTCGAGGAAAAGATTCCAACAACCAAGAAGATAATGTGACAAGGAGAAGCATATCGGTTAAATAAACTGTCGGCGCGAGGTAATCCACCCGTCGCCCCAAGACCATCGCCCAGTCAGGCCAAAAATGAACCCCGAGTTGGGTGGGAAGTAAAACAAGAAGAAGTGCAAAGAATCTCTTATGCCAAACCATGTACTTCAAGTATATCGATTCGGAAAAAATGGGCAAATCAAGAACTCTTTTTTCTCATCCATAAATGGATATGCCGATACTCAGGCACGGCGGCCCGTACAAATTCCGTATTACTGACGCGTGAGCGTTCAAAGAAAATGACATCATCAAGGGTTAATTCATATACAAGCATCACGGCGGCGATAAATTGAGCGACTTCGCGATTATCTATATTTGTATCCCGTATCCAAATAACCCGCTGATCGACATCCGCAGACAAATTCGATGGGAATAACTCCGATACCAATGACAGTTTCGATGAGCTTACATAGTGTGTTTTCACTAATTCTATAAAACGCTCTCTTGGCATATTCATATACTTGGTATAACTTTGTTGATCGCGTATTGGAACTAACTCAAGATCTCTGATTCTCCTCCTCTCATGCAACAACGCATCAAATGTGCCATAGCGTTGTGGCGATATCACTTCTCGCTCGTGTTCTAACCGGTCCAGTACTTCTTGGGGCGTCATCAACTGCATGATTTCATCTACTAATGCAGGATGCACGAAACACCCTCTTTCTTGCAAAACTGTCTCAACCGCTTGATGGGGCCTTACCGCTGAGGCTTGAACCAATGAATCGATAGACGGAATATGCTCTGGAATCTCGCCCATATGAATCTGCTGACCAATTACGAGAGGGAGTGAAGTGCGGCAGTATTTGTCTTCGTCTCGTATACGGCGATGCTCGCGCCGCGTATCTTCTCATCAGTGACCGGCATCAATGTGCCGGGATTAAGCGATAGAGTTTTTCCAAAGGTTTTATTTATTTTCTGGTGCGTATGACCATGAAACACTGCATCATATCTCCCACATGTAACAAGAGCGTCGGTTACGTCCCCGTAGTCACCGTGGTATACAAAAATTTTTCGTCCAGCAATATGTATCTTCAGAGTTCTCTCTTCAAATTGAATATTGAGACCAAGGCGCTCCACATATTTGAGGTGGTTAAAACGGTCACCATCGTTATTACCAAAGACTCCCTTCATTGGTGCGCGTAGGTCTTTATAAAAAGCGAGAGTAAAAGGTGAAACCCAATCACCACAATGAATCACAAGCTGAACTCGCTGATCATTAAAGATCTTTACTGCCTTGTGAATCTTTTCCCATTGATCATGAGTATCAGACAGTACCCCGATCTTCATATAGTCTTTTATGGTAAGTAGGGTAGGAGATTAATAGTATCGCCGTCAAGACAGTTTCGGTTTCACCACCAGCGTTCGGTTCATCCCTTCACCCACCGACTCGGTCGCGACGCGCTCGTCCCCGGCAAGCGTCAAATGGACGACGCGCCGTTCGGAGGCTGTCAGGCTGGCAAGCTCAACCGGTTTCCCGTAGGTTACCGCGCGTTCTGCTGCCGCAACCGCCATATGCATGAGCGCCTCTTCTCGCTTTTCCCGATAGTCACCGACGTTGACGTATACTTTTACCCAACTCTCCAGTTTTTTGGAAATGAGGATTCCCAACACGACCTGAAGGCTTTCCATGGTTCTCCCATGAAATCCGATCAGGAGCCCTGTCTCTTCTGTTTCGATATGGACTCGGTACGCCCCGGTCTCATCCATGTCCACCGTAACGACACCCGCGACTTCCAGCCTCTTCAATACATCTTCCGTTATTTCTTTGACTTTTTCGATATGTTCCATATATAGCGCAAAGCTCAAAATTCAAAACTCAAAACCACAACGTAAAGTTAAAAACTAATAACTCCTTACAGATTTTAGGTTATACATTAGTTTTGAGATTTGCGTTTTGCGCTTTGAGCTT
>MFJZ01000009.1:12037-12647 GCA_001781025.1 Candidatus Gottesmanbacteria bacterium RIFCSPLOWO2_01_FULL_49_10
CAGTAAAGGGAGAGACCGAGTGGAAATTGAAAGGCAAAAAATCCAAACATAACGGGTGTGATCATCGCCATTTGTTTCTGCATCTCCGCGGCCGTATCCTGCGGCTTCTCTTCCTGCTTGCCCTCCGAAGCTTTGGCGAGAGGGGAGTTGGTCATTGAGATTTGGGATTTGGGATTTCCAGCTGATGCCGGCTGCATGAGCTTTGTCTGCCACCATTGGAGAAGCGCGGTGATAACCGGAATTGCGAGGAGCCACCACCCATGGGTCTGCCATTGCCCGGGTTTCACCCCGAGATTTATGCCAAAAAATGTTATATCGAGGGAGTTCATGTGCAGGCTGGGGGAGTAGAGGATGGCGTTTATGTCTTGGAGAAGCTTTTCAACATTCCCGTTATTGAGGACCTGATAAAACACATTATAGAGGGCAATCAACACTGGCATCTGAACCAGAAGTGGCAGACACCCGGCGGCAGGGTTAATGTTGTGCTGTTTATAAAGATCCATTTGCGCTTTTTGGAGTTTGGTTTTGTCATCCTTGTGCTTTTGGGAGAGCGCGTCCAGGTGGGGCTTGAGCTGGGCCATCTTGCGCGCACTTTTAAGCTGTGCCTGCA
>MFJZ01000009.1:12766-17894 GCA_001781025.1 Candidatus Gottesmanbacteria bacterium RIFCSPLOWO2_01_FULL_49_10
ACAGTAAAATTAAAACTGTAAACTGTAAACTTTTTTAAACAATTTTAAAGTTTAAAGTTTAAAGTTTCCGGTATCGGATCAAGCCCACCCTTCGACCACGGGTGGCATCGGATGATCCGTTTAACCCCTAAGTACAATCCGTAGATTATACCATAGCGCGCTATCGCCTGATACGTGTACTCACTACAGGTAGGAGAGTATCGACAGGCCTTGTCCGTCAAATAGAGAAATTTTAATACTCCCGTGTCAGGGGAAAGATATCGTTGATAGAAACGGATCAATGAGAGTAAAAGTGACTTCCCAAAAAACACCTCTCTATGGTATCATGTGTTGACGATCAACGTACCATCACTCCATGAACATCTCATCTATCAAAAAAAATGACCCCCGATTAGCAGCATTAGTCAAGGCAGAAGAAACCCGGCAAAGAACGGGTTTAGAACTTATCCCGTCGGAGAATTACGTAAGCCGGGCAGTGTTAGAAGCGCTTGGCACCGTATTCACAAACAAGTATTCGGAGGGCTATCCCGGAAAGCGATACTATGGGGGCCAAGTGAACACAGACGCAGTGGAAAAAATAGCCATAGGGAGAGCAAAAAAGATATTTCACTGTGACCATGCAAACGTGCAACCGTATTCTGGAGCACCGGCTAACTTAGCGACATATTTTGCCTGGATGGAGCCAGGGGATACTATCATTGGTATGGAATTGTCCCACGGGGGTCATTTAACTCATGGCGATCCACGAACCGCTGCTGCGAAGGTGTTCAATTTTATAAGATACGGTATTAAAAATATTGAAACGGGAGAGATTGACTATGAACACCTATACGATCTTGCGATAAAACATAAACCAAAAATGATTTTGGCAGGGTTTTCTGCATATCCTCGTGAGCTCGATTACAAAAAATTTGTGGATATCGCAAAGGAGGTCGGTGCGGTTACCATAGCAGATATTGCTCACATTGCAGGACTCATCGCCGGCAAGGCATTAAAAAATCCTTTTGACGCTGGGTTTCATATATGTACCTCAACGACGCATAAAACTCTTCGCGGACCTCGGGGAGGACTCATTCTTTCAAATGGTATAGTGTCCAACCCCTTAAAACCGATCGACAAGAAAATTGAAAACTTGCCTACTCTTATTGATCGAAGTGTCTTCCCGGGGATTCAGGGAGGACCCCATATAAACGTAATATTAGCAAAAGCAGTAGCCTTTAGTGAAGCACTTCAACCGGAATTTAGAATATACGCATCGCAGGTAGTCAAAAATGCAAAGAGGCTCGCAAAGAAGCTCATGGAGAAAGGCTTTAAATTAGTTACCAATGGGACAGACAATCACTTGCTCCTTGTTGATATGATAACTTCCTTTAACGTCAGCGGTGGGGAGGCAGAAAAGCTCTATGACTCGCTGGGCTTAACCCTCAATAAAAACATGATTCCGAACGACTCAAGAAAACCCTATGATCCAAGCGGGATTCGACTAGGTACTCCTGCAATCACCACACGAGGTATGAAAGAAAAAGACATGGATCACATAGCTGGGTGGATGTACGATGGCATCGTGCATAAAAAAGATGAAAAATATCTCAACGTGCTGAAGGAGGAAATTATTGAATATTGTATGCAGTTCTCCTTGCCCAGCGACAACAAATCATGAGGCGTCAAGGAGCCCTGCCCGACGAAGAAGCTCTTGCACCATCCCATCCACTGATGAAAACTCAGGTGGCAATATCTTTCTTACGACCATCACCCCGTCCCAACCAGGCTTGATTGACCCAAGGACATGGTGAACCGACTCCCGAACAAGTCTACGCATCCGGTTTCGTGCAGTTGCCCGTTTGTCTATACCAGTCGACACGATGAAAGCAAACCGGGAAAGGGGAGTACTATTGATTCGGTACACGAACTGTAGCTCTCTGGTCGCTACACGTTTCCCGTAGCGAAGGACTGATCGGATTTCAAAAGAGGGGAGCCTGTGGGGTTTGGGAAGCATGCTCCAATAATACTACGAATTGCTTGTCTTGGTGTGTCGGCCCTATACCGTCAGTCGCCTGCGACCAACGCGTCTCCTGCGCTTCAAAACTTTCCTCCCGCCGACTGAGCGCATCCGTTGCCGGAACCCGTGCTTTCGCACACGTTTCTTTTTCTTCGGCTGATAGACGCGCTTGGGCATAGTGAGTATGAGTATACCTTGTCAACCAGGGTGGATCAAGGGGTGAGAGGAAAACTGGCGGAGGGTCTCAAGTTTTTTTCTGTATGCATAGTTCGTCGAAACAGACGAAAGCGCAGATGCAGCCAAAAGAGCGTTCACAAATCCGCAGTCAAGAACGCCATCCGGATGCTTAAAAAACTGATACAAAAACTCGTCGGCAAGCGAGGTGAAAAATGCGGTCGTGATAAATCCCTGGAAGTAATTGTCTATGTGTTCCCGAAAAATCTCCTGCGCAAGGCTCGGGGAGGGATGCGTATACACTCCATGCATCCGAAGATAGTGACGGATCTGCTTGGCCCAGATAGGTGGTCGTGCGCTTGGCATACCAGTGAGTGAAACTTGATGCAGCAAAACAATACAAAGACTTAAGGGGTATGCGCAATGTGTACTGTGTATGTATGCGACCTACGTATGATCTCGGTGGTATGATACGACCCATGGTGACTAACCTGGATACACATATCGCCAGGCGCTTGGAAGAAGTCCCTGATCCGCTGGGCGTCCGGGCAAGCACCGCATGGATCCTCGGACGGGCAAACTTCGTTCACCTTGATCCTGCAGGGATTACCCGAACGGCAGCACTGGTCCGAGCAAAGATACAAAACAAAAACCTACTTACCCAAACCCAGTTCGGCAGTCGGCAAATCGGGCCGCAACTTGTTTTCCTCCAAGACGTCGTCAATTTTTGCTTCTGGGCCCCGAAGGGGAAACCAAGGTGGGAAGTAGAGTACCCGGTGGGGATTCGGCAAAACGGCTGGTATGCGCTTGCGGCTGTCTTCGAACGGGCTCTTGCCGAAGGCATCCCGATCTTGGACACGGCGTTTCTTGCCCGACTCACCCGAGAGGATACCCGACACATCTTCCGTGGCGCTGGAGAGACCCCCATCCCGCTTCTTGCCAAACGCCAACAATTTTTGAAATCGGGAGGGGAAATCCTCTCCCAAACTTGTCTGGGATCCGTGGACCGCTTTATCGACAGCGTGGGTCGTGATGCAGCTAAGCTTGCACGGTCGATTGTTACGAACTTTCCTTCCTTTGAGGACTCAGTAACGATTGACGGCAGACGCATTACATTTTATAAACGCGCGCAGATCTGCGTCTATGACCTATCGCTTCTCCCTCGTCAACGGATTCAAAACCTTTCGGCGCTCACCGCATTTGCCGACTATAAACTTCCGCAGCTTCTGCGCCGCTTGGGGGCAATACACTACACGAAGCCCCTGGAACGCCGCGTGGACAGCATGAAACTCATCCCTCAGGGAAGCCGCGAAGAAGTGGAAATTCGTGCCGCCACCATCTGGGCCGCGGAGCTGGTCGCCCAGAATCTTGGGATTCCGGCAGTTGTTGTCGATAATGCCCTCTGGCTCCATGCCACAACAACACCGCAATCCGCCAAGCCCTACCATCGCACGTTGACGACTTGCTATTGACGCCGCTTTATCCTATCCCGCTCAATAAGCCCCCGGATGTACTCTGAACGGCTTGTATCATCCTTTTCCACAATCTCCGTCAAGTATTCATCGATCTCCGGCGAGACGTAAAAGGTAAACCGTCGGTTTATCGTGTGCTCAAGTTCACCCAAGCACCAATCCAGGGCCTCATCCAGTGTTTCTTTCGTGTACCCTGATCTGATGAGGCGACTATAGTGGAGCGCATTAATGAACACCGGATCACGGCCCTCCTCATAAAGGAGAATAATGGGTTTACTGCGCGTGGCTATGGCCCCAATCTCAAAACCGATGTGGATGCTTGAAGGGTAGGATCCCTCAACAACCGCAAGGTCAGCAGTAGAGACATAGCGTACCCATTGGGTGTACCACTCCTTTATCTCGCGACTCGTCATATTGCCCACATCGGGCAAGTGCTCGGACAGAATCCTCTGGTACACGGTATGTCCTAGGCGTTCAAGGTGCGACACGATCCGACGGGTAGATACGTCCCCTGATGTACCAATGGTTGAGGCAGTAACGTAAATAGTCATAAAAAAGCCCCTTGCGGGGCGGTCTACCTAAAGCTTTTTTGCGATGAGGCTAAACCACTGGGGAAGCGTGGGGTCCGTATTTGGACTCACTGCCTGCCACACCAAGGTAAATCCGCTCTTCTCGACCATCGTTTTAATCTCTTGTTCCCGATACAAAGTAGAGTAGCGCGGCCCCCCAAGGTCGCCAAGAAGGAGAACATTTTCCTGACCGAGCTTGAGCGACAGATAGAGGATGCCGCCAGCCCGCAAAAAAATGTGGTAGTCTTTGAGGAGCGCTCCCATATCCCGCTTGGGTACCATAATCATGGCATCGGCGTAAATTCCGTCAAAGCTCTCCGGCATGAAGGGAAGCGACCTAATATCTTGGCGAATGAAGAGTCCACCCGGCACTCGTCGGACAGCCTCGACCAAAAGCCCGTAGGAAAACCCTACCCCCAGACAACGAAAACCCTTCTCGGTAAGCGCCTGGTAATCCCTACCGCTCTGGCACTCAGCAACTAAGATGGTGCCGCCGGGCTTGGCGTACTGAACGAAGGGGCGGATATTATATTTCTCTACCTCCCGGATGGTGATAGGATTCCACTCCCACTGGTCGGCGTACTCGCGGGCAAACCGGTCATACGTTTGCATGGTGAGTGATGCCTGCACCTCGGAGAGGTCTTCATCAGGAAGAAACGTGTGCGGCGTGGGTTTCATAGAGATTTATGGGCGCCCCTATTATACTTCACCCACGCAATACATATCCTAAGCCAACTTTGCGCTATACTTAAAAAAACCATGCCGTTTACAAAACACTCCGTATGAACAAACGAAAAAATTGCTCTATTTGCAAACGCATCGATAAAATAAAACATAATCTTGATCCAAGCGTTGTAGGTGTTTTGAACGGTCACTAAATGAATATACACATCATTACATCTCTGAAACATGCG
>MFJZ01000010.1:0-2864 GCA_001781025.1 Candidatus Gottesmanbacteria bacterium RIFCSPLOWO2_01_FULL_49_10
ATAAACCGAAGACTATGATCATGCCAAAGGTGAAGAGTGTTTCACCTTTCACCCACCGCCTGTTCCAATAATGCCGCAGGGCCAAGAGGACGATCATTCCGGTGAGCCAGATAAGGAAGAGTGCGCCGTAAACCCGGACGATGCTCCAACCATGATAGCTCTGATAGAGCCAAATTCGTCGAAAGATGGAGGTAACAAACACGCCCAGTTGGACAAATACTATTGCCTGGAGGATGCCCAGGATGCGATTGTGACCTTCCACCCCCTGGCGAAGACTTACGAGTCCGGCCCACAGGAGGCTATAGAGAATTCCGGCGATAAGAATAAGTTCTATGAACCCCCTCCGGACGTACTCCGAGTAGGTCGCAACGCCGAATCGAGACAAGTCGGTTTCAAACGCAACGGACGCAAAAACATACGGCCATTGGATGAGAAGAAATGCACCCATAACCATGGCAACAAGGGTCAGAACGACCCGTACTTCCTGCGGGTAGGCGATGAGTTTTGAAAGATGCATTATTCGGGCGTGTTGCTCTGGCTTTTGAAAGAAGATGAAAGGGAGCATGATCGCGGTCGCTATACCAGAAAGGATAAGCCTTCCTACGAGTTGGTCCGGGATTTTTATGCGGAAGAGGTGCGTGACGGTGTAGGAGAATATCGGGTCAGCCCGGAGAAGGAGAACCACGAGTATGGTCCTATGGGAATTCCGATAATGATCCCCATGCCGAGTGGTCGATATGATGCCAAACGGTCTATCCAGGAGTTAGGTGCTTTGGTGCTTTGTACGCTCCCAGCACCATGAAGATACCCAATGGTTCGCATCGTACTTCGCAGATACGTTATTGCCAGAGACAGTGGAGCCCAAAGGAATTCAGACAGACTACGAACAGAGGGCACTCGGCGTGCGGCCATATAGACGTAGAGCGCTGTTATCGCCAGAGAAGACCCTCCCAGGACAATCGCAACAACCCATTGTGATCGAACAAGGATGAGCGTGGCGAGCGCGATGAGTGTCCCAAAAGAGAGAGCGATGGTTTTGCGTTGGGGAGAGGTATTGTTATTTTCAAAAAAGATACTCACGAGAAATACAAACACGCCCAGAATCCAGAGAGAGAAGGCAAACGAGCCAAGCGCGCGGTAAAAGAAGAGATTCAAAAAAAGCACAAAAAGTATAACGTGAGGAAATTTCTGGGCAACGTTGGGTTGCTCACGGGGTTCGAGTGTTTGAATCATGCCGAGAGGAATTTATTCTCTCATATACCTTTATGTATCGCAAGTTTTGGAGTCTATCCTGACTTAGTCAGGGATGACTCTCTCGACCGTGCGTTTGACTTCGTGTGTATGATGACATACAACTATGTGATAGAGGATATTCTTTCCTTAAGAAGGAGGTGAATACACTATGAAAGCATTACATATGGCTTCCTATATGCTCCTGTGGGTTGGCGGTCTCAATTGGGGGCTCGAGGGACTTTTTAAATTTAATCTCGTGAACGCGGTATTGGGTTCCGTGCCGGCTTTGGAGGCACTCGTGTACGTCCTGGTCGGAGCGGCAACGGTGTACGTTGTTACCACTCACAAAAATGACTGTAAGGTCTGCGCAGGAAAGTGATCTGCAAGGGAAGGGCTACGTTAGGGGGTAGTCGTCGGTTTTGGTGTCGGTTTCAAGCCGAGGGATCGAAGGCCCTCCCTGATTGTTTTAAAGTTCTGGCTTGCGGTTTTGAGATCCTGGGCGCCGGTTTTTATCATAGTGTGTGCATTTTGTAGCGCAGCTTTGTTGCTTTGGGCTTTGCCCTCATCCCCTCCATCGGGCACGAGTGTCTTGACGGCGTTTTCTGCGTTGGTATATGCCAATTTGGCATCCTCGATTTTTGCTTGAGCACTGGTGAGTGCAGCCTGAAGTGACGCGACATCCTTTCCGGCAGTTTTTGCTGCGTCGATGGCTGTTTGGAGTTTGGCGGCAGTTTGCGTCATAAGATCGACGATTTCCCCCATCCGGTCGGCAGCGGCGAGAATTCTCGTTTTCGGAAGGAACAGAAGATAGATGCGGTACTGTGTAAAAATTGATTGGCGATCGGTTCTTAGTGTCGCAGGATCCGTATCTGCCTGGATTTTTGTTTTGAGACTCGCAAGGTTTGTGATTTGCGCCTGCGCGTCGGCGATGAGGGCATTCTTGTCGCTTTCGGAGAGGTGCTTCATGGCGCCGATAAGAGCGATAAGCCCATTAAGCGACGTAATACGCCGGTTTATCTCCGCGACAGCTTTGGTTTTGGCGCGATCGGTATTCTGCTCTTGTTTTTCTTGTTTTTTGGTGGACACGGTCGGCGTTTGCGTGGATGAAGTCTCGGCAAATACCGGACTCGCGCAAGTTAGGAGAAGCGCCCAAGTCGTGGCTGTCATGATGACTCCTACTCGTTTTGCTATTTGATGTGTCATATTTTTAGGGTTCCTGTGGAATAGGCGTATCGTTGAGGCCGCTATCCACGTTGCTACTGTCACTATCGAGTTGTTTAAGCTTGTTATCAATAAGATCGACGTCGCTATCAAGAGTTGAGGCGCCTATTGAAGGCCCTGGTTGTTGGGAAGGAAGGGACTCAGCAGTGTTTTTTGACTCTTGGGGTTTATTGGAGTCCATCTCGCTATTGTTGCTCTGTGCATTGAACGGCGCTTCTTGAGTTTTTTGTGAAGACTTTTTGACGTAGACATAGAAGCTTCCTAAAAGGGAGAGTGCGATAACGCCAATGACAAGAAGAACAACTACAGATCCGATTTCTCCACCTTGCCTTGGGCGCCTCATATATTATTAGCCTATCATTTTTGTCTTTTATCCGTCAATAGATCGCATCAATCCCGAGAGCGAGGTT
>MFJZ01000010.1:2932-4093 GCA_001781025.1 Candidatus Gottesmanbacteria bacterium RIFCSPLOWO2_01_FULL_49_10
CTAATCCGCTTTTTCGCCCTGGCGGGCTGCAAACCGGAGTAAGATGGGTATAATAGAGCCTCTATGCACAGGGCATTAGTCATGTCAGAACCGAAGCGGGAAGAGTAGCGCTCTAAAAAGATATGACGGATAAAAACGTAACGTTGGCACAAGAGATTATCGATAGGAATATTTACTGCACCGTAGCCACGGTGGATGCGGATGGCCAGCCGTGGTCGACGCCGCTCTTTTTTCACTACGACAGCGAGTATGCTCTGTACGTGACTTCGGCCATAGATTCTCTCCACGTGCAAAATTGGCAGGTAAACCCTCGGATTTCAGTAAGTATTTTTGATTCAAACACGAAACTTAAATCTGGTAACGCTGTGTATATGGAAGCAAAAGTTGCAGAGATTTCCATAGAGGAGCTACCCGGAGCGCTTGAGATTTTTTACCGCCGTACACACCCGCTGATTGTGGATCGGCAACCGAAAGGAGTTTCTGATTACTCCGGCACCTCGCCGAGACGATTATTTCGGATCATACCTCAACACGTCTATGTGATTGACTCGAGAGGTCATCCGGTATACAAAAGCCTTGTCGATGTCCGTGTCGAGGTGGATCTCGCGCCTCGTGCTTCCACCTAGCTTCACATTTTTGTAATTTACATACCTTGTTTTTGGTGATACGCTTACCTTCTTCGTATGGAAAAACTCAAGGCAAAAAAATCATTGCTCGTCATCCTATTTACGATATTTGTGGATATGCTGGGTGTCGGTATCCTCATTCCGGTTATTCCACTCCTTCTTGCTGATCCGCGGTCGCGTTACTATCTCCTGTCGGGGGGAATGGACGTGCGAGGAGGGTTTGTTATTCTCGGATTTTTGACCGCCGTTTATCCACTCATGATGTTTCCCTCGGCACCCATCTTGGGGCAGCTGTCGGACATTTACGGCAGGAGGAGGATTCTGGCAGTTTCGCTTGCGGGGACGTTTGTTTCCTACCTCGTGTTTGCTATAGGCATCATCACCCACAATATCCCGCTTCTTTTTTTCTCGCGGATGGTGGACGGGATCACGGGTGGGAATATCGCCGTGGCTCAGGCCGCCGTCGCTGACATAACCAAGCCGGAGGAGCGGGCGAAAGCGTTTGGGCTTATCGGTGCAGTCTTCGGATTCGGGT
>MFJZ01000010.1:4114-14981 GCA_001781025.1 Candidatus Gottesmanbacteria bacterium RIFCSPLOWO2_01_FULL_49_10
TTGGTTTGCCGCGGTTTTGAGCTTTCTCAATGTTCTCTCCGTTCTCCTCTTTTTTCCTGAAACACGCGCACGGGTAGAGGAGCGATTTGTCATCCGGTGGGGGCAGTCGGTCCATAACATCTATCGTGCATTTACCACGCGGGGCATACATACGCTTTTCATCACGTCACTTCTATTCCAGGGGGGGTTATCGTTTTTGTTTACATTTTTTAGCGTCTACCTTATTCGCAAGTTTTCCTTTACGCAAGGGAATATCGGCGACTATTTTGCCTACATCGGTCTCTGGGTGGTTATCACGCAGGCCGTCGTCACCCGCGCCATATCAAAGCGTTTCCCTGAAGCATTGGTTCTCCGAGTAACATTGTTGGGATGCGCTATTGCGACGTTTTGCTTCTTTCTCCCGAGTGCATGGTGGGGGCTCCTCGTGGTGACTCCGTTTTTTGCTATCAACAACGGCCTCACACAGGCAAATATGGTAAGCCTTATCAGTCGATCTGCCGATTCATCGATCCAGGGAGAAATGATGGGGATTAACGCAAGCGTTCAGGCGATTGCCCAAGCTGTCCCGCCCATCCTTTCGGGTTTGGTTGCCTCACAAATTAGTCCCGAGGCGCCCATCATTATCTCCTCACTGATCGTGGGAGCCTCCTGGCTGTTTTTTATGACGTCGTTTCGCCGGGAGCAGACGGCGTCTCGTGTACAATAGGAGATGGAGGGATATGCGAGAGGCACTTAGGGAGCGCGTATTTAGGGTTGCTGCACGGGCAAAGACGCTCGTGTACCACATGTTTTTTGCAGTGTACGCCGTTTTCATTTTGACACTTCTCGTAGGAAGCATTGCATTGGTTGGGGATCTCCCGTGGAGTGGGCAGATGTATGGGCTTGGCGTGTGGAGCGGGAGAGCGGCGGTGACGATCCTTGCGGCTGTTCTCGTTCCGGGAATACTCGGACGCTTTGGGATTCAGATTAAAGTCACACGGGTTATTACGTTCTACCGCAGACAACTGGGGATTACGACATTTCTCCTGGCATTCACCCACGGGATGCTCGTGCGGTGGGTGGCGCGGATTGCACTTGGCCAGTACCCGCTCTCGGCAGCGCCACTCTTTGAGTTTTTCGGTACGTTTGCGCTCTCACTTCTTTTTTTCCTCTTTGTGACGTCCAACGACACAAGTGTCAAGCGCTTGGGTCCCTGGTGGAAGCGGCTCCACCGTACGGTCTACATCATTGTATGGCTTGTTTTGTTCCATACCCTTTTGCAACGGGTAAGTGTATGGAGCGCATTGATCGGTGTGGTCGCCGTACTTGAGGTGGTATCGCTTCTTTACTCGAGAATATAAAAGGGTTTTTTATTTTATGTATTCGTCCCAGCAGAATTATCCCCAGCGTCTCCGGATAAAATGGATGTAATTGAATCAAAGAGGGCCCTAAGAACGCCTCCTTCGTGTTCTAGCGCTTCTTTCAGTGTCGAATGACCGGCGTGATCTCCCATAGCAGCAATCTGTTCTGGTGGTAGTCCAGCTTTTTGCGCATGAAGTAAGTACTCTGGTGCCTCTTTAGATTCAGGGGTATTTTCCATAAATTGATATATAAATTGATAGCTCTGGCTATAAATTGATATAAATTGGCTTCGCAAGGCCTGGCCTTGCGAAGCTAATTACATGAGATAACTGCTGTGTGCGTGGGTACTTCACCCAGATTGACTGCGGTGCGTTTTCCATTGAGCGACGCGCCGTCCAGTACGACGCGGATTTCAGGATCTACGGCGAATCGGAGAGTAAAGCCAAATGTTGTTACCGTGATGCCGTCCCGCGTAGTTCCGTCTATCGTTGCCCGAAGCGGTGGAACCGTGAGGGTCGCCGATTCTCCGTTCCTGATGGGGTCCGGTGGGATGGAGAGGCCAGGGAGGTTGATCGGGATATTGCCGGAGAGGGTCATCGTATCACAACCGTTGTTGGTGAGGGTCAGGGTGACCGCCGCGAGTTTGAGGTAGGCCACGAGTCCACCGAGAGCAAGTGTGCCAATGAGAAATGTGCCCAAGATGGTGTTCCCGAGCAATCCTCGACCCGCGAATTGTTTTGCGAGGCTTGCGATATCTCCCTTAAGCGCTTGACACGCCTGGTCGATGCCCTCCTTGGATTCATCGGTCAGTTTGAGCGCTTTTTTGATCTTTTTCAAGGTTTCCGGTGGCATATCGTCACCATACTCATTGAGGATCGGTTCAAGATGGTTTTTCAGGTACCCGTACCATTCGTTTGCTTTTACGAATTGGCCACAGGTGTGTTTGAGGTTTTTATGGAACCGAAGAAGCGCAGCTGCAATTTTTTTCCGTTTCTTTTTCCGGTCAGATGATGGGGTTGACTTCTGTGTCATACGTTACAAAGGTATGATGTCGTTTGTAACACAGCAGATCGATCAATTCAAGGATGGGAAGCGTTATGGTCCTTCTGCGTGGGTGGGTTCCGGGGTTGTGGGCGGTTGCGATTTCCCTGATCCACTGTTTGAATATTGATACATTCTTGGAGTTTCACGAGATTCAACGTTTTTTTGACTATTGAGAGATCCCGTGGGAGCGAGTTCATATCGATTTTTCATCATTTCGTTTTTCTGCATTTCCTGAGTTTTCCGGAGCTCCAGGAGGCGGTTTTGATTTTCTTTGGTGTATTCGAGTGCCTTTTGGAACCCCGGGCATTTTTCTGGGTACTGTTGGCACCACTGTCGGCATTCTTGTTCATTGCGACATCCGCTGGGTCCTAAAAATCCGGGTGTACCCGATGCAGTATTGGGTAATTGGTTTCTCATTTCGAGAGTTTTTTGGTACCCCGGGCATTCATTGGGGTGTTGTACACAGTAGTTTCGGCAGCTTTCCTCGTCAGTGCAGCCGCCCGGTCGGGCGAGAGATCGCAGCGTGCCGCCTCGGGAAGACTCTCGTGTTGCGTCGGATGGTCCTCTTGTTGGTCGATATTTGCGCGTAAATGCCATGCACACATCTTTGTTTTCCTCGCATTTTTGTCGACAGGATTCCATGGAATCACAGCCAAGCTCGGTTTTTGCTTTTTCGATAAGCGCTTGTTTTTCCGGGTCAACTGCTTCTTCTTCGGGTTTTCGCTGTGGTCTGTGGCGACGAGCAAACTCTTGGCATTTGACGGGATTTTGCTCGCACAACGTATGACAGCTGTCAAGCGATGTGCAGCCGAGTTCGGTTTGTGCCTGATTTACCAGTTCTTCTCTCTTGGTTTCGTCCTCAGGAGAAGGCTCGATCTCTTTATGGAATCCTTTCTTTTTGGCAAACGCAATACAGGCGTCTTGATGGTCACTACTGTCGCAGTAGGATTTACACTCGAGGGCGCTTGCACAGTTTCCGAGTTCCGCAATCGGGAAGGTGATGCCAAAGCTTTTTGCTTTTACCTCCATCACGCGCTTTTCATCCTCAGAAGGAGTAGACAGACCTAAGACCTTCTCGCCGACGACATAGTTCCCATACGACCAACAGGCAGCTTTGTTTTCAGGAATCTCGCAATACAAATAGCACTCTTTTGCATCTCTGCAGTAGCCCAGATCGGGGATCGGGTAGCTCAGGAGTGATTGGGCGGAGACAGAGGGTACATTAAAACTTAAAACTTTAAAATTAAAGATGATAAATACGAAAAGAAAAACAAAGAGTTTTAAGAAGTTTAAAGTTTTCATTTTTAAGTTTAAAGTTTGTATAGTTATCTCAGTGCCTCAAATGGATTCTGATACTCCCTTGATCCTGTTGGTGTTACCGAAAACGGGTTTTGATACGGGGTAGGAGTAGGTTCTGCAAATGGATTTATCGGGGTTGATGCCTCCGCTGACCCGCTCGTTTCGTTAAATGAGGACTGGGGTTTTTCTGCGAACGGATTCTGAAACGATGACGGAGCGCTTTGTTTTTCGGTTTGTGCAGCTTGTTTGTTCGGTGCAAGAATATACGCGTATAGAGCGTAGCCCGTTGCGCCGACGAGGCCAAAGAGTAAAAGTAAAATTACCGGGATTTTCCAATTCATAACAAAATGGTATCTTCTCCCATTGTATGAATACGCTACGGACGTTTGTCAATGGTGTCGGTCCCCGTCCTTACACTACCACTTGGGCTTAATAATGTAGCGCTTGGTGTTCATCCTACCGTTTTTGAGCGTCGTTGCGATGGTGAGGGATGCATCCGTAATGTTGGTATGGGGCGTGCAGACACCCTTGCTGCACGTTCCGAAGTAAAGGTCGCGCGTATCGCTTAACCTGCCGCTTGGAGAAAGTGTTCCTACAACTCCCTGCGGTATGCCATTTGCAGTATAACTTAACGTATAGCTTGCTTTACTGACTGTTCCCAGGTTTGTAAACGTCACAAGGACGCTATGTGTTGGACGGGAAAGCCTAGCGCTCGAGTAGGAGATGCCTACGGGAGCAAGAGACGATACTTTTCCTCGAACGCGCAGCTTTGCCGCTTCAGCCGGGCGACCGACGAGGGACAAAAATACAAGAAGACCGACGACAAAAACACTCCGGGACAGCATATAATATAATAAGTATATCACAGGTCATACGTGGGAAACGGGAGGAGTGTACTCCTTGCATCAGGGGAGTCTTATTAGCGATAATATCACTATGAATAAATATACGTGGCCCATCGTCATCGGGATTATCCTCGGCAGTACGCTTAGTATTGCATACCTTTGGCAGGTACGTCGGACCACGCCGGGGGCATCGGGGTTACCGACAGAGACTACGTCGTCAACTCCCGCGCCGACGCAAAAGCTTACGACATGGAACGATCAAGCCGGATTTGTGTTTCAATACCCAGATGGGTTGTCGGTCAACAAGCACGATGAGGATAACGAAAATTACGCACATATTGAGTTTATGAGTAAAACTCACCCCGGAGGACTTATCGTTTGGGCGAAAGATACTACCGCCCCCAATGTAAGCGCCTGGGTGCGGAGTGAAACGAGATTTACCGATGCCCCGGTCCTCGATACGGTGCTTGCATCCCAACCGGCTAAAAAAATCATGCTCACTTCTCCCAAGCGCATGCTTATCGTCGGCACGGTGTCGGAGGCGATCGTCTTTAGCGTTGAAGCAACGCTTGATGATAGTGATTACTGGACAGGTGTCCATAAAACCATAACAGATAGCTTTAAGTTTGCTCCGCTCCCCGGGGAGAAAGTGTCGAGCGCCCCCGGTCCAAGCTCGTCGCAAAATGCCGCGGGTGAGGAACCTGTAGACGAGGAAGAGGTGTTAGAGTAGCAAGGGAACGCCGTTATGTGGTATACTCACTCTCGACCTGGGAACAAAGTGCGAGACCGCGTCCTGTGAGGGCTTCGAAGATACACTTCTGGCTTTCTCTTTAGGCATCGTAGTGTCCCCTTCAAGACCTAAGGAGAAAGGAAACCAATACTATGGCTACCAATTTGTTTGTTGGGAATCTTCCCTACACCATGGACAGCGACGGTCTTGGGCAATTATTTGCACAAGCCGGTACCGTCACGTCTGCCAAAGTGATCTCGGATAAGTATTCCGGCCGGTCACGAGGCTTCGGGTTTGTCGAAATGGCAACCGACGAAGAGACGAAGAAGGCTATTGAATTACTCAATGGCAAAGACGTTGAGGGACGAGCGCTAGTTGTCAACGAAGCACGACCACGGGAAGAGCGACCGCGAAACTAATAGATACGCGTAGATTTGTAAAACAATAAACCCTGACAGAAATGTCGGGGTTTTTGTTTGCCAATACCCGGCTGTTTTGCTACCATACGGGACGTATGTTTCACAGTCCAACGCACGGCGCTCTCGAGCTTCCCCAGGTACGGGAGCGAATCCTTTTATTTCTCGCCGAAGAACCAGAACGGAAGTATCAGCTGGTCGTCGGGACCGACTCCCAACCACATAATGGCTCGGGGGTGGATTTTGTGACGACGATCGTCATCCACCGGATCGGGTACGGCGGCATTTACTTTTGGCAGCGTGTCGTGAACAAGAAAAAATATGTTCTTCGTCAGCGGATGTATGAGGAGGAAACGATGTCCCTGGCCATGGCAGAGATCGTTCTTGCACTTCTTCATAAAGACGGCGTCACCAAGTATGACGTGGAGATTCATGTGGACATTGGGCAGTTTGGCAAGACGCGGGAGATGATTACGGAGATTGTGGGTATGATCCGGGGGAGCGGGTATGCCGTGAAGATCAAACCGGAAAGTTACGCCGCGAGCAAGATCGCAGATCGGTATACTTAGACGGCAACAAGAGGAAGCTTCCGTTTTGCTATACGAGAAAGGATTTCCGGTGTCTTTTCTCCAAACTGGGTGAGCAAGATCATTGCGGCGATGATGAAAGGCTTGTAACCGGCCTGGGCATACGTTTCCTTCTTAAATGCATCAAAAACTGAAGCTTCAACTTCTCCTTGCTTACAGCTCACTCCGCTTATATCCGCCGGCAGGCAGTGCATGTAGAGGGCTTTCCCGTGCTTAGTCCGTCTCATTAAGTGTTGGGTACACGTCCAACTACTGTATTTGGCGTTTTGGGCAAGGGCTTCTTTTTCAAGCGCCAAAAGTTCTTTGTCGTCTTTTTTCTTGAGCAGTTCCGTACGTTTTTTCATGACACCGTAGGATGCCCACGATTTGGGGTAGACGATGTCCGCGCCGTCAAATGCTTCTTCCATATTGTTCATAATCCGGAATGCCCCGCCGCTTTTTTTTGCCTCCCGGCCGGCATACGCTTCAATTTCCGGAATCAGGTTGTAGCCCTTAGGGTAGGCGAGGGTCACATTCATCCCAAAGCGCGTCATGAGCGCGATCACGCCTTGCGGCACAGACATGGGTTTGCCGTAGGAAGGGGAGTATGCCCAGCTCATAGTTAGCTTTTTATCACGCAGTTTTTCTATCCCGCCGAAATAGTTGACGAGATGGAGCATGTCCGAGAGTGACTGCGTGGGATGATCTTCGTCACACTGGAGATTGATGACGCTTGGCCGTTGGTTCAGCACGCTGTTTTTGTATCCCCAGTCGGCGGCACTCGCGACCTCGACCATATACTGGTGGCCTACCCCAAGAAATATATCATCGCGGATGCCGATTGTGCGGGTAAGGAAGGAGAGCATATTGACCGTCTCCATAATCGTCTCACCGTGGGTGATCTGGGACTTTTTTTCGTCGAGGTCTTCTATCTCAAGTCCCAAGAGGTTGGCTGCTGCGGCATAGCTATACTTCGTGCGCGTGGATTTGTCCCGGAAGATGGAAACGGCGATACCTGTGTTGAACACTTTGGGTGATATGCCTTGTTTATGAAGGTCGCGTAAGGTTTGTGCCACAGCGAGCGTCGCCTTGAGATGGTCTACTGATTTATCCCACGTCCGCAGAAAGTCGTGGTCGTAGCTGGAGAGATTGAGATTGCTTACTGTCATACAACTCCTAAAAGATACACCACCAGCGCTTTTTGTGCATGTAGTCGATTTTCCGCTTGGTCAAATACAACGGATTGGGCTCCATCGATCACCTCGGCCGCCACCTCATTACCCCGATACGCAGGGAGATCATGCATAAAAATAGCGTCCGGTTTAGCATGCTTCATAAGCTTTTGGGTTACTTGATACGGTGCAAAAATCTGGAGGCGTTTGGTTTTTTCCGCTTCATCGCCCATGCTTATCCATGTATCCGTGTATACGACATCTGCGTCCGTTACCGCGCGGACGGGATTTGTGACTTGAATCATAGAACCACCTGATGTTTTCGCAAGTTTCGTCGCAGCTTGTGCGACTTGGGGTAGCATCGCGTAGCCCTTAGGAGAAGCCACGGAAAAATGGATACCCAACAAACCGGAGGCCAATGCAAGAGAATGCGTGACGTTATTTTCCCCATCGCCCACGAAGGCAAGCTTGAGACCAGCAAGCTTTTCTTTATACTCCGCGATGGTTAGAAGATCCGCAAGGATCTGGCAGGGATGCTCCATATCCGACAGTCCATTGATGACCGGCACGTGTGAGTGGCGGGCAAGTTCTACGACCGTTTCATGCTTGAACGTCCGGGCCATGATGATGTCTCCCATGCGGGAAGCGGCCTTGGCCACATCGGAGACTGATTCACGCACCCCTAACCCGATATCACTAGGCGCGAGATAAATGGCGTGCCCGCCAAGCTGCGTCATGCTGATCTCAAAAGAAAGGCGAGTTCTGAGACTGGGCTTTTCAAAGATCATGATGAGCGTTTTCCCTGATAGGATCTTACGAAGCTTTCCGGCTTTTACTTCCTTTTTGAGCTCATGGGCCTCCTCAAAAATTCGTTCCATGACAGGAACTGTGAAATCGGTGATGGAAAGAAAATGATGTTTGTTCATATATGACCTTTATTTGACTGTTTTTATCGTTTTATTTACGGTCCGCCGGAGCAGAGTGTGAGAATCTGAAAGCTTCTGTTTTTTGTGTAATACATTTCCTTGTAATATCCGAAGCTGTTTTTTGATCTTTTTGATCATATTTTTGACTTGTCCTGGCGCGGGCCCACCGAAGCTTGTATGCGCATTCACGCATGCGCGGGCAGTGGCTACCTCATTGATTTGTTCTTGGGTAACGACAATCGGTTTTTTTAATACTTCCATAGCTGTATCATTCACCATCTGGGGCGTTAATTCTATAAATGATGAAATCACGCCCTTCTTGATGATTGTTTTTACCACCTGGTACGCTTCACGGAAGCTTATCTTTCCACACACGGATAGCTGAATAGTTATATCAGGGGAAGTGGAAAAATGGATATTCGCAAGTTCTTCCATGCGTTTTGTGTTTGGCTCAATGGTCATAAGTATTCCGGTGACGACCGGCAACGTCGATTCCATTAATTCAACTGAGTCAAATAATATTTTTTTAGTAACTTGTGTATCACGATTAAAACCAGATGGGAGTGAATCCATTATCATAACGGTTTCCAAAGATGCTGCATGAATACGGGCCATATTCGCACGAACAACCTCAAGTGTATCGGGATTCGTTAAATTCGGTTGAGCAGTGCCACCCGTAGTGTAGGCTGTGCCGAGTGTAATCAATTGAAACTCATGACTGGAAAATAGTATTAGCTCATTCATTGTCCGGCGGATGTGCATGGCAAGAATGGTCAGTTCATGAAGCAATTTCGCCTCCTGTTCTCCCCGCTGATTGGCGGTATACAGGCTGTGGGAAGTAGCCTCAGAAAACCCCAATAACCGTGCGATGTACTGGCGGTCAATCGGCAAATGTGTCCCGGCCATCTCAAAAATTCCAAGCGGGCACTTATCAACCATGTCAAATATATTCAGAATATTTTTTATATCATCAATAACGTGGTATGCCTTTGCGGTTAACCAGTGACCAAAAGTAATAGGCTGTGAAATGCGTAAATGCGTATATCCGGGCATGATGGTTTTAGTATGCAGTGCAGCTTTTTCTACCAATCCAGAAATCAAAACAAGAAGCATATCACACATTCCCAATATATGCTCACGCATCCACATCCTCGTATCCGCATACACTTGATCATTGCGGGCAATACCTAAGTGCAAATAGCCACCTGTTGCAATACCTAGCCGGGAAATAAGTGTTTGTTCGATATTGCTATGTACGTCTTCAAGCGCAGGATTTAGAGCATATGCACCCCTTTTATGCTGGCGCTGTATCCAACGTAATCCTTCCAATAAAGATGTGCCCATTTGAGGAGAAATAAGATGCGTTTTTACAAGCATACACACGTGCGCCAAGTCAACCTCGCATTCATACGCAATAAATTGCTTGTCCAGAATTACATCTTCCCCGGCCGCATAACTCACCGCTATACTTCCATGCGTTGCATCTTTTGCGTCTTTCCAAAACGGCACGTCAGTTGACTCTGATTGATCCGATGGAATCCCAAGTTCTGAGAGCTGAATGGATAATCCGGTTTCCCTGTGTGGAATAACATGTTTCGTCGTTTTTACAGGATACGTTTTGTCGCTTAACCCCATGGCAACCACTTTTTCTTTCGATACCGGAATGTTTTTTCGACGTGGATACACGGTAATTGTGTCGTTACCAAGATAATCCACGAGCATACATGGTATTTTTGTAGCCCCTAGCTCTTTACAACTCTGGAGCCTATGGTGACCATCGAGCACGATGAGCGTCTGTTTGTCCACAACAATCGGCTCGGTAAACACTCCGGCGCCCATCATCATCGCTTTTACCTCTTCGACATGAGTAGCATCCACGCCCTCGTGAATAAGAATTTTATGTATCGGTGTAAGCTTCATACGTACTCCTTTATGGAACCGTCGGCCTTCCCTAGATGGTTGGAAAACACTTCCGCATGCACACTGGCAAAGCTGTATTCTTCAAACCCATAGGGCACTACATCCAACCCCTCGCGAAACTTGAGGCTTGTGGCGTCAATATTCACGAGTGACCCCACCGCTTTCCGTTTTACAACCGTCACCATACCTTTGAACAATTTTAGAGTAATGGTGCCATTCACGTACTTTTGTGTCGTATCGATAAACGACATAAGGGATTGAGCCAGTGGACTATACACTTGGGCGTGGTACACAAGCTTTGCCCATTTAGGATCAATAACCGTGTGCTTAAACCAAAGCGTCTCTTTGGGCAATACAAGCTTTTCTAATTCCTTATGCGCGTACATAATCGCCGTTGCCGCTGGCAGTTCGTATACCCATTTGAATTTATTACCATACAAGCCATTCTCAAGCATATCTACCCGTCCTATACCATGCTGGCCGGCCATCGTATTGAGTTTCAAGAACAAGTCTGCAAGATCAATCGATTCACTATTGATCTTTACAGGAAGTCCGTGTAAAAAGGTTAATTCGATGTATTCTGGTTTATTCGGCGCTTTTTCTACCGG
>MFJZ01000010.1:15006-16095 GCA_001781025.1 Candidatus Gottesmanbacteria bacterium RIFCSPLOWO2_01_FULL_49_10
CCGTAGTTGATTGCATTGGACATAATGTTATCGTCATAACTAAACGGGTTTTTGGCGCCAACAGGAAGCGGGATATCATGTTTTTTGGCAAACGCTATTTCATCTAAGCGGGATGGCCACCAATCGGTAATAGGCGCTTCGAGTTTTAAACTTTTTGGTGCAAAAAAATTGAGCACCATATTAAATTGGAACGCTCCAGCTCCCCGTCCTTTATTACCATGCGCAATAGCATTCACATGAAGTTTCTTGGCTGTATCAATACCAAGTTTTGCCTGCCATGGGCGGGCGATCGACGTGCCGATCGGGTAATAATCGTCATAATAACCGTTCGCCTTTATGACGCAGGAAAGATACGTATTGGCAAACTCTTGTTTCCCGTCATAGACGTACGCTTTGGTAGCTCCAATGGTGAGGGCTTTTTTTGCCATATTTTTTGCCCACGTTATATCCTGACACACGTCCACAGAAAACGTATAGACTCTGTAGCCGTAATAATGCTTAAGGAGATACACGCTTACCGATGTATCCACGCCGCCGGAATAGAGCAGTAAACACGTCTTACTGTTCTTTTTATTTTTATTAATGTCTTTTGATTTATTTGGTTGTTTATACATATTTTCTCCTTATATATTTAATGAAAATTTTTTTATGCAACAAAAAATCCGCCGGTTCAGAATCCCTTCGCCGATTGGCGAAAAAACCCTGAAGCGACGGATTTTGCCCGCGGTGCCACGCTTCTTCCGAAACGCTACAAAAAGTCTTCCGTATCAGCCCTTCGATAAACTCAGGACATGCCTTGACGGAAGAGCGCGTTTCGCTCATTTATTGGAATCTACTTTCCTTGGCCCTTCGACTACGCTCAGGGTAAAGATTTCTTCGATTCCTGGCTCGCCCTACAAAAATTTAAGAAATTTCTTGAGGGTAAAGGAGCTCGAGGCCCTTCGACTAGCTCAGGGCTTTCTCCTTCAACGCCATATTCAATTGTAAAGGCTAGTATAGCACAGTTTTTTCCAGTGTCAAATTATTGTGAACCTTGTCAGAGATAAGTCTCTGTACTATGATGGGTGAGATAAAATACAAAGTTGCCCT
>MFJZ01000011.1:0-645 GCA_001781025.1 Candidatus Gottesmanbacteria bacterium RIFCSPLOWO2_01_FULL_49_10
ATACTTGCCTACCCTACCGTAACCACAAATGACGATGTGACCCTCCATGGGATACTGCTCCCCGTGGCTCGTTGCTGCTTCATCACGCTGGGGAAATAGCTTAGGGATCACCCTGCCGACGTTTCTGGCAAACCAGTAATACACCCCATGGCCGGATGCAAGGATGGGTGTACTCACGAGAAGCGCGCCAAATGTAACGGCCACGAGAATCGCGTATTGATCTCCCGATAGCGCACCAAACCCGGTACCGACGCCCGCAATCACAAACCCAAACTCAGACACTTGGGTGAGGGAGAGTCCCACGAGAAACGCGGTTTTTTGATGGTAGCCCATGAATCGAAGGAGTCCATAGACGACAACCCATTTAATGAACACTACAGCCATAAGAAGGATGAGAATCGTGGGGAAAAATACAGCGACAACCGAGAGAGGTACGGTCATTCCCAATGTCACAAAAAACACGACAGCAAATAAATCCCGAAGCGGCCGAATCTCGGCAAATATCGCATGATTCTGACTCGTTTCTGCGATAATGAGCCCCGCGATAAACGCACCCAACGCCGCCGAAAGCCCGGTCGCGTAAAAGACAACGGCGGAAAGAAACACCACCGCAACAGTTGTCAGGAGGAGGATCTCCCGGCTCCC
>MFJZ01000011.1:677-11222 GCA_001781025.1 Candidatus Gottesmanbacteria bacterium RIFCSPLOWO2_01_FULL_49_10
TTCCTTGCTTGCCTAAGAGTAATACGATCCCGATGGTCAAGCCCGCGACAAGAATCCCCAAAAGAATCGACAGCACAGCACTTACGACACTGGTATCCGGCTTTTGCACCACCGCCACGATAGTCGGCAACAAAATCATGATAGGAATAACGGCAATATCCTGGACGACCAGCCAGCCCGTGGCCACCTCGCCCGGCACTGTCTCAAGCTCACCACGCTCGGAAAGGATTTTGACGACAACTGCGGTAGATGAAAGCGAAAACGCGGCTGCCATAAACAGGGATGGGAGTATACCGATTCCCAATCCCATGGAAAGGACAAGAAACACGATGAAGCTCACGAGGACTTGCAGGATGGCCGGAAAAAGAACAGAGCGCAAAACTTTCCGAAGCCTGAAAAACGAAAACTCCACTCCCAGGGTAAAAAGAAGAAGCGTCACCCCAATCTCTGCAATACCCTGTAGAGTTACGTGGTCAATGATGCCGGAAGCGAGATTACCGATGAGGACACCGGCCGCGATGTACCCCAAAATCGTCGGTTGCTTGAGTACTCGGGCAATCGTCCCCCCGCCGATTGCGGTAGCAAAAACGAGGAGGAATGTGGTGATGAGAGAAAGATTATGGGGTGTCACTTTAAACTTTAAACTTTAAACTTTAAACTTTTCCCCAGTTTACATTTTAAAGTTTTAATTTTGAATTATTCTGTTCATATCATCCGGTATCGGGGATTCGATTGCAAGATGTTTACCGGAGGCAGGATGCTCAAATTCTACTTTCCATGCGTGGAGCATGACGCGCGGAGCATCCCCGGCCCGGTCCCTGCGGCTTACCTTTCGCCCCGCGTAGAGATAATCACCAACAATAGGATGGTTTATATACTTCATATGCACGCGGATCTGATGCGTTCGACCGGTTTCCGGATAAAGCTCTACAAGAGATATATCTTCACTTTTGACTTTTGACTTTTGACTTTTGACTACTTTGTATCGCGTGACTGCTTCTTTCCCCCCAGGCACAACGCCGAACCGCTCCGGATTCCATGGAAGTCTGCCAACCGGAACACGGATTTCCCCTTCTTCCGGCACCAATTTTCCATGAACGATCGCTAAATACGTCTTTTTTACCGCGCGTTCCTTAAATTGTCGCTGGAGCTCTACGAATGCTTCCGGGGTCTTGGCAATAATGAGAATGCCCGATGTCTCTTTGTCTATCCGGTGCACAATGCCCGCCCTGCTACAGAAATCACTATTCTGAGCTGACAGCTGACAGCTGACAGCTGACAGCTTCTTCTCCACCCAATCCTCTACAGTCTCCTCTTTCACCGATGCGGCACGATTGACAACGATACCGGGAGGTTTGTGTATGACCAATAGCGCATGGTCTTCAAAGAGAGTCTTTATGTCCAAGGAAGGTAGGGTCATCGAATATTCTTCTTCTTTTCGCAGGAAAAACAAAGCGTCGCCGCAGGCAGTACCGCCAGTCGATCGGTGTCAATCATCTGCCCGCAGGAACGACAAAATCCATAGGTACCCTCACCAATCCGAACAAGCGCCGAATCAATATCGGAGAGCTGATTTTTCATCTGTAAGACGAGTGCTGCGAATCGATCGTGGCTTGATTCTTCATTCGCTTCCGTATCTGTCGCCGCATTATCATTTACCCGCTCCGGATCAGCATACGGATCCTGAGCAACGAGCTCGGTAATCCTTGCGGCAACACGGCTTTTTTCTTCTTCCAGGTGTCGCCGAATATCACTAAGGACGTGTATAGGGTATCCATCCATAGAAATAAAATAATTTTCCGGGTCATCGCGATTGAGTCAATCGTTTTTGCACACCAATCACATGCTCCTTCATAAAACGGTACGCATTGCGACTCTCTCGGACAATACTGTGTATGCCGTTTCGAATATGCTCTTTTCCTCCGCCGAGAACGTAGTACACGCCAAAACTTTGCCCAAAAAGCGCAATCAAAACCCACTGATTGACGCTCAGAGACTTCCAGTATATATTACTCTCTTTGACAAATTCAAGGCCAAACATAAGGGCACTTAGTAAAAGGAAAAACCATATACCGACGAGTCCATACGCCCAACGATCTTTTTTTGCGCGGCGACCAAGGTACCCGACGCCAATGCCCAATAGTCCCATCGCCAAGATGACGTAGAGTTGATAGGGATGTCGCAGTCCCTCGTGACCAACATAGCGGATGGCAAATGGCAAATGGGCAGGCGCCCCCACCTCACTCCCATCCAAAAGCGAAGCGATGCTACCGATAATAATAGTGAGCGGTATGCTTGCCGCAAATGCGTCAAGGAGCCACCCTAATCGCATTTTGTACCGTCGCGCAAGCACGAGTGAAATCCCAACGCCCGCAAGAAACGAGCTGTAGAAGGATAATCCCGGCGCGACCCAAATTGCCGGAATTTTAAGGAGCGTCGGAGAAAATATATCCCAGTGAAATGCAACAAATCCCAGCCGGGAAGCCACAAATGCGCCTACAGTTGCCCAAAAGGTCGTATCGAAAATATGCTCCTCACTCACTCCTTCTGCACGAAGGGAACGCCAAAAAAGAAATGAATAGAGTGCCCAGGCAAGAATAATGAATACGCTAAAACTATACAGATGAAATGCGCCGATCGTAAGTAATATTGGATACATACGTACTAGTATACCTCATGCAACGGACGTGTTTGAGTTCTGCGTCGTCTTATCATACAATAGAAAGCATGACTGCAACTGCTCACGCCCTTGTGGCCGGAGCGATCGCCGCCAAATTTCCCGATCCCGTTACTGCCGCGGCCATCAGCTTCTCTTCACATTTTATCATGGACAGCATACCCCATTGGGATGTGGGGACCAACTGGCGCATGCGGCCCAAAACCATTACGGGAATCTTTGCCATAGCAGAGACGATCGGCGGCATGTGTCTCTCGTTCTTTCTTTTCGGCGGCCATGCACCGACACTCACGTTGATCGTCGCAATCGTCGCGTCTATTCTCCCTGACTGGCTGGAAACTCCTTGGTATGTACTTTTTGCGCATCAGAAGAAACACGAGCCAGCTCCCCGTGCGGGCATCTGGGAACGCTTTTGCTATCACATCTATAAACTCGAAAACACCTTCCACACAAAGGCGCAATTACCCCTGGGACTTGCTACCCAAGTCGTTACGGTCGCCTTTTTCTTGGTTGTCTTGTCTTCCTAACTCAATAATCTTTAGCCGTGCTGCGTGACGCCGGTAAAACGAAATTTGCCCAGATGAAGCGTCGGCACGAGACTTGGCGATCCCTCTGAACCCTCGAGACTAAGGTCGTTGCCGATTCCCCGTATGTCTTTCAATGCTTCAAGGACGCTTTCGGTATACCGTAGGTTCCGAGCTCGACCGACAATGGTGCCATGTTCTATGAAAAACGTTCCATCTCGTGTCATACCGGTTAAGATGAGCTTTTTGTGATGGACGACTCGTGTGTACCAAAACCGCGTTATGAGGAGCCCTCGTTTCACGCGTTTGATCATAGCGGATACGTTTTGTTTTCCGGGTAGGAGGACCATATGCGTGGGTATCGGTCCCCACGTGTTGGGCGCAAGGAGCGCGTGACCGGTATTTTCCTTGCCGTACTTATGGCCGTGATAGGAATCATAAACGACATTCTGTGCGACTCCACGATTTACAAGCGTAATTTTTTTCTTGGGAGTGCCTTCATAGTCAAAAGCCATTGGATAGCCTGCAGCCTGAAACGGGTCATCGACGATAGTGAGCGATGAATCAAAGAGTTGTTTCCCGATATTTCCCTGGTAGAAACTGACGTCTTCGTGGTAGATGCGTGCGTTGGGCCCCAGCCAGCCGAAAAAGTCGAGAAGCTCAGCAACTGCCGGCGGCTCGAGAATGACTTCATACTCTCCTGCGGGAACATCGACGAACTCCCCGTGGGTGGCTTTGTAGATTGCGGTGTCGGATACTTCATTCGTCGTTATCCCACTGCCGAACTTCGTGTTTTGACTTGCAAATCCGCTCCCGCGCTCACCCATAACGATTGATGAAAGTGATGCTGCTGCCCCGATGTGATATGCCCACACGCCGTGAGAATTCGCAACCCCCAGTTCACTGTCGCTTTCTGAAAACGCACCACTTGCCACCAGATCGTGCTCAAGCGCATTGCGTATGATGATTGCAATCGCCTGTGCTCTCCCAGATGATCCGATGTGTTTATCGCCCTTACGGGGTCGCGATATCCGTCTATAGGTATTTCTGGTCGGAAGCGAGTGAAAGTGCGGATCCTCTCGCTGTAGAGTCGCAAGCATTTTGGCGCGGGCGACCGCCGTCCGGATACCAATGGGGTCTGTTCTGTTGGCGCGGGCAACACCGATTTTACGGCCGAGGATACACCGAACGTGAATCTGAGTATCGGTCAGAGACACTGATTGGTGAATGTGGTTCTGGGCAAAACGCGTGAGCTCCTCCGTCCCTCCCCAAATAACTACCTCCGCCTCTCCGACACCAAGCCTTTTGGCTTCTTTGAGCGCGTATCCCGTCATGGCCTTGAGCTTTTGTTTTCCAAGCATACTCTGGCATTACCCCTTTTGCCTGTTACCGTTTCAATACCCCGACATCGACACCCCGAAACCGGGCGGGGGAGGCGCCGTGCCCGGTATGCATAAGCTGTGACGGCTGCCCCTTCCCGCAGTTCGGAGTTCCCCACACAACCCAATGGTCGCGGCCGCAGATAGCGTCACAACTCCCCCAAAATACGGGCGTCATGCCGGTGTAGGTCGCGTTTTTCAGCATCCGACCACGCTTACCATTTTTGATCTCCCAGGCAATCTCTGTCCCGAATTGAAAGTTGAGGCGCTTATCGTCTATACTCCAGCTTTTGTTTGTCGAAAAAAAGATCCCGTTTTTGGTATCGGCCAGAAGATCAGAAAGTTTCCATGCTTTCCCGCTTTGAGCGTTATCTCCTGGTTCGAGGTTAATGTTCGTCATTCTGATCATCGGCAAGTGTCCCCAACCCTCCGAGCGAACCGTGCCGCCGCTTGACCGATCATATCCCGGAACGGTTTTTTGCAGTATAGAGGCAACTTCGCGCGACGTTTGGTAGTCAACAAATATGCCGTTTCGGACGAGGTATCTCCTCTGGGCGGCGACACCTTCATCATCATATCCAAAGGTGCCCAGGCCCAAGGGGACGGTCGCGTCCGCGGTCAAATTGACGATTGGCGCGCCGTAGCGAAAGATTCCGAGTTTATCTGGAGTCAGGAATGTCGTCCCTGCATACGAGGCCTCCCATCCAAGTGCCCTATCTCCCTCCGTTGCGTGCCCGCAGCTTTCGTGAATCTGAAGAGCCAGTTGATTGCCGTCGAGGATTATGTCCCGTTTCCCCCCTGGACACTCATCTGCCGAAAGAAGTGCCACTGCCTCCTCGGCGATGCGCTGTCCGTTGTCAATAAGCTTCATCCCACGCACGTTTTCAAAGCCTCCGGTAACGAACTGACCTCGAAATGAATTTGGGAACGACCGGCTCTGTACGTCGCTCGCATTGGTTGCCGTTGCTTCAATGCCGCCGCCACATTCAACGAGCGTCTGGGTAATCCAGTGTCCTTGCGTGGATGCAAACAGCTTTTCCTGCTTCCACCCGGTATAATATGCCTGAGAAATCTTCAGATGCTTCACCCGACGCTGAGACTCGTCAGCGGCAAGAAGGAACGAGACTTTTTCATCCATCGAAACCGTAAACGGATCTTCTGCATAGGGAGTTTTATATGTACCGCGCAGAGGTGACTCTTGGGTAAGGATCACAGGATCGGCTTTTACCGTGGCCGCCGCACGGGCGAGGACGACCGCTTTTTTGACTGTCGCATGGATCCCCGCGCTTGAAAGATCGCTACTTGCGGCAAATCCCCACCGACCGTCTTTCACGACCCGGATGCCGTACCCCATGGAATCGTTACTTTCCATGGCCTCAACAACCCCATCTTTGGTTGCGATGTGCTCCTTTTGGTACTGCCCCACCTTTAGATCACCGTACGAGACACGGGAAAGCTCAAGAGCGTTAAGAGCAGTATGGGCGATATGATCAAAGTTCATAAAGCTGGTGCCAGAGGTGGGACTCGAACCCACACGGTCTGTAAAGACCATTAGTTTTTGAGACTAACCTGTATACCAATTTCAGCACTCTGGCAATGGCGGGCAGGTCTACCTCTGCTGCCGGCAGACAGGAATTCCGCCATCTGGGCGTTATTGTATCCTAGGCCCGGGGGGAACGCTAGTTTGGCGCGGGAACCGCGTGCTTTTTCTCAACACTATAAAAGCGGATGCGGTTACCCATAAAGATAAGGTCGATCTCCCCAAGCGGACCGTTTCTGTGTTTGGCTATTCGAAGTTTCGTTGGAATCTGCTCTCCCCAATTGGCTTGATCTTGCTCCTCACGGTAGAGAAACATGACGACGTCTGCATCCTGTTCAATCGATCCGGATTCTCGCAGATCAGAAAGCTCCGGCACCCTCGTACTGCGCGACTCAACTGCACGGGAAAGCTGTGAACAGGCAAGGACCGGTAGTCGAAGTTCTCGGGCAAGATTCTTAAGCGACTGGGAGATGACCGAGACTTCCTGCACGCGGTTGTCAAATCTTCGTCCCGAGTCGGCTAGTTGCAGATAATCGACAACGAGAAGCTTTACCCCGTGCTCGATCTGGAGACGCCTGGCTTTGGTGCGCATTTCCAATATGTTGAGACCCGGCGTGTCATCGATAAATATGGGGGCCTCTGCAAGCTCTCCCATGGCTTCTGATAACTTGGTAAAGTCATCATCGGTCAGCTTGCCGGTTTTGAGTTTCCATGCATCGATATCCGCCTGAGCCACAAGAAGTCGGTCAACGAGCTCTTCTTTACTCATCTCAAGAGAAAAGATACCGACCGGCATCTTTTCACGCACTGCAATATGCTGGGCGATATTAAGAACCATGGCCGTCTTCCCGGTCCCCGGACGCGCGGCAAGGATGAGGAGGTTCGAGTCCTGCATGCCTGCAAGCCGAAAATCCAAGTCGGAAAATCCGGTCGGCACACCGCGAAGTCCGCCAGCCTGTTTATGAAGCTCATCGAGTCGATCAAACGAGGACGCAAGTGCGTCTTTAATCGGAATAAAATCTCGCTTGGTGGCCTGTTGGGAAATTGCGAAAATTTCCTGTTCCGCTTGATCCAGAATTTCGCGAGCACTTCCCTCGTCTTTAAACGCAAGCTCGGTCACTTTGGCCGCGGTTTCTACGAGCCGTCGCTTCGTATAGTTTTCAACGATTATCCGGGCATAGTGCTGAGCGTGAGCGCTCGTCGGAACGACGTTCATAAGCTCTGCAATGTAGGACGGGTTCCCTGCGATTTTCAACGTCCCTGCCTTTTTGAGTGCTGCGGTAAGCGTCACGACGTCAATCGGCTCATGGGCTTCAAACAGTGCAATCATCGCCTGGTAGATAACGCTGTGGGCATCGGCATAAAAATGTTCCGGGCGCAAAAACTCTGCAACATCTATCATCGCGTCTTTATCAATAAGGATCGCACCCAACACCGATTGCTCGGATTGTGCATCATGTGGGGGAACTTTGGGATCCTGCATAAAAACAAGTGTAAAGCGGAAAGTGTATCGTGAAAAGTGAAAACGGTAAAAAGTGCGATACCAGCTTATTTCTCACTTTACACTCTGCGCTTTACACTCTTCACTGAAGTACGACTACCTGCATCTCACTGGGAAGTTTATCTTTCGTAACCGTTAATTTCGGCTGCGGGAGAGCAACATCCTTTCCTAGCTCCTTCAGAAAAGCGGCGACAGGCAAAAGAGCGGAAAAAATATCGCTATTGAGCCCTGCCCTCTGATAGTGCATCGGGATAACAATCGATGGCTCGATTTCGTGGACAAGGGTCGCTGCGGCGGCAGCATCGATCGTATAGTGCCCACCAACAGGGACCAGAAGTATGTCAACGCCATCCAGGCTCTCTACCAGATCGGCGGAAAGTGCATGACCCAAATCCCCCAGGTGTACAACGCTCATCCCGTCTACTTCTATCCGATAGATAGTATTGCTGCCGCGCGTTGCCCCTCCTTGGGCATCATGGAAAACCCCAATGCCCACAATTCCCACGCCTTTTATCTCATACTCGCCCGGCCCTGATACGATAAATGGGGTTCCTTCGATCTGAAGGGTCGCATTGTGATCTTCGTGTGCGTGGGAAACAGTGACGATGTCTGCGGCGATGTGTTTGGGAAATGGCAACCCAACCACACGACTCTCAAATGGATCCGTGACTATCGTTACCAGTTTTCCTCTGATTTTAAATGAAGAATGACCGATGTAGGTAATTTCCATAGAGCCCAACCAAGTATACTTGCATTTTATATCAGATTCTCGTATCCTAAGCAACACCCTTATCTTATGGTATCTCCAACTACGAAGGGCATCTGCCTCCCTGTCCGCACATACAAACCTAAGTCTTATGAATAAAGACGCACTACTGGCAACGGGCATTGGTCTGGGCTTAGGCCTCTTGATCGCCGTATTGTTTATATTCGGACCTGGACTTGCCACATCAATAACAAAGATCAAACTCCCGCAGATCAACTTTTCCCGTCGCACCACCACCCAGCAGACACCCACACCGGACCAAAAAAAACAGGAGCTAACGCTCGTCGTTAGTGCTCCACTTGATCAGGCTATTGAGCCGACGAAAGACGTGGTCGTATCCGGCGTAACGGTCCCCGGGGCCACGGTGGTAATCCAAGGATCCAATGACGACGACGTCGCTACCGCGGACAGTGAGGGTAAATATGCCGGCAAAATCACGGTATCCGAAGGAAAAAACGATATCACCGTCACAGCCTATAGCGACCAAAAACAACTGACCCAGTCGCTATCGGTATATTTTACCGAAGAGAAATTTTAACACCCTATGAAACGAGTCTATTGGAAATTTTTCGTCACCGCATGCTTGGTTGTCCTTGGGCTTGTCACTCGAAGCGTTTCGGCAGTTTCTCCCACTCCCACGCCTTCCGGAATACTTATACCGGATAAAGCATCCACCACGTCCTCTGACACCACGAAAAAAATTGAAGATCTCAAAGAGCGTTTAGCCACAAAGGTCACCCAGCTTCGACAACAAGAGCGCAGGGCAGTTTTTGGCACGGTCAAGTCCACCTCAATTTCAACGTTTACCGTCGAAACAAAAACAAAAGACGTCAAGATAGAACTGACCGACGACATGAAGGTTATCCAGTACCTCAAGGGCAAACGGACCGTGCTCTCCTCCGATGATATAGAAAAAGGCGACACTGTGGTCGTTTTCGGCGTGTACGATACGACGCTTGACCTTCTAAAAGGCAGTGTGGTATTTATCCAAAATGCGATTCCGACGCGCGTCTGGGGGCTCGTCACGAGTGTCGATCGAGAAGAATTTACTATGACGGTCGCCTCAGTAACTAACCAGACCTATGTGGTCGATATAGAGAAATCTACCAAAGCATTTTGGTGGGACAAGGATAAAAAAGCAATCGCCAAATCAGGTTTTTCGAAAATCACCGTAGGCGATACGGTCCACATAATCGGCACTCCCGTACCCAAAAAGGAACAACGCGTAAGCGCGGACAGGATTCTCTCGACAGGAAACATTACCGGAGCACCAACCACTCAACCGACGAGCCCACCAGCGTCGCCACAACCCACCCAAACACGAGAAGCATCTGGGGGTGCCTCTCCTACTGCGACAAAGAAGCCGACCCTAACCCCTACCAAGAAACCAACCGTCACACCAACCCCGTAACCCCTGCTTTATGATGTTGACCGAGGTGATGTAATTCTATTACCATGATACTACGATGAAACACTCAAAGACTAACCCCTCCCCGACCGACACTTCATCCTCCTACCCAATCCCAGCAATGAAAGAACTTTTTGAAGCGATTCTTCGCCTCAAATCCCCGGATGAAGCAGCCAGATTCTTCCGCGATCTTCTCACGATTGCGGAACTCAAAGAATTTGCCAATCGATGGCAGGCAGTCAAGATGCTTTCCCAGGGCACATCCTACACCGTGATAGCTGAAAAATTAGGGATGTCTACGGCAACCGTCACCCGCGTCGCCCACTGGTTCCACCACGGCATGGATGGATATAAAGCAGTGGCTGACCGGATGTTTCAAAAATTGAAGACGTAACCTCTTGTGTTCACTAAACTTTTCGCCATCTGCCTCCTCGTCAACGATTTTGAAAAATCCCTATCATTCTATCGGGATGTCTTGGAGTTGAAAATAAAAGACAAAGAAGAAGGGTTTGCAAACTTTGTTTTAGAAGGAACTGAACTTGCAATCTTTCAGAAAGACGCGGCAACCGCCATGTTTCCGCGAGAATACATGAAGCCCTCCGGCGGATTTCTCATCGCCTACAAAGTAGGTGACGTGGCGCTCGCTTGCGTGGATCTAAAAAAGAAAGGTGTTGTTATATTTGAAGGCCAGAAAATTACTCCCTGGGGACAATCGGTTGCCTACTTCCACGATCCCGACGGCAATATTTG
>MFJZ01000011.1:11242-12308 GCA_001781025.1 Candidatus Gottesmanbacteria bacterium RIFCSPLOWO2_01_FULL_49_10
AAGCACCTCATAAGACACTCTCTTGCGAACTCTCTGTCTGTGCAAGAGAGTGTCTTGTGAAACGTAAATTCCCGTAGTATGCTCTCTTCATGGCAGCGAAAAACTCCGTCAAAGAGTTTGTGGATCGTGGCATCTACCACATCTACAATCGAGGAGTGGAGAAACGCATCATTTTTATCGACGATCAAGATCGCGCAGTATTCCTCTCTTACCTCAAAACGTACCTTCTCCCCAAAGACGACGCTGCCCTGCGCGCTATTCTTGCCAATCCAACGAGTTCATCCAAGCAAAAAGATCAAACGCTGAAACTCCTGCGGCTCAACAACTTCGCGGATTCTATAACTCTCCTCGCCTACTGCCTCATGCCTAACCACTTTCATCTTCTCGTAAAACAAACAGAAGCCACAACCATAGATCGCTTCATGAACTCATTCGGTGTGCGCTACTCCATGTACTTTAACCGCAAGTACCGCCGCGTCGGACCACTATTTCAAGGGCTATATAAAGCAGTACTTGTGACAACCGACGAGCAGCTCCTCCACCTTACCCGCTACATCCACCGTAATCCTATAGCACTAGCTTCGCAAGACACTCTCTTGCAAAACTACAACTACTCGTCGTACCCTCAGTACCTTGGGTTAACCCCTACAGCGTGGGTGCATTCGGAGGATATCCTTGGGTATTTTCAAAAATCCGGGCGCCGGGGATATCAGAAATTCGTTGAAGGCATTTCAGAAGAAACGTATGCTCCCCTCATCGTCCACGCCTGCTTAGACGATGAGGGGCTTTAGCTTCGCAAGACACTCTCTTACGAGATTGCAAGACGAAAACAATAGTTCTGGCGGTACCGATGTGTTTGACCACCACATTTAGACATTTGATACCATCTGTTTTCTTATTGGCTCGTACTTCGTTTTCACTTCTCCGTCTACGGTAATCCGTTGAAATTGAGCAGGTAGTGCTTTTGCCGTATGCATTCGTGGTCCGTCTTGAAAATGAAAGTGGATGTGCGGCTCGCTCGTGTTCCCTGTGTTTCCGCAGAGCCCCAAAAGATCTCCTTGCTTAA
>MFJZ01000012.1:0-2619 GCA_001781025.1 Candidatus Gottesmanbacteria bacterium RIFCSPLOWO2_01_FULL_49_10
CAATTGTGCGTCGGGCGAGCGTTATAAAATGAGCTACACTAAACTCTTGGCGCACCGCCACAACATCGTAAAGCCAAATCGGCACTTCATCGGAACGATCTTTGCCGGTAAGCCCGTCAAGTCCCTCGTACGCTTGCCGGGAGTCAGCACTCACGAGCTCGCCATTGAATGTCTTAGCGAGGGATATGGCGAGCTTGGTTTTCCCCGTCGCCGTGGGACCGCAGATCATTAAAAGCTTATTCATACTCTAAAAAAAGGAGAACTGTGTATGACTATAGGATCATCACTGGTATGTTCCCGCCTTAAGATTTGACTTGTTAATCAATTCCTCAAGTATTTTCCAGCGGCGTTTCTTCTCCGTGTGGGAAACATTGTCTTTATATACTTTGTGGGCGGCAGTCATCGGCCGGTCAGAATACATCGAGACATAAGCCTTGGTGAAGCCAACCTTTTTGGCAAGTTTGACCGTATTTCCAAACTGTTCTTTCGTTTCCCCCGGAAACCCGACGATAATATCTGTACTTATCGTTACGTTTGAGATTTGAGATTTGAGTTTTGAGATAAGAGCAAGGTATTGCTCTCTCGTATACCAACGGTTCATACGACGCAAAACCCCGTCATCCCCCGACTGCACCGGCAAATGAATGTGTCGGGAAATTTTAGGGTTTTTGGCAATCACCTCAATGAGCTCATCAGAAAAATCCCACGGATTGCTTGAGATAAAATCAACAAGTGTTAATCCTTCAATCTTGCAGACTTCCTCAAGAAGATTCGGAAACAACGTGGGAATCCGAAGTCTCCCTAAGTGCTTCACATAGGTAACTTTTCTTTTTTTATCCTTTTTCAAATCCGCGCCGTAGGAATTAACATTTTGACCGACTAACGTAACATGGGTGTATCCTTGTTGGGCAAGCCCGTGACACTCAAGAAGGATGTCTTCAAAGGCCCGGCTGACCTCCCGACCGCGTGTCATCGGCACGACGCAAAACGTGCAAAAGTTATTACAACCATTCGTGATGGGTACCAAAGCGTAATTTTTGTCTGTACGGATCGGCGCGTAGTCAAAGCCCACTTCTTCTATGGGCAAAAACTCATCAACTGAGGGCATTTTCTTTTTGAGGAGTAAAAGCATCTTACCCGTTTTTTCCCGGGCCGCCATACCCACCATGCAGCCGGTGACGACGATTTTAAGTTTTCTTCCTTTTTCTTTTTCCTGAGCTAAATTATGCACAAGGCCATAGACCCTATCTTCAGCCTTTTGCCGGATCATGCAGGTGTTGATGATGACGTCATCGGCCGTGCGTATAGACCGGGCCTTGGTGTATCCCCGCGCTTCATAGAAGCGTGCAATCCGCTCGCTGTCTGCTTCATTGGCGGCGCAGCCGAATGTGACAATGTGGTATTTCATAGGCACGTACCCACCATAGCGTTAGCTGGGCAACCGAATGTGACTATGAAATACGTTAGAGGCATATCTGAGGCTTATTGTATCAGATGCAAATCGTGGCAAAAAACCAAAGGCATCCTTTTAACGCTTGGGCAATCCCCCAAAACATTCATCACATTGTTTTTGATCAAACCGTAAAAATTGGGTGACTTCAATGATATCTTTCTGCACATGTTTATCTTTCTTTTCTCGTGTAAATGTAGCTATTCCTATTCGGTTAAATAATAACGTGCCAAAATCATCTTTATCCATTGTTGCTAATATAACTCTCGACTTATAAATTGCCATCCGCGCAATTATGAATAAATCTCCCAACTTGAGGTCAGGCTTTCCGTGATGGGAATAGATTCGGGAGATGGACAATGCGCGATCATAAAGATCTTTATACATTTGGTAATGATCGGTCATAATATAAAACTTGTCATACTCCAAAAATGCTCTTTTCTCTGCGTATAAGTTTTCTTGATAAGCTCCACGCATAAACTCTAGTCGGACAATTGGATCAATTAATAATTGAGTGTTTTTGGTTATC
This sequence comes from Candidatus Gottesmanbacteria bacterium RIFCSPLOWO2_01_FULL_49_10, assembly GCA_001781025.1. Taxonomy (GTDB): domain Bacteria; phylum Patescibacteriota; class Microgenomatia; order UBA10105; family UBA927; genus MFJZ01. Next base: position 1,980 of record MFJZ01000012.1, read on the forward strand.
ACCATAAAGTCAACAAAAAATTTTGGGTCTGTAAAACACGAGTGAAGCACGTTTGTGTCAATAATCAAGTACCCAGTGAGCTGATCTATTAAAGAGGGATCAAAGTACGCGGGCATTGTGATAAACGGAAGTATAAGAAATTTTTGCTTCCATTTTTTCTATTTTTTCTTTTACTCTGGTCACTAATTCTACAATCTCACGATGAGACCTACTTCCTGCCTTAACAACAACAGGAGCGTTCTGTTCATTCTTCTGTAATTTCTCTGTTTTTTTTAGCATATATAGCCTCCTGCTTTTATTTTGTCACCATAGACATAAAGAATCAAGGTAGATTTTATATATCAAAAATATTCAGGAGTTTTCTAAGAAAAATGACTCGATTATGTTACCGGATATGTAGACTGCCGAGTATGATAAAACTTCATCCGATTCGGAAAATAATCGATCTCCCAGTATCTTTATCTCTGCGAGAACGGAATCGAGTTGAAAGATTTCTACAGGAGAAAGCCACGCGAGTTTACCTTCCGGACAATTCTTCGTTAGTCTCCCTCCGGCATAATCAGCAAACACGAAGTGAAAGTAAAATTCCTGATCCAGATCCCGAAGATACGCATTCCCCGTCGCTTTTATCCGGAGATTT
>MFJZ01000012.1:2638-4757 GCA_001781025.1 Candidatus Gottesmanbacteria bacterium RIFCSPLOWO2_01_FULL_49_10
GAAGCCCGGTCTCTTCGTGTGCCTCCCGCCTGGCACAGGCAAACAGCCCCTCGTTAAACTCCCGCTTCCCACCCGGAGCCATCCATACTCCCGGCATAATCCGCTTGCCCGGGTCACGATGGAGCATGAGATATTTCCCGTCCTTTTGGATAAAACACTCGAGAGTAACAACTATATTACGGTTCATATCAACATTGTAGCAATAACAAAAAATAATTTATAGGAGTTTATGAAAGGATAAACTTTTCTATAACCGTTGCAACCCCATCCTCGTCTACTGATGGCGCGATGAAATCGGCGATAGCTTTAAGCTCCGGGGCCGCATTGCCCATCGCGATTTTAAGCCCACAAGCAGAAAGAAGTGGGTAATCATTATAGCCGTCCCCCACGCCGATCATTTCTTTGGGTGCAATATCGAGCATCTTGGCAACCGTCATCACACAGTAAAACTTTGTTGCGCTCGCGTGACTGACGCTTATGCAAATCTCGCCTGCCGTCCAAGATGGGATTTTGTGAACGGCGATGTTGGGAATCTTCGTCAGTTCGTCAATGATTCTCTGTGCAATCCCGGGGGTCACGGTTGGTATATAAAGCGAGCATATTTTCTCTCTCTTCCAACCATCTCCCGCCACCCGCTCACTACGACCATTGTTCATCATCAGTTTCACGCCAAAACGTTTTGCTATCCGCACAATATTAGGAATGCACGTGCTGTCGACATAGATCGTCTGTAAAAACTTCTTTTTGACTGGATCATAAATTTGTGTGGCGTCATTGACGACACATAGCCCACGGATGTCTAAATGATCTATGATGTGTTTGGCAATAACCAGCGGACGGCTCGTGGCGATACAGACGAAAACGAGGGCCTTGGCTTTATGGATAGCCTCCCGGACTTTTTCACTCGGCATGCCGTCAGACTTGTTGGGGATCGTTGTGCCGTCAAGATCAAGGAATAGGGCTTTGTATTTCATGCCCCGCTACTCTTTGCCTACGATGACGCGGGCGTCGTATGGGGAATCATCCGGCAGAGTGGCACTTGTGCTTCCGATCGTATAATCGTCCTTAAGATCCTCTTCAAAAAGCGACAGATATAGATCTTTTCCAGACTTTACCAGTATTTCTGTCTTTTTGTACGTAAACTCATCGGCGTTGTCAACGTCTTTCACCGTATAGCCCTTTTCCTCAAGAAGTTTCTTCATCTTCCCACCTGATCCTGAAACACCGCCTCCATTTATGACCTGCACTGAAATATCCTCTCGCTTTGCTGCTGCCGGTGTGGGCTTCGGAACGGGAGTTGAGGTGGGGGTAGGCGTTGGCCTCAAAACGAAAGAAGGGAGAGCGTTTTTCCCGCGAACGGCGAGAGTCAGGCCTCCGGCTGTGACTACTGCAACACCAAAAACCACGACGACCCATACCCATATGGATGGCCCGCTGCTTCTTTGTTCTCCCGCAATCTCCGGCATAATGCCGACTGGCTTTTCTTCTTTGGTAAAAAGCTCTTCGATAACACCCGGTTGATCATCCTGTGCCTGGGGCTCTTTTCTTTCTGGCTCGGAGGCTTCTTCTTTTGTTTCAGGGAGCTCATCCTTAATTTTTTCCACCTTCTCTTCGATCTCCTCTGCGTCCTGTTTTATATCCTCAAGCGCATCCTGGAGAACAACAGGATCTGAGGGCTCTGCAACAACCTGAGTCACCATGGATGGTTGCGCTTTCTGTTCGTCTGATTGGTCGGGTATAACTTCCTTTTTTGTACGCTTGGGAGGCGACTTCTTCTTTGTAGCCATGTCACCAGTATACTAGAAACAGAAAATCAATCAAGGGAGACATGCTAACTCGATGCAGAAGAGTATTGGGAAAGCGCATATCGCCAGATTCTAAGGCAAAAAAGAAAAAACACGACACCGACCGCGACTGCCAATGCAATCCCTGGTGGAGACAACAGACCAAGCATCGCTTTGACGGGAAAGGTCATCATAATACCGACCGGGACGACAACCGTGAGAACGCTTCTGAGTGGTTCCCGATAGACATCGGTCGGAATTCTTCCCATGCTGACGACGTCACGAAAAATCATAATCGCGTGGTCGACTTCCGTCGCGATAATACCCAGCGCCAA
>MFJZ01000012.1:4861-15245 GCA_001781025.1 Candidatus Gottesmanbacteria bacterium RIFCSPLOWO2_01_FULL_49_10
CGCGCCATAGGGGAGAAGCATAAACATATCTAACGGATCTGCTCCGCCCAAAAGCGCCCGGAACAAAGCGTTCATGGGCTTCGTCAACGCAAAATCAAAATCTCCGCTCACGATAAGCGGTCGGAACCGGTATACCTCGCGATAGAGAAGTTGCGACACCGTATCGACCAGATTGTAGGATAAGTAAAAAAATATGATTTGTGTCCCTGTGTATCCTGCAAGATGTTCTGTACGCCCAAACAGGGTTACCAAAAACACGAGAAAAAACACAAATCGCAAAATTTTGCCGATCAGGAATACAGCTGCATTCAACCGCGTGAGAAACCCACTCATAAATGAGTTCATGGTAAGTTTCCACCAAATCCGTATGTACCGCTTCATCATGTTGACTCCTTATTTTCCTTCCGCCGCGTAAGCCCGTAAGCCCCTGTTCCAGACGACACTCGCGAGCATCCATAATGCTACTAGCCATACAAGTCCGATAATGAATCCTTGAGTAATCGCCATGACGGATAATTTCCCCAAATAGACCTTGAGCGGAAAATAGACAAAGTAGTAAAACGGCAGGCTTTGACTTAGGGTAAATAGCGGTATAGGGAGAATATCCAACGGAAAAAGCACGCCGGTAAAAAATTCTGCAAGAACGAACGATAAAAATCGCGGCGCCCACACATCAGGCGTCCAAAACCCAAGATATGATAATATCAAGCTGAAATAGAAAAACTGGATCATGCCCATAATGAGTGCAATACCGGCAAGAAGCAGAATCACCATATCTGTTTGAAAAAAGACCGGCGGTCGCAGCAAAAAAAATAATATAACGATCTCAACTACAGCAAAAATCACATTGAGAAGCTTATCTGCTATGTCACGACTCGCACAGAATTTGAGAAAGCTCACGGGACGAACAAGAAAATTAGATAGGTCGCCACTTCGTATGAGTTCTCCCACTTCCTGTGTCCGTGTACCCATAACGAACGGACGGACGAATGCGCTCAGTAGAATATAGGTCAGAATACTCGCCTGAGTGTAACCGAAGAGTTCCTGATGTTCAGCAAAAATCGCCCACCACATGAAGTAGACAATGAGAAGCTGTACGACGATCCGCACGCGCCAGAGAATAAAACTCAAGCGATACGTCGCGTACTCTTCGATCGTTCCTTTGATGATCTGAAGATAGCCCTTCATATCAACTACTGGCACTCGTGTAGGAGCGAAGAGATATCTTCCAAATCGATCTTGCCAGTATACTTAATACCGCACATACGCCTACTGCCTCGAGTGCTTGTCGCGCTGAAAAATCATGAAGCAATACTCGGGTTGCTGGTATCATAATAAACGTAAAAGGGATAAGTATGGCAAAAATAAATACGGAAACCTGCTTATACATTTCCCTTGGGTATCGACCTATTTCAGATATATGGAAAAGTAAATCGACGACGTTTGAGAGTCTCGGGTTAAATATAGTCAATGATATAACGGACAACCAAATGGAATATAAAATGCATAATCCCAACGCGATTGCACTTATATAAAGAACTACCTCAGTAAACCCTACTCCTAGATGCATGGCTTGCAAAAAGTACCAACTAAGTAATAACCCAACGACAATACGAGTCCCACTGATAAAATCAATTATCCAAAACGTTGCAGAGAACTGGGAATCTATCGGTTTAAGGAGTAAAAAATCCAATCTTCCGAAGTAAATTTCCTCAGCCAAACGAGCCATGTTTTGCGAAATGATCATGTGGTAAAACCCGATAAACACGCTATACGTGGAAGCAAGCAACAGAAGTTCGTAGCGAGACCATCCGAAAACCGATGGAACAGTGCTGGTCAAAAGAAGTATTGTAATGACATGATATGCAGAATAAAGCATGCTGGAAAACAGTTTTGTGAAAAAACTCGTCCGATACTCCACAAGGGCCTCCCAGTTAAGAAGAAGTAATGTTTTGTAAACAAATAGGTATTTTTTCATTGTCCCACTGATGAAAATTTTTTTATTCCCCGATTCCATAACAATAAATATACTCCATAAAGAATGATCAACCATGCCACTTGAGCCCCGAGAACCCGTAATAACTCGTATATCGATAGCATGCCTTCAACGGCAACAACTGGAAAATAAACGATATAGGCAAACGGTAACACCTGAGCAATGCGAGCAAAAACAGACGGATAGAGCACAAGAGGAGCTATTATTCCTCCGAATACGGAAAAGAGAAACTCTTCGATACTTAGCGTTCCCCAAAAATCAGTGGTCCAAAAGGCGGTAAGCCCAAGAACCATTTTAAATACGTAGGAAATGGCAAACGCTAAGACAAAAACTCCGCTTACCAATAAAATCTCGAGAGGCCTATGGACTATGGGTAAGGGAATGCCCACGATAAATCGAAAAAACAAAAAGACCACAATCGCAAGCAATCCCTGTATGACCCTCCAGGGAAGTTCTTCCATGAATTTAACTATGAAATACGAAAAAGGCCGCAGTAAGTACTTCACGAGTGCCCCATCTTTAATATCCCGAAAAGCGACATCTTCTTCGATATGTACGATAAGAAACGATGATGCTATCGCAATAAGCAGGTAATAGGAGGTGATTGCACTACTCGTCCATACGCCATACACCTCTCCATGTTCCCGTATGGCTCCTTGCCAAAAAAGAAGGAGGAGCATCGGGCTCGTCAGCGACAATAAGAAGTAAACGAACGAGCGCCCTCGACTGTGAAATGCATCCTGAAAGTGAAGGAGAAAAATCTTTCCATATCGCATACTACTTCTTAGGACTCGTAAACACATCCCGGATGATGTCTTCGATATCCGGCTCCTCGATGTTTAAATCATCCACCGGAAACTTCTGGAGGAGCTGGGCGGCGGCCACGTTAGAGGCGCTTCTGGGCACCCGGATGACTGCCTTGGGAAAATTGTATTCCACGAGCTCTCCCACGGTTTTAAGCTTATCCGGCGTCACGTACTCATCCAGAACGATCGAGAGTACTTTGTGTTTGGCGAACTTTTTAACCAAATTATCAAGCTTGCCGTCATAGAGAATCTTGCCGTGATCAATGATGATGACGCGTCGGGCAAGCTGCCGCACGTCTTCCATGTAGTGGGAAGTGAGAAGGATGGTCGACTTTTTCAGTTCATTATATGTTCTAACAAAATCGCGCATTTTCTTTTGCATCACCACATCCAGGCCAATCGTCGGCTCGTCGAGGAACAATACTTTTGGCGAATGGATAAGAGCCGCAATAAGCTCCATCTTCATTCGCTCACCCAAGGAAAGTTTACGCACTTGAACCTTGAGGAGAGACTCGACATCTAAAAGCTCGACCAGCTCATGGAGCGTCTGCTTGTACTTTTCGTTTTCAATTTCGTAGATTTCTTTATTGAGGAGGAACGTTTCCTGTGCCGGTAGGTCCCACCAGAGCTGATTCTTCTGGCCCATGACGAGGGCAATTTGCTTAAGATACGCATTTTTCCTTTCGAAAGGCGTGAACCCGAGGACAGACACAAAACCGCTCGTCGGATACAAAAGTCCGGAGAGGCACTTGAGGGTCGTCGTTTTTCCCGCGCCGTTTGGTCCGATAAACCCAACCAATTCTCCCTCGGCTATCTCAAAAGATAGATCATCAACGGCCCGTACCGTCTGATATTTCCGGACAAAGAGAGACCGGATGGAACCCATGAAACCAGCCTCTTTCTCGTGAACACGGTAGTACTTCTTAAGATGCGACAATGTGATAACCATAACCTCTAGTATACCACCCGCGCAAAAAAAGAGAGCTCCGCGCTGTGGCGTAGGAGCTTCTCCTTCGCGTGAATCTACCAATAGTCGTTACCGAACTACTTTCTTGAGTGCTTTTCCAGCGGTAAACCCTGGGGTTTTTCGTGCTGGAATATTGATCGTTGCACCGGTCTGAGGATTTCTCCCGGTTCGTGATTTTCTGGATCGAACCATAAAGGTACCAAAACCAGTCACGACCACCTTATCCCCTTTCTTCAATGCATCAGTCACTGCACCAAATACCGCAACGACTGCTTCCCGTGCTGCTTTTGCAGTAAGACTAGCTTTCTTTGCGACGACTTCAACGAGGTCTGCTTTTGTCATGGAGTACTTCACCTCCTTTTGAGCAGAAGATTAGAACAGGATAAAAAAAAATTCGGATTGCCAGAATAACCTCTAAAAGGCACTGTAAAGAATTTAGAGCGTAATGTCAAGATGGGAAATAAAAAATTATAGTTTATTTCGCAATTTCCGTAACCCGAAGCTCACGGACAACCGTGACTTTAATCTGTCCTGGGAAGGTCAGTTTTTGTTCTATTTCCTCTTTTATTTCCGTCGAGAGTATGGTCGCCGTCGCGTCATCGATCTTTCCGGGATCAACAATTACCCGTAACTCCCGACCTGCTTGAAATGCGTACACCTCTTTCACGCCATTTTTCGTCTTGGCAATATCCTCAAGGTCCGTCAATCGCTTTATGTACTCCTCATAATTTTCGTACCGCGCTCCCGGCCGACTACCGGAAATGGCATCTGCGATATACACAAGCACGGCATCGACCGACGAGAATGGTGAGTCTTCGTGATGCTGAGCGACACAATCGATAACCTTTGCCGGCATCGCGTATTTCTTGAGGAGTTGAACTCCCAGCTCTACATGACTGCCTTCCTGATCCGTGATCACTTTCCCTATATCATGCAAAAGGCACCCAAGCCGGACGACGTTGACGTCTGCTCCTACTTCCCCGGCAAGCGCGATACCTATCTTGGTCTCCTCCAGGGTGTGTGCGATCATATTTTGACCGTAGGAAAAACGGTACTTAAATCGCCCGAGGAGAGCCACTATTGGCGCCGGCAGATTGTATACCCCGACACCGTGAGCAAGCTTCTGACCTTCTTCAAAGATAATGCGATCGATCTCTTTTTTGACGATTTCTACGACTTCTTCTATCCTTCCGGGTTGCACCCGGCCATCCCGCATGAGACGCTCAAGTGCCACACGCGCAATTTCCCGCCTCACGGGATCAAACGATGAGAGGCGTATGATCCCCTCTTCATCCAGGTCCACATCGACACCTGTGGCTGTCTCAAATGCACGAATATTGCGGCCTTCCTTGCCGATAATGCGCCCTTTCACGTCCTCGTCTTTGATCTTAACGACCGATACGGTATATTCTGCGACATAATCAGTAGCCCCGTGACGCATGGCATCGACAAGAATTTCGCGGGCTTTAACTTCGCTTTCTTCGTGAGCGCGTGCCTGCGCTTCTCTGATTTCTTTTGCGATATCCTCAGTAAGCTTTGATCGAATATCTCCGAGGATGATCTCCTTTGCTTCCTCCCTAGTGAGGTGAGCTACGTGTTCTAATTTACTAAGTTCCTCCTGACGAATTTTTTCAATTTCTCCTAAACGGGCTTTCATCTCTTCCTCGCCGCGGATAACGTGCTTCTCCCGTTCATCCAGTGCTCCTTCTCGGCGATCAATGCCTTCGCTTTTCCGATGCAATTCTTCTTCTGTCTCACGTCGAAGCCGCAGTGCTTCATCCCTCGCTTCAAGAATTATTTCTTTTGCTTTGGCCTGGGCGACTGCTCGTTGCGATTCGGTGTCTGGGAGTGGGATAAATGCGGGAGCTACGCTTTGGACATCCTGTTGTTTCTTTTTGGGAGATACTTCCGGCCTCCGTGGACTCCCCGACGCGTTTTGACGAGGAGAGGGTTTTCTCGATTTTACTAAACCGGATAAGGTTTTAAGTACGTCAAACATGGTACCTCCTTATGGGAGTTTTTATCGAGGAAAAAGCACTCATTCACATCCTGTGCGTTTACTGCAAGGATAAGTGCGTAGGAGAGAATGATTGGTGGTATATGGTCGTCATGAAATCCTACAGCGTAGATGCTTTCTCGTCAGACAAAAACTTCTGTCTTTTATTTTACCTCACCGTAAACCACTTCGTCAATGACTCGATGGATTGTTTCAGTGTCAAAGCCGCGGCGACCTAAAAATCCGTAAATTTTCTTTTTTTGCTCAAGCTTGGGGAGCTTGTGCCAGAGCGGAAGCTTTTTTGTGAGAGCCTTTCGAGCGAGGTCAACTTCGTCAAGATGGAGATCCTTCACCTCTACCCCCTTGGCTTTGAGCTCTTGAGCGATGAGGCGGGCGCCTTTGGGCTTATGGGACTTCCTCTGATCCACCCACCATACGACAAATTTGGCATCATCAGCGTAGCCAAGCTCACGAAGGCGTACAACAACCCGATCAACGACATCTTGATCAGCAATCTTCCGTTTCTGAAGCTTCTTCTGAAGAAAATGTTGGATCTCTTTCTCACTCCGGGGACGGAAGGATACGAATCGCAACGAAGACTCGAGGAGTTTTTGGTAGAGATCCTCCATTAATTATTCTTCCTCCTCCACTCCCATCGCCACTTTGGTGTGGGCCTGACCGGTTTTGACAGCTTTCCAAATGACGTCGGTAATCTCGCGGGTCAACTTAGCGTTTTCCTTAAGGAAAAGCTTGGCTGCTTCCCTGCCCTGTCCGAGCATTTGCGTCCCGTATTTGAGGAACGCGCCGGATTTCGTCAAAATATTGAGTTCAAGCCCCACATCAATCAACCCACCTTCTTTGGAAATCCCGTCGTGCATAACGTCAAACTCCGCGACCCGAAATGGCGGGGAGACTTTGTTTTTGACGATCCGCACGCGGTGGCGGCTGCCGATCACCTTATCTCCATCCTTGAGCGACTCGATTTTGCGGCTGTCCATGCGGATGCTCGCGTAGAACTTAAGCGCCATCCCACCAGTCGTCGTCTCGGGATTACCAAACATGACCCCGATCTTCTGGCGGAGTTGATTGGTAAAAATCACAATCGTTTTGGACTTAGAGATTACCGCGGTTAGTTTTCGCAGAGCCTGAGACATGAGCCGCGCATGGACTCCCATCATGCTGTCCCCCATCTCGCCTTCGATTTCCGCTCTCGGCACAAGGGCAGCCACGGAATCGATAACGATGATATCAATGCCACCACTTCGGATGAGAGTTTCTGCAATCTCAAGTCCCTGCTCCCCGGTATCCGGTTGGGAGATAAGAAGATCATCAAGTTTAACTCCGAGAATTTCGGCCCACAGGGGATCGAGGGCATGTTCTGCATCGATAAATGCCGCCACTCCCCCGCCTTTTTGTGCTTCCGCGATGGTCGAAAGACATACAGTGGTTTTACCCGAGGCTTCCGGCCCGTAAATTTCTACGATCCTACCCCTCGGAAGTCCGCCCACGCCCAAACCTAAATCCAAGGGCAGGATTCCGGTCGAGATAACGTCAATGGTCATCTTCCCTGCTGTCTGCTCGCCTAGCTTCATGATAGATCCTTTGCCGTACTGTTTCTCAATTTGATCCATGGCGAGACGGATAGCTTGAAGTTTTTGATCTACTGGCATAAAGACTCCAAATTCTGGGCAAGAAGTTAGACTTTTTTATCGGAGGTCATCATTTTTATGGCATCATGTACTGTGGTCATGAATTGGGCGGGGAAAATGATGGTTGAATTTTTTTCGATACTTATTTCTGCCATGGTCTGAAGAGTACGAAGTTGCAAAGCCACCGGATGTTTTTGAATGAGATCAGCTGCTTTACCTAATTTCTCCGCTGCCTGAAATTCTCCTTCTGCTGCAACGATCTTGGCCCGGCGCTCCCGTTCTGCCTCTGCCTCTTTGGCCATCGCCCTTTGCATGTTGTCCGGCAATGTTATGTCTTTAATTTCTACAGCAGTCACCTGTACACCCCAGGGCTCGGTATGTTCGTCGATAACATTTTTTATTTGCAGATTAATATCCTTTGTTTTTGAAAGAAGCTGGTCCAACATAAATTGACCCACGACATTGCGAACCGTTGTTTGACTTATCTGGTTGACGGCATAACTTGCATCTTCTATAACCACAACTGACTTTTGCGGATTGACAATATGGTAATAGGCAACAGCCGCGATATCGATGGATACATTGTCTTTTGTAATAATTTTTTGTGAGGGAATATCCATCGTCACCGTCCGCAACGACACCTTCGTCATGGTTTCCAAAAACGGAACTAAGAGGATAAGCCCGGGCCCACGAACCCCGACAAAACGGCCTAAGAAAAAAACTACTCCGCGTTCGTACTCTTGTAGGATACGTATTGCTGCAGCAAGGACAATGAGGATTAATACGACAAAACCAATAGTTGTATATCCCATATGGATATCGTTTGTTTCATCCGCATTCTTACACAAAAAATGGTAGAATACAAGGATCAACACCGGGGTGTGGCGCAATTTCGTCCAGAGGACGATCAGCTTCTGGCTGAGGCTAGCGCACAAAAGAATGTGTTCACAATTTATATACTCAAGAGTCTCAAGAATGAGAAGTCTTATGTTGGGGTTACCGAAAAAAACGTTACCGAAAGAGTTAAGGAACACAATCAAGGTTCGAATGTTTGGACAAGACACAACAGACCATTTAAGCTGCGTTACTTTGAGACATACGTCTGTAAAGAAGACGCGATGTGAAGAGAGAAGTTTTTTAAATCTGGAGTGGGTAAGAAATTAAAGAAAATTATACTTGAAAATTTTAATTAACCGGGGTGTGGCGCAATTGGCTAGCGCATTCGCATGGGGTGCGAACGGTTGGCAGTTCAAGTCTGCCCACCCCGACACAGCGAGAAAAATCGAAAGTGTTGGAGGAGGCGCTCCGTGCGCCGCCGCCCGCACGGAGCGCCGAGAAGCCCTTTATATATTCTGCCGAGATCTGCCGATCAGATAAAAAGAAGTTCGAGCCGACACGTTTTGCAAAGAATGCTAATTCTTCGCAATTATTTTTTGCGCGCGCGATTTTTTGCGCCTGTAAGGCGCATTTTACGAATTCTCTCATAGGTTCGAGCCAACTCGAACCAGTATCTTCAACCTTGGTGATTTCTTCCTGAATTTTAAGTTTTGTTTCAAACATTTCGTTTTTCTTGGATTTATAAGTTTCAGGATCAACAACACTATCCAGATAACTGTCCAAAAGTGTGTTTTGTTTCCTATCTATCTCCTGAATTTCAGTTTTGAGATTTTGGATAGTTGCTTTTGATGATTGTCTTTCCTGTAATTCATCTCGCTCCAAAAATTTCAGCCATTTGTTAGCCCACGACTGCGGAAGCACGACATCAGAAACAACTTTTCTTATTTTCTCCTCCATTTCAAAACTGGTAATTGGAGTTTGAGAGCAAGGACCAAGTTTTTTGGTGCAGCGATAATAAATATAAGTAACTTTTCGATTAGTGGTTTTATAAAACTTTGTGTGTTGCTCTGCGGTGATGGCCGCGCCACATTCGCTGCACCTTGCCAGTCCCAAAAACGGAAAACGATAGGATTTCTTGAAATGTTTGCTTCTGCGCTGGATTTCCTCCTGCGCTTTTTGAAATAACTCTTTGGAGATAAGACATTTGTGATTTCCATTGTGGTATTCGCCGTTGTAAAACATAATCCCTACGTAAAATTTGTTGGAGAGTATCTGGCGGATTTCGTTGATATGCAGTGGTTTTTCGTTTTTGCGCATTAAACCAAACCTGCGAAGATATTTGGCAATATCCGTAAAAGTGCGATTCCCTTCCGCAAACATTTCAAAAACTCGTTTGATGGCTTTTGATTTTTCTGAGTCAACATCAATCCCTCTGGTTTTGGGGTTATTTACATAACCATAGGGAGCTTTTGCTGGCCAAACTCCGTTGCGAAGTTTTTGGCGCAATCCGCGCTTTACATTTTCGGAAAGATTGTCCACATAATATTTCGATTGGCCGAAGGCAATTGAGAGCATAAATTTTCCCTGCGGTGTATTCTCAAACCAGAAAGTCGGAAATTTCAAATCAATAAGTTTTCCAGTATCCAATAAATAGACAATCTTTCCACCGTCCATTGAATTTCTGGCCAATCTATCCGGGTGCCAGGCGAGAATACCGTTGGCATAACCTTTTTCAAGTTTTTTTATAACATCGGCAAACTTTTCGCGCCCTGGCATCTTTGCAGTTTTGGCTTCCTCGATAAATTCAACAATCTCTAAATGTTCTCGCTTGGCAAATTCTTTGAGTTCTGCAATTTGCGCTTCAATAGACAATACTTGTTTATCAGCCTCATCTCTGGATTTTCTGCAGTATGCGATATATTTTTTCATTTTGTTTTTTCCTCTTAAATTTTTGCGTTTTCTTTCCTTCTTTTTTCCGGCAGCTCTCGGCAGAATATAAAAAAGGCTTCTCGGCGCTCCGTGCGGGCGGCGGCGCACGGAGCGCCTCCTCCAACACTTTCGATTTTTCTCGCTGTGTCGAGATTTACGAAAAAGTTAGAACCGAATTTCGCAAAGGTTAGCTCGCCTCGCTCC
>MFJZ01000013.1:0-3304 GCA_001781025.1 Candidatus Gottesmanbacteria bacterium RIFCSPLOWO2_01_FULL_49_10
CTACTACCCCGTAGCCGCCCGCGTAGCCGGTTGGGACTTCAATAGAATGGTCGGCCAAATTATCATCCACGCCCGAGAGCGGTTGGGACTGTAACGATAAACAAATTAACAAAGTGACAAAATAACAAAACTTCTTTCCAAACACTGAAATTGATATAATCACGGACGGAGAGGCGGCACGTCAAACGTGCCAGCCCCGCTTAGCGGGGCGCCCGTAGCTCAATGGTAGAGCACTACTCTTATAAAGTAGGGGTTCTTGGTTCGATCCCAAGCGGGCGCACTGATGCCATATAAAAATATGTCAGTGAGGATATTTTAGGCGCGGACCCCAAGCCGAAGAAAGAAGAAGTGGAGGAGTGGAAATGGATGGGGTGGGAGGAGTTTTTGGAAGAGATACGAAAAAATCCTACGTTCTACTCACCTTGGAGCATTGAAGAAGCTCAATTACTCAGAAGGAGCCGATTGATCCCCACCGAATATTCGGAATGATTTATCGAACGCTTCGTCAATTTCTCGAACTTCTTCATCATTCGGATCAACTTCCAATATGGTTGCTTTGTGTCCCGTTTGCTGGCATAACCAGCATAGTTCTTCATCTGGCTGATCTCTTTGATGGAAGCTTCTAAAGCTGCGCGTTGTTGGTGTCGGTTGAAGGGGTGGATGATAGACGATTTCTCTTATTGGTTGAGGTCTATTTTCGCATGACATAGACCAGACAGTTGTGTTCCTTCGATGCGCTTCCAGCTCCATCCGATACTCTTCCGTCTCGCGATACGTCATGTATATCAGAGTTCTTCTAGTTTGACATTCTCCGTCTGCTTGTCTTTCACAAGCTCGAGGTACTTTTCCGTCGTGGAGAGGCGTTTGTGGCCGACGAGCTTACTTAAGGTTGTAATTGGCGTTCCAGCCATGAGGTGATGGGCGATAAAGGTGTGGCGAAGATCGTTGACCTTGGCCCCTTCAATGCCTGCAATCCGGAAGTATCGGTCGATTGCGGTCCTGATGTTACGGATGAGGAGGGTTTTGCCGGTTTTGGTGATGAAAAGAGAACTATTCTGAGTAGCATTTCCCCGGATTTCTCGATAGTGGGCGAGTGCGTCCTTGGCGGCTTTATTGATCGGGACGCTTCTTTCGGCGTGGCCTTCTTGAACTCTAATGAGAAGCTCGCTTTCCCTGATGTCGTCGAGGTTGAGATTGGCAAGCTCTCCGATCCGTACGCCGGTTTGAAGAAAAAGTTCGACGATTGCGTAGGTACGAAGGTCGCCCCGGCACGCATCGCGCAGCGCCCGATATTCGAGCTTGGTCAAAATGCGCGGTGGTTTGACCTCATATTTTGGGTGTTCAATTTCAAGAGCCGGATCCAGGGAAAGCGCCCCTGAGGCCTTTAGGAATCGGAAAAAGGTCTTGATGGAGTTTATTTTTCGGGATACCGACTTGGGTGTGTAGTTGTCGCTCGCGAGTTTTTTGAGAAACGCATCGAGCTCATCACGCGTTACCTCATTCATTGCCTTTTTCCCCATATTGGAGAGGAAAACCGTGAGTTGCTCGATATCTTTGCCGTATGCTACGATGGTGGCAGCAGCGCGTCGCCGGGACGAGAGATATTGGACAAATTGCTCGTGAGCAGTTTTGAGATCAATTGGTGTTGCCATATCACAGGTATCTTGCCGACAGGCTTGCAATTTATGTTCGTTGGCAGGCCCGGAGAGAGGATTTTGATCCTTGAGAGCAATAATTGCTTCGTGGAGCATCCGAACAGTCCAGGGTTGACGTTAATAACCTATAATATCATAGAAAAAGCTGCTTTTCAAGTCCCATTTCTCTATGCAAGTCTTTCGTTCAACGCTTTTCCGGTTTGGCGTCATTCTCGTGAGTCTCACGACGATCGTGACCGTTGCCTTTTCTCTGGTTGACCTTTGGCGGCGGAAAGACACGGTTCATAGCCGCAAGGACGTGCTCTCTGGGCTCGAGGCGGAGAACATTCGGCTCAAAAAACAGCTTGAAGAGGCACAAAGCCCTGATTTCGTCGAGCGGCAAGCCAGAGATAAGCTGGGGTTTGCCCGAGAAGGGGAAACCGTGGTGTTACTGCCCAAGCCCACCATTGCAACGGAAAGCGAGATAGGGGAGGAGAAAGAAGAAACGCCTCTCCCCAGCTGGAAAAAGTGGTGGAAGCTGTTTTTTTGAGGGTAGCCCTCTACATCTTCCCTCAAGTCTTTTCAGTCCTATTCGTACACGACTTGAGGAGCAATGTTTGGAGGGCACGGAAATTTCTAACCTCCCGCCTACTGGCGGATCGGTAAGCAATTTCTCGTGTGCCAGCGGCAGGGATCGGACCTGCGACATGTGCCTTATGAAGACACCGCTCTACCACTGAGCTACGCTGGCTGGTACGCGTCATTGTACGAAAATTGTCTCCCATTGGCAACGGATTCACTCTTCACCGGTTTGACACGGGTTTGACACGGCCGCCCCTTTTTCGGTATAGAAGGACTCATGCCAAGATACTATGAGCTTGAAACACAAGGCGGAGAGCTGGTCACAGAGCTCAGGCGCACGTCGCTGGTAGATTATTTTCTCCCGTGGCAACAACCGTGCGCTTTACCGGAGTTCCCTGCGACCAATGTGGAGAGTCGACTTCTGGAAGTCTTTACGTCGAGCTTGGGCCATGGGAGGAGAAGGTTTCTGTGGTGGTTTTTCGACTCGAGCACCTGAGAGCTTCAGAGATCAAACACAAGCCAACGATAACGATAACTCCATAGGAGACAGATATTTGAGATCCTTGTATCCACAGAATGAGAACGTGCCTTATTGGGTCAAAGGGACGGTATTCATCCGTATCTACCTTAAGGGTTCCGCTTTTTTGAGTACTCTGTTGCGGGGGCTACAGGAAATCCGAACCTGGTTTTTGCTTCAGAAGTCGGTGTTTGTAGGCTTATAGTGAGAAAATGCACAGTTTATATAGTTTGACCTACAAGTGGAGTTAAAAAAGAATCCTGAATGTGGGATTAGTCATTTTCGTCCAATCTTCACCCTCGCTTCCACCCTGATCTGTTCTACCTACGCCAATAGAATATAATATCTTTTTTTCGGTGTTATATTGAATAGGTTTACCAGCGTAGGGATCTTCCGGGACACTAGGTAAGTATTTCGGGACAAGTTCATTCAGGCTTTGTGGGTAGTTGCTTGTGTCTATTATATATGCTTTGAGTGCAAACATAGTTTGAGTAACTGAAACAAGCAGAATATCGTTGCATCGTTTTTCAAGTTGTTTACCCATATCTATTGAATTGATCATGGCGCCGGA
>MFJZ01000013.1:3320-10229 GCA_001781025.1 Candidatus Gottesmanbacteria bacterium RIFCSPLOWO2_01_FULL_49_10
GAGTTTTGAGTAAATATCATTAGGGGAGAAGGTTTGACTTTTTGTGGTTGACTGGATTTAACTTCTGTTATCATTGAACATGATTGTTGAATGTCAGAAAGGCTTTTTAGGTAATATTGGGCTAATATTACCTTTGTCTTATTCGGTTGAAACAGGTGGTTATTTTTTATATTAATTGATTTGCTGGCATTATCTTTATCACTGCTACCCATGAGCGATGCAACTGCGGCATCGTTGCCTTTTAATGCACTATCTATTGCAACGGTTGCAAACAAATATTCTCCTCTCAATGAGGTTGTCAGTCCCTCTGAGTTATTTTTGTATTTTTCCAGATTGGAAATCTGTGATATCAGATGGTCTGAAGTTAATTTTTGTCCGACAAGCAGACGCTGTGATGCCTCCAAGCCGGACTGTTTGAGGGCGATACCTACCAAATATTCCACCAATATTGGTTGATATCCGTTAATCAGATGTCCTAAAGCCACAGATTTTAAGGATTCGACTATTGCTTCATTATCTTTTTCTTGCCGGTGTAATTGTTGTGCATAAAGTTCTATTGTTCTGGCGGTTTTAAGTAATACAAAAGGGTCAATTTTTTGAGTTGAATCAGTCCAAGCTGAAAGTGTAACATTGACTGGATCAGCAAAAATTGGATTTTGATATTTGGATTTTTGAAGAATCGTATCTACCAATGTGAAGGTTTGGGAATTTTTAGATATAGTGTCCTGTACAATGCTATCATTCCACTTACTGGGATCTTTTACCCCGTCAATAACATCTTGGGAATAGAAAAGAAGCGGTTTGATCTTGAGCACATCATAGAAAGCGTTTTGATCCTGAGGTATTAGTCGAGAATTAATCTGTAAATCTTGCTCCTGAACTGATACGGAGTCTTTGGCAAAAAAATTCAGAATATACGGTAACGAAAAATTTATTAGAAACAGGAATACTACAAGTATTCCAATCGTCAGAAAAATATTGCGTAGAATATGCCTTTTTTTTGTTGGCGACTGGGGTATTGGAGGCGAAGTAAGGGAATTTATAGCTTCCTGAATTATTTCAACTTTCCATCCTTTTGTTACAAGAGCATTTGTAATGTCTGTAAGGCTAACTCCTTGTTGTAATTGTTGTTTGATAAATGCAATTAATTCAGGAGTAACCATATATTACATATAAGTTAATCATAAGTAATGGGGATTATCAATGTGTGGATAATAGGTAAAATAGCCCGTATTGACAGGCTATTTTACCTATGTTGCGGGGCTGGGAGTTTCGGAATCAAGCTCCGAATAAACTCCAAGCAAATTTGAAGACAAATTTTTCGGAGTAAACTGCTCCTCCCATCCGATACTAAAAAGGCCCTCATGAAGAGGGCCTTTTTAGTATAAGTTGCGGGGCTGGGAGTCGCACCCAGCCTAGAAGATTATGCACCTGTTGCCTCCCATTACTGAGAGTGTCGGACTATATCTTTCCCCCTTCGCTCAAAAGCTTCGGAGGGATTCGGCGTATAGTCTCTACGGATTTCCCTCGACAAGCTCGGGATCTTTCCTCGGTATTACCCGGACGTTGGTCTTAGGGTTTCACCGATATAGCCGAATTCTATCCTTCGATTAAACTCAGGACAGCCCATATGTTGAGCCTTCTGTGCAACTGTACACTACCCCGCGGTTCTGTTAAGAACATGCGTAGTATACTAAATCCATGGCGAAAAAGAAAGACCGGCGGTGGAGCCGGAGGAGGCTTTTTGCTCTTGGCGTGCCGGCGGTGTTGATTCCGGGATTTTTCATTGCTATGGCGTTGGGCTGGAATCCGGCAAAGCTTGCCTCCGTCAAGAATTACCATGATATAAAAACAATTTTTCCATCAAGCGGGGTGGTGGCCCAGGTGACGGACGGGGATACGTTTGAACTTGAAAACGGCGTTGGCGTCCGAATGATCGGTATCGATGCGCCCAATAGGGGAGAAGGGAAGTGGGAGGAGGCGCGCGAGGCGCTTGTCACCTTAGTTAGTGACAAACGCGCGTACCTGGAGTACGACCGATACCAAGATGATAAATATGGAAGAGTGCTTGCCTGGATATGGATTGACTGTGAGCGGGAGCCTTCCTTTTTGCCGGCTGACTATATGCATTTGACCGACAATTCCTCACGGGGGGGACTACGGGAGAATCCAGAGGGGTGTAAAAAGGGCACGCTTGTCAATTGGGAGATGGTACGGCAGGGATTGGCCTCTCCCGAGCGGTACAAAGAGCGGGGAGAGCTCAAATACGAGGAGAGGATAAGGGAAGAATAAGGGGAGATAAGGGTGATAGGTGAGATAAGGAAACTCAGCGTTTGGTACAATGGGACCGGAGCCAGGAGGCGATTTTCTTGAGATCCGGCTTTTCGTTGTCTACCTGAACCATAAAGGTTGCTCCTTCATGATGCTTAACGACGAGGTGGTAACCATTTAGCCACAGGAATCGTTTCGTGGTTCCCCACGCCGTCCGCTTGTTGCCATCGGTAAATGGGTGATTCATACAGAGTGATTGCAGAAGTGCGGCCGCCATAACAAAAATAGTGGGATACAATGGTTGTCCGCCAAATGTTGCCTTTGGTCGTTCTACGGCGGAATGGAGAAGGGAGAAATCCCGGACACCTGCTTTTGTGCCAGCACGAATAATGATCGCTTCGTGGATACGATAGACTTCATCAATCTCAAGATATACTGTCATGCAATAAAGCTAGGCGAGTTCATCCAGGAGTGCGCCATCTTCTGCAAGGAACCCATCAAGCCACGTCTGAAATTCCTGTTGGGATCGCGAAGATGGAGTTTTTGCAATCGGACGAATAAAAACCCCTCCCGCTTGGGCAACATAGTCGATCGTCATTTTTTGTCCACGGCGCCACTTTGCTTCCTGCATGATGGGAGAGGGAAGAATGACCGCGTTGCTGTTGCCAAGTTGAGAGATGGTTGTTCGCATATGTACGTACAATGTTAGTACATATGAGTTGACATGTCAAGAGGTGATTCGGAATGAGCGGGAGTATGTCATCGGTTTGTGAGTGGTACAATGAAAAAAATACGGTATGGATAAGCAGTGGCAGGTGATCTATTATGTTTCGGCATCCGGCGATATACCGGTACGGAATTTTTTGGATGCAGCCGGGCCGATGTTAAAGACAAAAGCCCTACGAATTTTGCAACACATTGAGGAATACGGATTGCAGGCGGCGATTGGGCATATCAAGAAATTTGCGGGTACACCACTTTGGGAGATACGGATTCTCGGCGGAGATAGCGCGAGGATTTTCTTTGTGACGCAAGAAGGGAAACGAATTGTCCTTCTCCACGCGTTTTACAAAAAGACGCAAAAAGCGCCACAAAAGGAAATTGCTCTTGCCTTGAAGCGACTGCGCGAGCATGAAGGGCCTTGACAGAATATATCTTTTGAGATATATTCTTTTTATATGGCACGCAGAGTATATACATTGGAAGATCATTTGAGGGAATCTCTGAAAGACCCTTTGTTTCGGAAGGCGTGGGAAGCCTCGGAGGTGGAATATCAGCTTTCGCGACAGATTATTGCCGAGCGATTACGTAAAAAAATGACGCAAGGTCAACTTGCACAAAAGGCAGAGACAACTCAAGCCGTGATTTCGCGCATTGAGCGGATGACGACTAATGTATCGGTAGACTTACTCAAGCGCATCGCAGGAGCGTTTGGTACACGACTGAAAGTGGGGTTTGAATAAGGAGAACATATGAAACGATTTCTTTCCGGTATTACGCCAAGCGGGGATGGGAGTCTGCATATTGGGAATTATCTTGGTGCGGTGCGGCAGTTTATCGAGCTTGCCCGCGCAAACGAGTGCTTTCTTATGGTTGCCGATCTCCATGCCCTCACGACGATACAGGATAAGAAGCAATTGAGCCACAACATCGAAACATTGGTTCTCAACGAACTCGCGCTTCTCCGAGGATTTTTGACTGAAGAAGAATTTAAGAAAATCATTTTTTTCCGCCAATCGGATGTGGCGGAACACACCGAGCTCCAGTCTATCCTCAACAACGTGACGCCATTGGGGCTTATCAAGCGCGCGCATGCGTATAAAGACAAGCTCCAGGGAGAGGTATCCGAAGAGGATGTTAATATGGGGCTTTTTTGCTATCCCATCCTTATGGCGGCGGACATCCTCCTTTACAAGCCCGATCTCGTGCCGGTAGGGAAGGACCAGAAGCAGCATGTAGAAATTACAAGGGATATAGCTGGTAGGTTTAATAAGATTTATAAAAATAACGTCTTTAAGCTTCCCGAGCCATACATCCCCGAAGAGGTGGCGGCGGTTTTGGGAACAGATGGAAAACGGAAGATGAGTAAAAGTTTGGGAAACGTCATCAGCATTTTTGAAGACGAAGAAATTATCAGAAAACAAGTGATGAGTACGTACACCGACCCGACCCGTGTGCACGCCACAGACTCAGGACACATTGAGGGCAACATGGTTTTCGCGTACCTCGATTTTTTCGGGGAATCTGGGAAAGTTGACGAACTTAAAGAAGCCTATAGAAAGGGTCAAGTGACGGATGTTGAGGTAAAAAATTACCTATATGATTCGTTGATGAAAACCTTCGTTCCCGCGCGAAAAGTGTATGAGGAGTTGAAAGCGAATCCCCAAAAAGTCAAAAAGATTTTAGAAAACGGGGCGGAAAAAACTCGCGCCGTTGCATCGCAGACGATGCAAGAAGTACGAGAGGCGATCGGGTTAACAAATGCGTATTCCTTGAGTAATGCGAGCGGATATCTGACCATCGATGAGTTCAGTCGTGTCGAAATGCGGGTTGGGAAGGTCATTGAAGCCACCAATAAAGAGGGGAGCGACAAGCTCATCCGACTAGTGGTGGACTTCGGCCCCGACTTCGCCAAAGCTTCGTCGGGCGAAGGATCTACGAGGATTATCTTTACCGGCGTACGGGAGTTTGGGTACCAGCCCTCGGATTTCTTAAACAAGCAGTTTTTCTTCGTCACCAATCTTGCGCCGCGGCGCATGATGGGCGAGGAGAGCCAGGGGATGATTCTTGCAGTGGATTCTGGGTCGGAGAAAAAGCCCATCTTTATATCAGCAGATGAGATGCCCATAGGAGCAAGGGTTTGGTAAGGATGTCTGGCGGAGCCAGATCTCGCTTCGCGAGACCCGTGGGGGCGAAGATTCAGTAAACTCTTGATATATTTAACCACATCTAGTACCATATAGTCATGTTTAGTACTAAAGTATATACTCCCGAACAGGTGGCTGAGATGCTGCAGCTTTCTAAAAACACCGTGTATGGGCTCATCAGTCGTGGGGAGATCATCGCCAAAAAGATCGGTAACGTATACCGGATACCAGCCCGATCCATCTCGTTTGTGTTTACCGGATTGGATGCGGATCTGACTGATGCGCAAGCGGCTGACGAGAGGGTTCTCCCCCAGGTGGAACGCGCGTTAGGCGACGTCCGATCCACGTAAACACATATCATGCTCACCCCAGTCTTTGTCGATTCAGACGTGGTCATATCTTCCCTGATGTCCAAAACAGGAGCGGCATACCTCCTCATGAACGACGGGCGGATAGCGCGTTTCATTTCTGACGTATCTCTTCTTGAGCTCGAGCGGGTGGCAGACGCATTACATCTTTCACAAAAGGATCTGCAGAAGCTCGTGCAAACGCGGTGCGACGTCGTGGCGATTGGAGATCGCAAGAATGAGCTTACGCGCATGGCGGAATATACCCGTGACGCCAACGATGCGCATATTGTATTGGGAGGGAAACTTGCGAAGGCAAAATTCCTCGTTACCTACAACATGAAGCACTACCGGACGGGGAAAATACGGGACGATTTAGGGATCATCGTGCTGCCCCCGGCATTTTTATTGCAATACCTGCGGAGTCTCAACTAATACATTCCTTTAATGCTTTACCGCAAGGATGCCAGGGGGCGAAGATACGATAAAGAAGAGGTTTAAAGCTAATCAACCCGTCGGGTTGACGTAGTATTGACGTAGTACGGGTTGACGTAGTATCCCCCTACGATACCTCCGGAGTCTGAATTGAAGCCTTTATCATGCCGATGGGATGCCGGTGGGAGCAAGGGTATGATAATGAACGAAACATGTGTACAAGCTTTATCCTTCAGGAGCTCCGAGAGTTGTTAACGGATGGTCCGGTGGTTGAGTTGCTTGGGACCTTTTTAAATATTTCCTGAATAACGCCTCTGCAAGAGCTCGTGCGACCAAAGGATCATTCATTTCGATTCCACTCCGTGGTTCTTCTAGATATTGTTCAACTGCTGCGGGCGTGAGTGTGAACTGTGCTCTCCTTTCGGCACGTGTCAGATCATAGTTTGCAATAAAGCGTTTTGCAAGTGCGTGAAGTTCTTCGTCGGATAATGAATCAAGCGATGCTATTGCTCTAGAAACTTCGGGTTGTGACGGCATTATCGTATAGACAGTAAAGGAAGTATAGATTGACGTGACGTGTTATACAAGTAATTAATCCCCTTTGTCTTTTACTGCGGTCAGTCCGGAAAGGAAGATCAGAAATCCACCGATGGCAGTAGATGGGAGTATGGGTTGTCCCAGAAAGAGCGCTCCCAATAGCGCACCAAGGACTGGTTCGGTGTACCCCAAGGTCGCTACCTCAAATGCCCTGAGGCGCGCAAACGCACGGCTTAACAGTATTATGGGAAGAGCCGTCCCCACAAGCCCAAAGTAGAGGATCGCGCCGGCATCGGGCCACGAAAGCGACTGGGTAAGCGAAGGCAGGAGGAAGATGACGTTGCCGGTTGCCTGGCCCAGGATAAAGACGAAAGCCTGGGATGTCCCTGGAGTGTTGGGAGAAAGCTTACGCTGTGCTACATCCTGGACGCCGGAGGCAAGGGCAGCACCGA
>MFJZ01000014.1 GCA_001781025.1 Candidatus Gottesmanbacteria bacterium RIFCSPLOWO2_01_FULL_49_10
CACTGAGAAGAATAGATTTTGCTCCATAGTATTTTGCCGCGCGGAGGGTTTTTTTTACGAGAACGTCAGTAATAGACTCCTGGATTTCGTGGGCGAATGTTGATGTGAGGGATGAGGGATGAGGGATGAGGGATGGGTCGGATAATTGTTTTTTCCATTCCCGCATCACTGCCGTTTTTAATCCACTGAATGAGAAGTTGAATGATTCATCATTGATCATCGGGCGGGGGAGACTTACTTTAAGCTTTAACCTCGAAACTTTAAACTTTTCAGCTGCGTTTTGGATAGCAGGGCCGCCGCCGTGGCCGAAGCCCAGAAGTCTCGCGGTTTTGTCAAAGCATTCTCCGGCCGCATCGTCGAGCGTCCCCCCAAGCCACATGAGATTCTTGACTGACTTCATGAGATACAGTTCCGTATGACCGCCGGAGACTACCAAGGAAATGGCGGGAAACTCAATAAGGTTGTCCCTCGACTTCGCTCGGGAAGAATTTTCTCCCTCGACTTCGCTCGGGATAAAATTTGTATACATATGTGCCAGTACATGATTGACAGGGATGATGGATTTGCCAGTCGTGTAGGCAAGCGTTTTGGCGGTTTCTACGCCCACGAGGAGCGATCCGATGAGTCCCGGCCCGACCGTTACCGCGATTGCATCAATATGTTGATTGATACGTTGACTCATTGACTCACTGACACCGCCGTCAAAGACGGCAACCGCTTCGGTAATGACAGGGATGATGCACTTGAGCTGCTCACGGGCGGCCACTTCCGGCACCACGCCACCATACTTCTCATGCATGTCCTTGGATGATGCGATGACGTTACTGATAATCTTTGTCCCATCCTCCACAACCGCCACCGCGGTTTCATCACAGGAGGTTTCAATCGTCAGGATTTTCATAGTATGAACCAGTAAATGAGCCAAGAAGAAAAAATAACTGCTGTTAAGAAAAGAGATGCTGTTCCTTTTGGATGGAACGAATTTTTCTTTAAGGCATAGAAACAGAGTATCCCAACGATGATTTCATATACATAGGTATTAAAGACGTACAAGTACCACCAAGGCGCGCCATTTATGGGTTTGACAAATGGCGTTGAAAGCAAATTTTTTATGCCAAGATCTTGTGATATATCACGAATCAAATGGAGCGATGACCACGTGATGCCAATAATAAGCCATGATTTCTGCCAAGCTTTCATGATCGCAATTTTACTCGAGTCCCAGGAGTTTAGCCAGTTGTGAGGTGGAAGGGGTGGGGATCTTGGGGATGACGACGAGTTGAGCGTCGGCATTGGCGGCTTGTTCGCGCTTGTTGCTTTCCAGAGGATCGCCTCCAGTGATGGCGATAATTTGAGGATGTACGCGGACTACAAGATCGTAATACTCTTGATGGGTATTCATCAGAGGAAGAGCGATGACTTCGTCCACACAAGAGAGTGCTTCAAGCATCGCTTTCCGTTGTTGCTGACTATGGATCGGGCGGGCCTCGCCTTTCACTCGCCGGACGTTTTCATCCGACTCAAGGGCGACCACGAGATGGTTACCCAGTTTTTTTGCTTCTTCAAGAAATCGGACATGGCCGTAGTGAAGTAGATCAAAACAACCACCGACTAAAACTATTTTTTTCATTTTCTTGTGGCGCTTATGCTCGGAACAAAATTTTCTTGCTCCGCTGCTCGCTAGTATATTTTTGCCTCTTATATGTCTTGTACTTTGATGGGCTTCTTTATGTAATATTCTCGTTGTTCTAGCTCGGGAAGCGATCTTCGGAAATTTTATTCCGAGCAGCGCCGATTTATCATCTCATATACCATTCGTAGATTTGTAGATTACTATTGCTTCGTCCCGCGCAGATACACGGCCTGCCAGGGGCGAAAGTTAGAAGCAAAACTGGTATCCTGCAACACTTCAGCGCCGCGCGTGACTTTATACTGAAAGCTTGCTTTGGCTCCCCAAGCGGCAAAGTCCACCTGTTTGACGACACCGACGGGAAGGGTCGGATCGTCCTGATAAAGTTCCTGTGGTGGCGGGGTGATGCCGCCCACGACATGGTTGTAAATCTCTGCTTTTCTTCCGTCGCTTGTGCCATACAGCTCAAAAGCAAGCGTCAAGTTTATTATGTCTGTTTTGGCTTGGATGAGGATATAGCCTGGGGTATCGTTTTTGATTTTTAGGTCCACCGATGGGGCGAAGACGGTGGCATCCAATCCCGCTTTGTACCCCCCTTGTTCGTAGTAGGCGACGCGGTACGCGTGCGCCCGGCGCTCTACAATAGGAAGTCCCGCGCTTAGCGCGGCGCGAAACAGCGTTGTCGAAACCTGGCACACACCGCCACCATCTCCCAGGACCGTCCTGCCTTCCTTTATAATATACGCGGGTTGAAATCCTGTAGCGGCGGATACATCGCCCAGTGCGTCGTTAAACGAAAACGTTTCCCCGGGTTTAATCAGAATTCCATGAATTTTGGCCGCGGCCAGAGCGACATTGTGGATCCTTCCCGGGATTGAGTGGGCAAACTCCGAGTATCCTCGGCCGATAAGCTCTTTGATGCCAAAAGTATTGACACGATCGGTAGAAAGCGACGGCATGACGGGGTTGACCGGAAGTGCGATACGAACGGTATAGTCTGTTGCATTCGGGAGTGTCGTTAAGGACTCGGTGAATCGTTCTTTGGCACTTGCCACGTCCAGTTCCCGTCCATCCTTGGATGGTCGAAATTGTGTGACTTTGCCATCTCGAAATTGAAAGAGCGCGTCTTGGACCGGGATATTGATGCTTTCAGTCAGACGAGCCAGCGACTCATCGAAGAGTTCCTCGTTCCATCGAAAGTAGGGAGTGAGGTTTACCTGTTGGACGCCGAACTTCGTGAGTATGTCGGTAAAAAAATGACCGGATCTTCCCACTAAATACGCTTGCCGGCCGGACAGCGTTGCGTCGTATCCTACTTCCAGTTCAACGCCAGAGAGCGTTGCAATGTGGTCTTCAAACACCAACGTAAATGTTGCTTTTTCAAACGGCACATTTTTGGATTTCCAATACGTCTCGATGTCGATAGGCTTTTTGCCTCCTACGGATTGTCCTTGCACCCTGACACCTGGGTAAATGCGTCCCTCGTATGATTTTTCGTACCAATAGAGGAAAAATATACTTGCCAAGACGATCAGAAACGAAGCGATGCTGCCTGCGATGCATACATCGGTAACGAGTTGCCTCAATGCTTTTTTTGTGTGTTGCGTCATCGTATTGTTCTTTGTCTCATGCATGGTATGATAATTGTACAATATGGATGATCAGCAGTCTCAAGGAATACCCCTCGAGCCACTAGTGCAAGGCACTTTGTCCGTGCCTCCAAATATGCCAAAGCCGTCCCAGCCCATGCAGGAAACCATTATTGTGCCATCGAGCATGCCGCCTGGAGGGGGAATTAGTTTTGATATCGGTTCAGGAAGTGATCGGGGAAACGAGCCCCCCGTGCCGCCGCCGCCTCCTCCCGAATCGACTCCGTCTCCCACACCCGATAACCCCTTTATCCCGCAAGTTGTGGTGCCGACTGCCCCTGGTGGGTCGCCACCGCATCACGGTGGAAGTGCACTCCCGAGGCGTCTCCTCATGGTTGTGGTGTTTTTATTCCTGGCTGTCGGTTTGTTTTTTGGCGGGCGGGTACTGCTGGGGATTTTCTTCGGGTCCAAAGAAGTGGCACTTTCTTACTGGGGACTCTGGGAAAACGACACGACAGTCAGAAGCGTCATCGCTGCATTTGAGTCAGCAAATCCCAAAATAAAAATATCTTACATAAAACAATCTCCCCGGCAATATCGAGAGCGGTTGACGGCAGCGATAAGCCGCGGAGAAGGTCCTGATCTGTTCCGTTTTCACAATACATGGGTCCCCATGCTTCGTGATGCGCTGGCTCCTGTTCCCAAGACCGTCATGACACCATCGGAGTTTTCCTCAACGTTTTATCCGATCGCAACAAACGATTTAGTAGCAGATGCCACGATTTACGGCATCCCACTCATGATTGAAGGATTGGGCCTTTATATAAACGAAGATCTTTTTGCAAAGGCAGGCGTTGCGGTTCCGGCGACGTGGGAGGATGTCCTCAATATCGTACCAAAGTTGACGGTCAAGTCAGACGCGACGATTACGACATCAGCGATTGCCCTAGGCACCACGGGAAACGTAGAAAATTGGAGTGACATTCTGGCAACGATGATGATGCAAAACGGCGCAAATCTTTCAAACCCGGTAACCAAAGAAGCAGAAGAGACGCTTGTTTTCTACCGGAAGTTTGCAGACCCGACTGACCCCATGTACACATGGAACGATACGCTGGATAATTCTGTATACGCCTTTGCCATAGGGAAAGTTGCGATGACCATCGCGCCTTCATGGAGGGCGTTTGATATAAAACAGATGAACCCGGACCTGCGATTTAAAATTGTTCCCATCCCACAGCTGCCGGGGAGTACCGTTACCTGGGGTTCGTATTGGGTAGAGGGAGTTTCCGCCAAAAGCAAAAATCAGGAAGCCGCATGGAAATTTTTGCAATACCTGAGCAGTCGAGAAGTGCTCACGAAATTTTATACAGAAGCAGCAAAAACCAGGTTATTCGGAGAAATCTACGCGCGGGTGGATTTGGCAAATTCAGTCGAGAACGATCCTTATGTCGGGGCTTTCGTCCAACAGGCGAAAACCGCAAAATCGTTTCCGCTCGCGTCCCGGACGTTTGACAACGGGATAAACGACAAGATGATCAAGTATATGGAAGATGCGATCAACGGGTTATCGCAAGGATCAGCCCCGTCTGCAGTGCTCCAAACTGCAGCATCTGGGTTTCGTCAGGTTTTGACGACCTACGGTTTGACAACTGGTGCCGCTCCTCCTGCTCCCAAACCCTAAGAAACCAATGAAAATTTCTGTTCGTGATGCGTGGCTTTCAGCTCTTTGTTACGCTGACATTTTCGATTTTCCTCTCACAAAGGAAGAGGTAGTCTATTGGGCACCACGACGAATACTCGGTCGATTGAGACGCGCAGATTTTTCTGGCTTGTGCCAAACACAGACGATCGGAGAAACGACGTATTGGGCGCTTCGGGGGAGAACGAGGCTTATAGCTCGGCGTCGACGACGGGAAATCTGCTTTAGGGAAAAGTGGCAACAGGCGACTACTGCCGCGAGGCTACTTCGGTGGATCCCGTCGATCGTGTGCGTTGGAGTAACCGGAGGAGTCGCATGGAAGAATGCAGATCAGGCTGATGACATTGATTTTCTCGTCATAGCTTCCAAAGGTACGCTTTGGGTGACACGGTTTTTTTCAACCCTCATTTTAGATGCGTGCGGGTTTCGGCGTCGTCCAGGAGATACCGACGTGCAAGACCGTATTTGTCTCAATATGTTTATGTCAGAGCGCACACTTTCTGTTCCCTTTCACGAACGGGATTTATTTACGGCGCATGAAGTCTTACAGATGCAGCTCCTTTGGGACAGACACAATACCTTTTCGCGATTTATACACGCCAACCGATGGGTAAAAAAATATTTGCCACATGCATGGGGAAAAAAAACTCAAAATTCAATGCGCCAGCTGGCGGACAAAACTCTCCGCCAAGGGCGGATCAGCCTCTGGCCGAAAAGCTACCACGCACGTCGTAAGACTTTTTTCGCTTCAAGGTTATTAGATTTGGTTTTGCGTTTTGAGAGTTGCGTTTTGAGATGGTTTGAACGCCCGGCAAAAATTGGGCAACTTTGGTATATGGAAAAGAGACGATCAACAGAGGTGATATCAGATACCGTTATCCGTTTCCATCCGGTCGACGCGCGCGTGTGGATTAAGCTAAAACTCGCGAGTCGCTTGAGGAAATACAATATCCCCCTTGACAAGATTTTTTATGCCAGCTAAAATAGCAGTCACTTCTAAAGACTGCCAAGATATTACGCTTAGTAGTTTTCAATAATTATTTTTCATAAGGAGGTAGGCTATGGCAAAAATAAATTTACAACCGTTATTTGATAATGTATTGGTCAAACCGCTTCAGGCAGAAGAAATGTTACCCTCTGGCATCGTCCTTCCAGACAGCGCTAAAGAAAAACCGCAAACCGGCCTTATCATGGCAGTTGGTCCCGGATCTACTGATGACAAGGGTAATCCCGTCAAGATGGTTGTGAAAGTCGGTCAAAAAGTCATGTACAAAAAATGGGGTGGCAATGAGGTCAAAGTAAACGGGGAAGAATGGATGCTTGTTGAACAAAAAGATATATTGGCAATTGTTGAGTAAAGGAGCCAGGTAGTAGAATTTCGACACGCTTTAGTTCTTTGCGCGTCACATTAGACCACCTGGATGTATAGAAAAAATTTAGTTTAAAGAAAGGAGATTGAGGTTTCGCCAGCGTAAAACGCAAAGGTCGAAATTTCACTACCTGGTATGGCAAAACAACTTAAATTTTCTGAAGATGCACGACAAGCACTTATTCGTGGTGTCAATATCTTAGCTAAAGCGGTAGTTACTACGCTTGGTCCCAAAGGACGAAATGTTGCTCTCGATAAAAAATGGGGAGCACCAAACGTGGTTCACGACGGCGTCACGGTTGCCAAAGAGATTGAGCTTGAGGATCCGTTTGAAAACATGGGCGCGCAGCTTGTGAAAGAAGCAGCGAGCAAAACCAATGATGTGGCTGGTGACGGGACGACAACATCAACACTTCTTACCCAAGCTATCGTAAACGCAGGGTTTAAAAATGTCACTGCTGGCGCTAACCCCATGATGCTTAAAGTCGGCATGGAAAAGGCAGTAGAGGCTGTGGTCGGCGAGATTAAAAAGATGAGCAAGACAGTCAAAGATGCTGATGTTGCCAAGGTCGCGACCATTTCCGCACAAGACGATAAGATCGGTAATCTGATCGCGGAAGCCTTAACCCGCGTGGGCAAAGACGGGGTTGTAACGGTAGAAGAAGGTAAGGGATTGACGATGGAGATAGAGTACAAAGAAGGCATGGAGTTTGATAAAGGATACGCGAGCCCCTATTTCGTCACCATAGCCGAAAAAATGGAAGCGGAGATTAGCGATGCATATGTCCTGATAACCGATAAGAAAATTTCGGCGATCGGCGATCTCCTTCCATTTTTAGAAGGATTTATAAAAGTTTCCAAGAACTTAGTGATCATCGCTGATGAGATAGACGGTGAAGCACTTGCGACATTGGTCGTCAACAAGCTTCGGGGTACTTTCAATGTTCTAGCTGTCAAAGCACCAGGTTTTGGTGACCGGAGAAAAGCAATGCTTGACGATATCGCAACTCTCACAGGAGGAACAGTAATTAGCGAAGACACAGGTAGGAAGCTTGAGAACGTTAAAATCGAAGACTGCGGTCGCGCTGATAAAATTTGGGCAGACAAAGATAACTGCCGGATCATCGGTGGCAAAGGAACAAAGTCGGCGCTTCAGGCGCGGATCGCCCAGATCAGACGCGAAATGGATGCATCTACATCTGACTTTGACCGCGAGAAGCTCCAGGAGCGGCTTGCCAAACTCTCAGGTGGCGTTGCGGTCATAAACGTCGGAGCAGCAACAGAAATTGAGCTTAAAGATAAGAAAGAGCGCGTCAATGATGCGGTTGCAGCTACAAAGGCCGCGCTTGAGGAAGGTATTATCGCCGGGGGCGGCGTATCGCTCCTTCGTGCACGGTTGGTACTCCCGAAGTTAAAAGATAGTTTGACTGACGCGGATGAAAAAGTTGGTGTCGATATTCTCTACCGCGCTCTTGGTGAACCCGTTCGCTGGATTGCCAAAAACGCAGGAGCAGATGACGGATGGGTCCTTAAGACCATCGAAGAATCCAAAGTTGCCGACTATGGTTTTAACGCCATGACGATGCAATTCGGCTCGATGCTTGCCGCAGGAATTTTGGATCCGGCCAAAGTCACGCGTACGGCAGTCCAAAATGCCGTATCAGTAGGGATGATGGTGTTGACGACCGAAGCGCTTATTTGCGACGTTCCTGAGAAGAAAGAAGCAGGGGCAGGTATGCCACCCGGCGGTATGGGGGGAATGGGTGGTATGGGAGGAATGGACTATTAAAACCACTTTAAATTTAAAACTGTAAACTTTAAACTGAAAGCTCCTCGAAAGAGGGGCTTTTGGTATACTACGGGCATGATTATTGTCCTTGATAATAAAGCAACCACGGAGCAAATTGCGGTAATGGCGCAAGATTACCATGGATATATTAAATTTGTCATTGATGTGTCAAAAAAGATATTGGCAGGTGGGGGAGAACGTCATGTTGATGGAGAACAGAAGTTATTGGAGGTTGGCTCGAAGCAGGAGAATCTTTGGGGTGGTGGCATAGATTGGGAAACCAAAGAAGTCGATTACAATTCCATGATTAACCTTCGGCCGTCGCAAGATAATCCCAGTCGAGATGTGTTGTCGCAGGAAATAAGAGAACAAATAGATAGTATCGTTGGAGAATTATTTGGATTATGAGGGACGTAAAGATTATGGATATCGCAATGAACCTGTCTCGTATCGGCAATTGGGCAGCCGATGATTTTGACGGGAAACAGAAGCGGATTACAATATTTCTTGAGCAGACCAACAGCTACTTACGTGGTATCGATATAACAGCATACCCTAAATCGACGCAAGAAGCGCTCACTCGTTTTGAGCAAGCATTTAATACGCTTCGCACACAATCACCTCATACAAGTGAGGAAAGACTTCGCTGGGCGGATACAGTTCTTACCTGGAGCAACATCCTGACGCATAAGGCGAGAATAGGGGAATAGTATGGAATGGGGGAAACTCGCTCATCTCTTCGTCATTGTCCTCATGGGCTATCTTCCCTATAAAACAATTCAACGATTGCGGCCCGACGGGTTAGCGTCTATTTCGACGGGGCTAGCACTTCTGATGGCGATATGGTTTTTAGTTTTATCCGCGTTTCTCATTCTCCAAACGCCAAATCTTTTTATCAACGTATCGCCACTTCACATAGTCGTTTTCGGGATAACCGTGGCGATATGGTTTGCTGCGCCGTGGATACTACGTCGCATCGGCGCTTACCCAGTGAAAATCTTAGGAGATAATCCCAAATGGTATATTCTGCGCGCTGAGCCCAAGACGTTTTTTCTTAAGTTTTGTGAAGTGCTCTTTCAGCAAACAATGTTTGCCCATCTCTTCTTTGAGGTACTCGTACCGATGTCTACCGTTTCACGCATGTGGTGGTTTACGGGTATCGTAGGTTTCCTCCACCTTTTCAACATATTTTTTGTTCCTTCAGGATGGTTTTTTTTCCTCGTGAGCATCCCCATGGGATTACTATTCAGTTGGCTTATCCTTGGAGGTTATATAACCATTACGACCATCATCCATCTTTGGTTTTATCTGTTGCTCGTGAGTTGGTACTGGTTGCGCCGATAATCATGTTACTATGTTTCGAAATATGGTAACAATGAACAAGCCATTCTTTTTGCTATACTACGGGCATGATGAGCGGTATTAAACTCGTTGCGCTTGATATCGAAGGTACGTTGACCCAGGAGGGGATTTGGTTGCGATTACATCATCTGGTTGGTATTTCTGACC
>MFJZ01000015.1 GCA_001781025.1 Candidatus Gottesmanbacteria bacterium RIFCSPLOWO2_01_FULL_49_10
TAGTGGCAAATCCAACCAATGGAAAGTATCAAAGCTCGACGAAGTTTATGAAGAAGCCTGAAGTGTGGGTATCGCGCATGCCCCACCGGGGCAATCGCTGGTGCCAAGAAACGTCGTCAGATCTTCCCCGCCGCCTACGAAAATGACGGTAGAGTTTTCGTTCTTTTTATCTTTTGGCGCGTGCGCTTCAATAAACTTTTCCTCTGTTCCGGATACGACTGCCTGGTATGCTTCCCACCAATCCATCACTGCCATCCGCGCTTCATCCGCAGCAAGCGCCGTCACAGGGTTAATGTAATCAACAAAAGAAAACTTCTTTTTCTGTGTTGCGACTGGCGACTCGACAGCTAGAGCAGCTGCAGGATTCTCTGCTGGAGCAGCCTGTGCAGTATCTACCGGAGTCGTTGCTACCGACGCTCCAGTATCCGGAGTTGCCGATGGTGCAGCTTGTCCTCTCCGTTTAGCAAAAACCTCTCTCACCTTCCCGCTGATTCCTTCAACGCCTACCACGGCCATTGTTCCCACTGTCGAGGTCGTAAAGTGCCGAAGCTTGAGCTTGGGAAGCGCTTCACCCAAATTCTTGTTAACCACAGTATAGAGAGCGCCCACCAAGCCATCATTGAGGAGTGCGTCAAGCAAAGGATGAAGTTCAAGTTTTTCGACCCCAATCTTTCTAAATACAGTCGGCCTGACAAATTCTAAAAGCCTTTCACCCCCCACCCCGATCGCCCCGACAGCCAACGCACCGCCGAGTCTCGTTAGTGGTTTCGCACCCTCTTCATGAGCATTGCCGGCCAGAGCGTGAGCGCGAAAGATATTTTCAGGGAGCGTTCGTTCAGGGGTCTCTATCATAATGGGCGGACTATACCACCGTCCTAATCGCCCTGTCAAATCAATCCTCTTTTTTGTTATGTCATTTTTCTGCGTTCTTGTTTACCCAGTTCCGGCCGGGACATATTGACCAGGATCATGCGCGCGTTTTCAGGCGTCGCAGACGCCATGGGTTCGGAATGCCGGCGTGTGGGAGTCGCCTCTCCACCGCCCCAAATCCGCTCGGCGACGGCGTCGACTGAGCCTACGGCAAATCGTGCAGGTCCGCTCTCAACCACATGAGGCATTATCTTGCTGCCGATGTTGAGGACGGTAGACAAATAGGCCTCCGCCCCGCGAGCCATAACCCCAACGATCGGCAGAGGCAGGACTTTTACGGTCTCAAGTGCCAGTGCCGACCCGGTCATCGGAACCTTAAGGACATCCATCATGCGGCCACCCATGGTTTTGGCGGCTCCTTCCGGGAGCGCACCGTGGATACTCTGAAGCCACGTGGCGTAGGACCGCATGAGCGGACTTTTGTCGATGGCTTTATCAAGAATCCCGGTGGTCCGATCGCGGACGCCATGCTTCAAAGCATCGGGGTCGCGGACTATGTATTCAACGGGTTTTTGCCCTTCTCCGGCTTCCGCCATATATATCTACCGTACACAAAATATCAGGTGGAGGCAAGGGAGTCGTCGTAAAGGAAATATTACAAAAGCGTCGAAGATGGATGGACGTTGGGAGATACCAATCCGCCGGTACCCGCGTCGGGGAGCGACCCCAAGGCAATCATCTGGACGATCTGGTCGACGCGATTTGCGTGTTCGGGCTGGTCAAATGCCCGCGCCGCATCACGGCCCGACGGCGTTGCAAAAAATGCTTCCTGCTTGGCTCCTTTGATACGAATGGCTGCACGTGCCACTTCGCTTGCTGACGGGCCAAACAGTCCATATCCGGTAAAAAATGCGCCCATGGCGCCATGAAGCAGAGTAAAGGGTGGCGCGAGGGCACCCACAGCCATAAATCCGATCCCTGCGCCGGTAAAAATCACCCGCTGCACCAGTGTACCGAAAAATGTTTGTCGGTCCTGAACGTTAAGGAGTTCGCGCAGCCGCGGCTGGAATCGCTCCATACTTTGTCGCAATCCCCCTTCGGGGAGCACCTTCATAATCCGGCTAAATTGTTCCGCCGTCTCGGTAGATACCGGATGGAGCATCCGGTCAATCCGAAGGCGTATGCGGTCGGCGATACCGTCTTTTTTCTTTTCTCCCAGGGATAGCTCTTGTCCTTCTGCCATAATATTCCAAGGATAGTATTAGAACATATATCAAAACCTCCACACAGACTCGAATGTGCGGGTGACAGGCGTAGGGGGACCCCCAGAGAAGCGAGGTCCCCTTGTGGGTATTCTTGGGGGAAAACGCCTGGCAGGACCCGCACCCGATGGGTCTTGACAGCTTCTTGTCTCCAATACTACCATCAGTGCTCGTGCCAGTGCAACTCTACCTTCCCCGTGCTACTGCCTCATACACCTGGTGATCACCCAGTGATCCGTTTTCCGCCTTATTCTCGGATTTACCATTCCCGTTTGGGGGTTTTTTATTAATCTGCCGGAAGTCGACGACCTGCTCGGCAATTGTTTCAAAGACCGGGTCGTGGGTGATCGCCACGACCGTCATCTCCGGGCGCTTCTTCCGAAGGTTCTGGATTATGTTCATGACACTTCGCGCAGACTCCTGATCCAGGTGGGTCGTCGGCTCGTCCAGAAACAAAATCTGCGGGTCTTTAAGAAGTGCCCGTGCCAAGCCGATCATCCGAAGCTCCCCTCCGGAGAAATGAAAGCGCTTCTTCGTATCCAGGTCTCCCAAAAATTTCTCCATCCCCAGGTCACCGAGCACTTGGGTAATCTTCTCATCGGGCACTTCCCGCCGGGACCAAAGAAGGAGATTTTCGCGCAGGCTCATGCCTTCAAAAAACTGCGGAGACTGGTTGGCGTAGGCAAGTTTGGTATAGATAGACTCATCACCGTATTTTTTCACACTTTCCAGGTCCATCCCTCCGTACTGCACCACCCCGGCGGGCGCCTCGTACAACCCCAACAGATGCCGCAGAAGCGTCGTCTTGCCCTCGCCTTTGGGCCCCTTGATCGTGACGAAAGATCCTTCGGGGATATCAAGCGAGACGCCCGCGAGAATATCTTTATACGATAAATCTTTGACGCTTATAGCCAAATTGGGAAGCGAAGAAACCGCGACTCTCGCCCGCTCCTTGGGCCCATCCGGCTTATCAAGCGCGTCGTATGGACCCAGGAGCTTTTCCATCTGACGGATATTCTGAATCGCAGCTTTTATATGCCCCTGGTAAACGGCGATCAGCGCTTCTGTGTGATGCTCAAGGGCACCTTGGCTTCTGCTGGCTTCCGAGTAGCGCTGGAGGAGAAGGGGGACGGTATTGATGGCGTTTGCGTAAGACCATTTACGCCCCGGGGCTCCTTGAGATAATTCTTTCTGTGGCAGCAGTACCTCATCAAAACCTCCTCCTAATGTATACTGCCCTTTGTCCGTGAGAGTCTTTTGTGTCATAGGATCTACTCCAAACCCATCTGGTGTTTGTGTTGGTTTTGATCGGGGAACTTCATCAAACGGTCCACCCAAAGGGGCTTGAACATAGGATGGTTTTGTCTTGTGTTTCCTCTGCTCCTTCCACATCGCCCACCCGGTGCCCACGATCGGCACGGTGACGTTAAAAATCTGGGAAATCGTATTGCGCTTTTTCCCCGCTGCAGTTTCCGCGCGTTCTGCCCCATAGAGGAGCTCATCACGCGAGCTCATGGCGTCCCGGAGCGCTTCGGCCGCATGTTGGGCGTCATCGGTTTTGACAAGTTCAGCACTCTCTACCATCGAGTAAATTTTGGCATTGATCGCGGCGTGTCGGTTGCCTTCTTCTTTTTGTTGGGCGAGAGCCTCCCGCACTGCTTCCTGCGATCCTTTCAGAAGAAACGGCAGGCGCAGGAGGCTAAGCAAAGCTACCGGCCAATTCATCAAAAATTCCGGGATCGTCGCGCCGCCCAAAAGTCCAAGCCTCGGGATTATATCGGTGTACGTTTTGGATAGCAGGGTGACGACACCATTTTTGCCCAGTTCAATGCGCTGGAAGATCTCGGCAGCCGGCCGGTCGTGGATAAACTCAAAATCCCGCATAAAAAGCGAGTTGGCTACCCGCTCGTTTACTTTCCTTCTCACATTCATAAACTCCCGACCGAACTGTTCGTTAATCCGGTGATCAATCTGAAACAGCGGGATCGTCGTAAAAGACAGGAGAAACGGCGCGAGCTGCTTTAGGGTATAGCGCGCAAGCACCCCGGACTCCTCGCTTGTGAGTTTTGGGAGTGACCCGCGCCGGAGCTTTCCTTCCACTTGAATTTTTTCGAGAGTCTGTTGGCTTGCCTGGTCCATAGGCCGCTCGGTGATAAATCGGTGTGCTATGTGATACGGCCCCCATCCTTCTACAAATGCCGTGGCTATCCGCGCGCCTTCAAGCGCTCCGAGCTTTGCCTTGATATCACCCAACCCATAGAGATCGGAGACGTATTGAAAGGTCGAGAGATAATCGTTAAAGTCTATGTCCTCTCTCCCCTTTTTCTTTGTTTCCTTCCGGGGCAGCTCTCCCGAGCTGGGAGCCCGAAACAGTCGCCTCGTCATTTTGCGCCAGCCTTTCTCTTCCTGTTTTGTGAGAGGGGTACCCTGCTCTTTCAGGGTTTGGGAAATGACGTCCAGAATTTTTTTCACCGCTTCCGGGTCAACGGGTTTACCCGCTTCAAGCGCTTCTGCGACCCGCGCGGAAGGCTCGAGCGCTTCTTCGGGGATCGGTGATCCGGGTACGGCTGCTTCCGGCTTATGCGCGACATCAGGAGATACTGGTTGTGGGGAACCGCTTTGCTCTGCTTCCATACGATACCTTTAGAATACCACGGAGTTCCCGCTCCTGTAAGCGGCAGAACACACGGAAAACATTATTTGGGAAAAACTGAATGGACTCGAGAGGATGTCTTAGGCCCCTTGCGGCTGTGGGTGGTACTCGCCACTTATCGTCGGGACATTGTCCTGGGTCATCCGTCTCACAATGCGGTTCACTTGAGTCGTCAATGCTTCGCCCTCCCCTGTCCCTTTCCCCCATGCCGCGCGCTTGCCGGCTTCCGTGCGGTAATAGGTTTTCATGCGGCGAGCGTATTGTCTTACCCATCCTTTTTCTGCATTACCGACATTTCCGAGCCCCGTAGCACCCCACGCCATGATCCCGACCCCCAATAACCCGTTGACTACCGCAGCTCCTCGCGTACCAGGGATAGGAATCTGTCCGTCATCAGCTCTGACTTCTCGCTGCCACCTGGGTCTATCTGAATTTGTCAATATAAAAGCACCAAAACCAGTCTTGAGAGCCGTAATGAACAGATTTCTGACTACGGCACTTCTGTCTACCTTTTGTAACCCTTCTTCTATCTCCGGTCGCAGGGTGTGAATCGAGGCAGCAAGTGGAGAGCCCTCAACAACTGCCATAACATCGCCTAGCTCGGCCATAGCATCACGGGAAACAGGGTGAAGGTAAGCATCAATCCGCTCTGCGATACCAGCTCGCACGCGGTCGACTAGTGATGGCTGAAAAACTTCCGGTCCGACTGACGGGGTAGCCTCTGCTTCTCTCATAATAATTGGCCGATTATACCAACCGATTTTTGAAATGTCAAATTACTACAGGACAGGCTTGGGTTAAAAAAGAGTCCTCCCGCCGAGGCGAATCTTATGCTATAGTGTATCCATGGAACAAAAACTTCTGGCAATCGTCACCAAAATCGAAAAATCAAGCCTCACCCCGGAGGAAAAAGAGGCCCTCTACGACACGATCGCCGCTGCACTTAGGAGCGCGGTGTGGCCGGCGCTCTACCAACACATGCCCAAAGACAAACTCGAAACGCTCACC
Organism: Candidatus Gottesmanbacteria bacterium RIFCSPLOWO2_01_FULL_49_10; assembly: GCA_001781025.1. Taxonomy (GTDB): domain Bacteria; phylum Patescibacteriota; class Microgenomatia; order UBA10105; family UBA927; genus MFJZ01. Next base: position 5,794 of record MFJZ01000015.1, read on the forward strand.
CATCTGGTAGGGAAAGCCGCGGTTGATATGACGACAGAAATTCTCTCTGATGCAGTGAAAGACCCCAGTGTCTATGAGGACGCAAACAAGCTGTTCGATCTGCTTTTCGTGGAAGTCAACAAAGCCTTGGCCGCCGAGGGCATAAGCTAGAGACCTGTCCGAAAGAAAGGAAGTTCTATGTCTGAAGTAAAAATCATCCCGCCCCAGGAAACGACGCTCACGACCCGCGTGGGACGGATCCAGGACCGCCTGGGCAAGTGGCTCCATAGTATCTCGCCCAAAGGCAGGTACGAAACATACATGACCAAATACCGTGATTCGCTGGAGACCCAGTCCCCCGAACAGCATTACCGGACCAGAAAGCAGCTCGAGACGGACGCTGCCAAATTCGCACGCGACACGATGGTGCGGGACTTTGTCGTCGGCACCGCAGTCGTCGGCGGGACGATCCTTTTGGGTACAGAACTCCTCACCCACAAGCCAAGTACCGCGCTTAGGGCCTTCCGTGGGGAACTAATGAGAAACCTTGAAAAAACATCCATTAATGCTGCGGGTCATGTGATTGCGTATGGTGGCGCATTCGGTAAGATGGTTGGGGACATGGCAACAAAAGCAGCAACGAGCGCCGTGACAGAAGCATCTGTTCACGTCGGCGCCGCCACACAAGCGGTAGCGGAAACTGCTGCAAAAGCCGTGGTAGAAAGAACGCAACAAAGGATAATGAGACCGATTATCGAGGCTGTTGACCAAGCTACAATACCTGCTCGACTACAATCAGCTAAATTACAAGTCAGAGCTTGGGAAATAATTGGAAAGATCCTCGGCAAACCCAAATCCGGCGCGTAACGAAGAAGGGCCTACCCGGAAGCTGCAAGGAAACTTTTGATAAATTCCACAAAGGCAGAAGGGCTTCATGCAAGGGTGGTCGCAAGATGCGCTTGCACATAGTCGTAGAACTCCGAGAGCTTGGCCCGTTCCGGGATCGGGACGAACGGCCGGAGGTCTTGGATAAAATCAGCAACGGAAAAGCTATTGCAACGCGACATGATAGCTGTGGAATCTGCTCGTTTCATACGATAGTAGTCAAACTTTTTTTGGACCATTGCCGCCTCCGGACGAACGCCAAGTGTAGACAAATACCACAGATCGTAGAGGTCCCTGCCCTTCTTTCTCGTCATAATCGCCCGTATTTTTTCCGCGAATAGCTCTTCTTTTGACAAATGCCACACAAACCCGGTGAATGTGATCGGGAAGTCACTGGTAATGGGAGACTTTTCCGGCTGGAGCACGTCTTCCCGGAATGAAAAATCAAGATTGATGAATGTAGGCGGATACCCGGGGAGATCGTTTGTACTCATCATATACCGCCTACCTGCTATGGTCTTGCGTTCCTTAAACAGAAGTCGTTCATGTTTTGTAAGGTGTGTAAACGTTTCGTCAAGCGTCTTGGTAAACGCCTCCCGAGGTAGCTCCACGGTGAAATCTAGATCTTCTGAAAATCGCGGCGCACGATAGATAATGTGAATCGCCGTTCCGCCTTTAAAATAGATGCGAGAACTGGAGGGATGCGCGTATAGCACGCTTAAAAAAAGGTGCTGCAAATACTCACGCAGCGCCGTCATCTCATTGGTTTTGAGCGCGTTCGCTATGGAACGCATCTGGTCCGTGGTTATCATCCTAACACCTCCTTTTGTATCTGCTGCAGGAACGCCTGCACCGGTGGCGCATGAGGCATGCGTTTCATATACGAGGCAAGCTGCGTCCTGTCTACTCGGGTAAGATCGTATTCATCCACAGAGAATTGTCGCAGTCCCCGAGCGGCAAAATACGCCTGATCGAGGAGTGCTTTTTCAGGATGCGCGACGAGCGCACCGCGAACTTTTTCATACCCCCAATACAGCGATGGCTGTATGTGCGCATAGGAGTAGAACCGATCCTGCACCGTCTTTTGTAACGGTTTGTTGGTTGTGACACTGGTCACTTCATAGGGAAACTGTGACAACATACCATGCATATTAAGCGCCGATTCAAATGAAACATACGAAGGACCGTGTAGGACATTGGCCATGAGGAATGCATCCGGGATGCGATGAGCGAGCACGTATATCCCCCGCTCGAGCTTCACGAGTATCCTCATGCGGGTCAGCTTACGCAGATACAAATAAAAGGTGTCCGGAGAGTTGATTTCAAAAATATCCCGAAGCGTCTTTATGGTGAAGACAACGAGGTCGGATTCATACAGAAGCTTGGCGGCAGAAGTTGTATTCAATGTTTCCATTAACTGTATATATTACACAGTTTCTCGAAACATGTCAAGAGAAAAATTGGTTTTTATGAGACTATATACTTCTTCACAAACTCCACAAAGGCTGCTGTTGGGATGAATGCCTTTCTTCCGTCACCTAGCTCTTCCATCGTCACCATTCCGTGATCGACCAATCGCCATATCCCTTCTCGATCTACCTCAAACCCATTTGACGCTTGAAATCCGACGAATTGACCCTTCTCCATAAGTATTGGCGTCCACTTGCCAAACTTTCTCGCAAACCCTACGAGAACTCCTGCCAGATGTTCTGCCTGAGAGTTGTTAAGCACAGAACCTGACAGTCTAAGCCTCCCCGCATCCTTTAAAAGATCTTTGGAGGGGTGTGCTTGATTGAGCGCATCAAGTGGTTCAGATTGAAAAGCGCCGAGTATCGCCCCTAGCTCAACGGGGGGGGCTTGTTCTACGCCTCCTGGCTTCACTCTGGACACCATTCCGGCCACAAATCCGCCTAATTTATCCGACACCGTACGGATTTGGTTAACAAATAATACAAAAGCTTCATGTGTACGATGATATTCTACCTTTACGTTATTAAGTGCGCGATCATATCGCGCCTGTGTTTTTTCAGGTGTTAAATCATACATTTTTTTGCCTAATGCGCTGGCTGATCTACCTATCCTCTCGCGTTGATTATATGCCAGCCCTCCCGCTCCCGCAGCACTAACGATGATCGCCACATCCCGCACGACACTTTTTACTGCTGCGCTACGGGAGGCCTCGTAGAGCTCTTCCATCTTTGCGATCCGCTCCT
>MFJZ01000016.1:0-8956 GCA_001781025.1 Candidatus Gottesmanbacteria bacterium RIFCSPLOWO2_01_FULL_49_10
ATGAAGATAACGTCTGCATCCGTGCCGGACACCACTGCGCTATGCCGCTCCATGAATATTTGAAGATTCCTGCCACCGCCCGCGCCTCATTTTACGTCTACACGATGAAAGCAGACGTCGATTCACTGATTGAGGGACTGGAGAAGATCAGGAAAATTTTCGCATAGTATGGATCTCTATCGCGATCTTATTCTCGATCACTACAAACATCCGCGTAATTTCGGTCACCTGGAGAAGCCGGATGTCGTGATGGAGGAAGGCAACGTCACCTGTGGCGACCGAATTAGTATGGAAATAAAGTTAAAAGTTAAAAGCCCGCCCGCCGGCGAGGCAGGTTTAAAGTTTAAAGTTATTGAAGCGGTACGCTTCAATGGCGAAGGTTGCGCCATAAGCCAGGCCAGCGCCTCTATGCTCACAGAAAAGGTGAAGGGGATGAGTGCGGCTCGGGTGCAAAAGTTCTCCCGCAAGGATATTGAGGATATGCTTGGGACGACGCTCACACCATCACGAGTGAAATGTGCAATGCTTTCTCTTGATATCTTGCAAAAAGCCGTTGCTTCCATATAAAATCACTGCATGGATGATAATGATCCAAAAGTAAAAAGAAAAATACGTAAGCTCACGATGCGCATAGACCGCAATCTTTGCATCGGGGCGGCCACGTGTGTGGCAATTGCTCCTAAAGCATGGGCGCTGGACGACGAGGCGAAGGCGATTATCCTCGATAGTAGCGAAGAAGAAAATGATGACGCGCTCATTGAAGCTGCCAAAGGCTGCCCCGTGTTGGCCATTTTCATTACCGATGAAAACGGGAAGCAGTTATATCCCTGATTGTTCTACGAGAAACCTGCGAAATCCTGAGGGTCGAGAGAACGCGATAACAGCTTCAATTCCATGATTTTTGGCGTAGAGGAGTGCATGCTCGATCAGGAGGATGGCTGGTGAAGGAGCGTTACTACGAACAATTTTCGTATTTTCGTCAATCGTCGGGTACTTCATGAGTACGTTGTAGCCCATGGCTTCTTTATCTTCCGGCCTGCCGTTTTCCAGGATTTTCCAAACTGTCGCCCCCGGTATACCGCCTTTTGGTTTGCGATGAAATTCAAGAACGTGATCTTTTGTTGAGTTAACGTATTCTTTGATGTGAATCTTAGCCAAGTCTTGCGGTACCTCTCCCGTATGTTTTTGAGTTTTTGTGGATTGAACAGATATTGATATGCAAAGAAGTGTGCCGCCTTTCGGATTGTGATTTGACAGGGTACCGTTTGCTGATGCTTCATTCCACGACTTAATTTTTTCTGCGTGAGAAACTTGCACACATGAGAGTGATCCGATAAGGCCTTTGTGTTCTTCAAAAACGCCAAAAAAGAGACCATTTTGTGCTCGAACATTAAATTCCTCCAATGTTGATGGAACGAATGTAAACCTTGCGTTGTTTATTCCCAGAGCTCGTTTAATGATTTCTGTCTCATGATCATCAATTTCCCGGACATAGTAGTGCTTGGGATGTTCTTTTTTGATAAGCTCGGCAACTGCTTTTTTTACTTCCACACGCTGGATTTTGCCGGTTGAGGTTTTCGGGAGACTATCAAAAACAAACACCTTTTTGGGCACTTCGTATCGGGAAAGCCCTGGGATTGTACCGTTTTGGGCGGCATCGAGGATGCGATTGACGATCACGTCATTCCCGGAATCGGAGGAGCTTTGATTTCGGGAATGGCCGAGCACGACTACTGCTGCAATTTCTTCTCCCATTCGCTCATCTGGGTAGCCTACGACACTTACTTCATCAATCTCGGGGAACGCTTTAAGGAGAGCGTCTTCAATGGCTGATGGTGACAGGTTGACACCCCCCTTGATGATAATTTCCTTGATTCGGCCGATGATAAAGTAATACTTTTGACGATTCCCGGAATCGGGGGAGCTTTGATTCCGGGAATCGTTTATGTATTTCCAATACCCCAAGTCTCCGGAGTGGAACCAGCCGTTTTTAAACGATCTGGCCGTTTCTGCCGGATTATTGAGATACCCGTCGGCAAGAATCTGGCCCGCAATGCAAATTTCTCCTTCTTCACCCTCTCCTTTTTTATTGTTACCCTCGTCCATGATGGCAAGTTCATTGTTGGTGAGCTTGGTGCCGATCGTATTATTCTTGACGAGCTCCCGATACGTGGATTCATCCACATCCACCGGTACACCGGCGACCCGGAGCGCGGTTTCCGTCTGCCCGTACCCCTGGGTGAGGCGAACGCCGAACGTGTCATAGAAGCGGATTGTTTCTTCAGGCAGAACCGGCGCGGATCCTATACAGATGCGTTTGAGTGAGGAAATATCCAGTTTGGACTGCCTAAACTCGTCAGAGCGCGTAAGGAGATCATGGAGGATGGTCGGGACGATACTCGTGTTGGTTGCCCGGAAACGACGTACGATGTGCCAAAACTTACTCGCTGAATAGCGGCTGTTTAGGATGATCGTACCGCCGACGAGTATCATGCTGAGGCAGAATTCTGTAGAGTTTATGTGATGGAGCGGGAGTACGATGTTGAAGCGATCATTATCGGTAAATTGTTGCCACTTGATGATTCCCATGGCGTTTGCGAGGCATGCCCGGGTAGAAAGCAAAACTCCTTTTGGGAGTGCTGTCGTTCCTGAGGTATACAAAATGACATAGTGACTAGACATTGATCCCTGGGTAGGAAGTGTCGAAAGGGGTGGTAAGCTCTTAAGGAGCTCGTCCAGAGATGACCATGTCACTATATGAAGAGAGGGTATTTCTTTTTGTATGGAAGAGGCATCGAGGGTTTCGTTTTTTTCCGATTTGATAAATAGCGCGCGCGCGCCAGTGTCTTTGAGTTTAAAAACTTTCCGATCAAGCGTATCGCGATTGAAGTCCAATGGGACTGTCGCAATACCCAAAAGTGCTCCCGCAAGTTCAAAGAGAAGTACTTCGGGTGCATTATGCATGAGGATTGCGAATCGGTCCCCCTTTTTCATGCCGAGGGTCACAAGGTATGTTGCGATTGCCCCAACAACGTCATTGAGCTGTCTGTAGGAGATGGCTATAGACGTATCCGTATCCGGGTCTATGGCGATAATTGCATCTTTTTCACCCCTCTCCCGGGCATGCTTGGCGAGTTGTTCCTCAAGTGGGTTATAGGCCCGCAGGTTCTCGCGTAGATCTTTTTTCATATCCCGTATTATCGCATATCTTCCCAATCCGGCGAAGGTATGATAGGGTAACGTATGTGAAGGATAGCGTCACATGGAAGATAGGCGGAGAGGCTGGTTTTGGGATTATGTCGTCCGGTACGATCCTTGCCCGGGCGTTTTCTCGGGCTGGATATTGTGTTTTTGCGACGAATGAGTACCCATCGCTTATTCGTGGCGGGCACAATATCGTAACCGTGAGGATCGCCACAAGGGAGATTCATGCTCTGGAGGGGGTCGTCGATATTCTCATGGCTCTCAATCAAGAGACTGTGGATCTGCATAAACAAGAGCTTCATGACGGTTCGATCGTCGTGTTTGATCCGAAAGACTATGATTGGCAAGCTTCGGACTTTTCCAATAAACCCGTGTTGGTGCCGGTGCCGCTTCGTGGGCTCGTCGAGCAGGGCGCCGGAGAGCCTGTTATGAGAAATACGATTGCGCTCGGGGTAACCGTCGGGCTTCTCGGCGTAGATTTTATTCTTGTAGAGTCGGTGATTCATGATCAGTTTACGAAGAAGGGTGACGAAGTAGTACGGCGTAACCTCGCATTTGCGCGGTCCGGGTACGATTTCGTGAAGACAAACTTGCCGGCACTTCAGGGGTGTCATATTGCCCCGACCACCAAGAAAGAGGACGTTCTCGTCCTAAGCGGAAGTGAAGCCGTAGGCTTGGGGGCGGTGCGCGCAGGGATGAGATTTGCTGCAATTTATCCTATGACCCCCATTAATTCGCTCATCACGTTTCTTGCGGATCACGCAAAAGAGCTTCGTATTGTCTATAAACAGCCAGAAGATGAAATAGCCGGTATCAATATGGCGATAGGAGCTTCGATTGCGGGTGTTCGGAGCATGGTCGCCACATCAGGCGGAGGTTTTGCGCTTATGGTAGAAGGGTTGTCGCTTGCCGGCATGGTGGAGGCGCCACTGGTCATTGATTTGGGGATGCGTGTCGGCCCCGCAACCGGCATGCCGACCTGGACGGAGCAGGGAGAGCTTCAGTTTGTCATCCATGCAGGACACGGCGAATTTCCTCGCGTTGTTTTGGCACCGGCGGATGCGGCGGAAGCATATACTCTTACGATAGAAGCGTTTCAGTTGGCAGATAAGTATCAGGTGCCGGTGTTTCTCCTGACTGATAAATACATTAACGAAAGTCAATGGTGCGTGCCAAAGACACATTTTCAGGGCGACGTTCTTCTGGATAGAGGAAAAATCGCTCAAACAGAGGCACTAGCCTCTGATGTGTCATTTTCTCGATATAGTCTGGGCAACGATGACGGCATTTCACCACGCAGTTTTCCGGGCCAGAAGCATGGTCAGTATTTTGCAAACTCATATGAACATAACGAAGTAGGTCATGTCTCAGAAGAACCGATGAATCGGAAAGCCATGGTACAGAAGCGCTTGAAAAAACTCTCCGCGATGAGCCGCGACATCCTCCCGCCATCAGTGTATGGTGATCCCGAGGCAGGTGTCACCTGTGTCACGTGGGGATCGACGAGAGGTCCAGTGCTTGAGGCGCTTGAACGAGTCGGTTTTGCTGTCGGCGGTACACGGGTAAATGTCGTTCACTTTTCATGGATATATCCGTTCCCCGCTGCCCAAGCGGCTGCGCTGCTCTCGAAATCGACCCGCATTATAGATGTAGAACAGAATGCGACCGGTCAATTATCGTCACTTATCCGCGAGCACACCGGGATTCTCATACAAGAAAAATTGTTAAAATACGACGGCAGACCATTTTTTCCAGAGGAGATACTCGATAAAGTGCAAAGTGTAAAGTGAAAAGTGTATAGAGGAAACAGTAACATTTTACGCTCTACACTCCTGACTTATGACTATTACTGCTGACTCCTTTAAAACCGGTTATCTTCCCACCTGGTGTCCGGGGTGCGGAGATTATGGCATTTGGATGTCTCTCAAAAATGCCCTCGGAGAGCTTAGTATCGGTCCGGACGACGGACTTATTGTGTATGGCATCGGATGCCACGGGAATATGTACGACTGGATGCGCACCTACGGTTTTATCGGGCTCCACGGGCGTGCTCTTCCGGTAGCCCAGGGAGCCAAGCTCGCCAATCACCGCCTACCGGTCATCGTAGTATCCGGTGACGGCGATTGTCTCGGTGAAGGAGGCAATCACTTTATACACGCGGCAAAGCGCAATCCTGATATCAACGTGATTATTCACGATAATCAGGTCTACGGGTTAACCACGGGCCAAGCCTCGCCAACTGCAAAGGCAGGATTTAAAACAAAATCGACTCCCGAGGGAGTCGTGGATGAACCAATGAACCCCTTGACGCTTGCGATAGTATCAGGCGCAACATTCGTTGCCCGCGGTTTTGCCGGAGACCCCCTAGGGCTTACCAAGCTTATGGTTGAGGCAGTCCGCCACAAAGGATTTTCCGTTCTTGACGTTTTGCAGCCCTGCGTGACCTTTGACAAGGTCCACACGTATGGGTGGTATCGATCCCGTTTATATTCGCTCTCTGCAAGCGACTATGCACCAACCGATAAGCTTCGGGCGCTTACGAAAGCAGTCGAATGGGGCGATCACATTCCCGTTGGTATTTTTTACCGGGAAGAGAAGCCAACAAGTGAAGATAGGGAACCGGCCCTAGCAGAAGGGCCGCTCGTATCTCAGCGCGAATCACAGGGCAACCTTGACTCACTTTTGGAAGAATTTCAATAGGACAATTATCCTCTTGACGCGAGGGTTTAGCACTTGTTATACTTGAGTGCCAAAATAGATATGGATATACTACCACGATCCGAACATATGCTCCCTGTGGTTCCGATACGGGACGGGATAGTTTTTCCGGGGACAGAGATGATCCTGACGTTCGGACGTCAACGGTCGGTCTCTGCTATAGAGGCGGCTCAATCTTCTGGTAAGCGCGTCGTCCTCGTCATGCAGCGCAATCCCAACGTCAACGATCCCACACAAACAGATCTATACACTACCGCAACGGTCGGCGAGATTGTGCAAATGATGAAAAACGAAGGAGAGATCAACGCGCTTGTTCGCGGGATTGCAAAAGTTGATATTGTCTCATACGAAGCGCTCGATCCATTTTTTGTCGCGAGGATCGTGACTCTTGAAGATACGGTTGAAGAAACAGATGAAATTAAAGCCCTGACCAAACACCTCACCAATGAACTTCGCCGGGCAGTAAACATGGGCAAGTCCATGGATTTTTTGACGTTTATGAACATTATGTCCGGATTAGGGAGCCTTCAACTGTCGTATCAGATAGCTGGAATTCTAGATATTAAGCCCAGTGAACGACAGGATCTTCTTGAGATCACGAATGTACGGGATCGCCTCGAAAAGGAAATTTCTCACCTGTCCCGTGAGGTAAAAATCCTTGAGCTTGAAAAAAAGATTGCCAGTAAAACCCAAGAAAAGTTTGACAAAAACGTTCGCGACCAGGTGCTTCGCGAGCGCATGAAGACCATAGAAAAAGAGTTAGGCGAAGAAAGTGAAAGCAAGGATGTAAAAGAACTGGCAGACAAGATTAAACACGCAGGCATGCCCGGTGAGGTACGAGAGAAAGCAGAGAAAGAACTATCTCGGCTTGCCCAAATGTCCCAGTACAATCCGGAAGCGTCCTACGTGCGCACATACTTGGATTGGCTTATAGAGGTTCCCTGGGCGATCGCAAGTCCCAATAACGTCAACATAAAGGAGGCAGAAGCTGTCCTTAATGAAGATCATTATGGGCTCGCCAAGATCAAGGAGCGGATCTTGGAATACCTTGCCGTTATGAAGCTTCGTGCACACGCGGCAGATATGGAGGCGGTCCAAGTTCCAGAGCAAAAAGTCGACACGAAAGAGAAGCCCGCATCTGACCCCAGGAAAAAGAACGATAAATCCGCGCCAACCATCCTGTGTTTTGTGGGCCCACCGGGAGTTGGAAAAACCTCGATAGGCAAATCTATCGCCCGTTCCCTCGGGAGAAAATTTGTAAAGATGTCTCTTGGAGGAATCCGTGATGAAGCGGAAATCCGCGGGCATAGGCGTACGTACGTCGGAGCACTGCCGGGGAGAATTATACAAGGCATTAAACAGGCAGGGACAAAAAATCCGGTATTTATGCTTGATGAAATCGACAAAGTTGGTACTGATTTTCGAGGTGACCCGTCGGCCGCACTTCTTGAGGCGCTTGACCCTGAACAGAACTTTGCGTTTTCTGATCACTACCTGGAAGTTTCATTTGATCTCTCGGACGTGTTTTTTATTACCACGTGCAACGTGCTTGATACTATACCCCCGGCGCTTCGAGACAGGCTCGAAGTCATCCATTTTCCGGGTTATACTGAGGAGGAAAAGTTTCATATCGCCCGTGACTTCCTTTTTGAAAAACAGCGCGTTATTCACGGCATACCCGATGGGGTGGTAAAGCTTACTGATGATGCCGTCTATGAAATTATACGGCGATATACCCGTGAGGCTGGTGTACGGAATCTCGAGAGAGAAATTGCAAAACTTTTCAGAAAAATCGCGAAAAGAATCGCCGATGTCGATCGCGAAAACGTGAAACACTGGAGAGTCGACACGAGGGATCTGCACCAATATTTAGGTCCGTACAAATATACCTCATACCTTGCCGAAAAAAACGACGAGGTCGGGATGTCAACGGGACTGGCATGGACAGAGGCAGGTGGAGACATCTTATTTATTGAAGTTGCGCTCATGCCGGGCAAAGGCAGCCTCACCCTTACCGGGCAACTAGGCGACGTCATGAAGGAATCCGGACAGGCAGCGTTTTCGTATGTCAGGAGTAGGTGGCGAACGCTCGGGTTGCCGGAGAAATTTTTTCAAAAACTCGATATCCACATTCACGTCCCCGAGGGAGCAGTACCCAAGGATGGGCCGTCGGCAGGGGCCGCAATCTGTACCGCTCTGGTTTCTGCTCTTACTAAGATTCCCGTCCGCAGGATCGTAGCGATGACGGGTGAGATTACGCTTCGCGGCAGAGTACTTGAAATTGGCGGTGTAAAAGAAAAAATAATCGCCGCGCATCGGGCCGGTATCAAAAAAGTAATTTTGCCAAAAAACAACAAAAAAGACTTAGAAGATATACCCAAAAGCGTGTTGACTGACTTGTCGTTTCACTTTGTCGAGCACATGGATGAAGTGCTAAAGGTCGCCCTCGCCAAGCCAATTCTTGTGGAACATCCCCTGTCAGTTACTCCTGGGCCGGCGCGCCTTACCGCGTAACACCGGTCATTTCAGATACTCATACACTGCTTTGGATATTTCTGCGGCGATCTGGGCGGACTCCTTATCATCGGTTATGTCGCTTGAGAGGATGCCGATGAAATACACAAGCGGTGATTGTTCAACGATGCCTACATCATGGAGGACTCCTATCTCATTGCCGATTTTGTGGTATACGGATGTTTCCTCCGGCAAGAGTGCGGGAATACGATCTTCAAAGTCCGTGTGCTTGAAGAATGCAAGCATTTCCTGTGTGGAGCTGGGACTGGTCAGTTGACCCGTATATATTTTTTCAAAAAGGAGCTCCATGTCTTTATTTGACGTTTTGTTGTTGACGATATCCGTCTGGGTCAGGCCCCAGCTGTTTATAAGTGTTTGAATTTTGTCTACCCCGATGACGTGGTTTGCCAGTATGTACGCTGCCGTGTTATCGCTTTGTCCAATCATGAGTTTGGCAAGGGTTTTCAGCGAATAGACGCTGCCGGGAGATTCGTACCGGAGGGATCCCGTGCCAAAGTCC
>MFJZ01000016.1:8997-11119 GCA_001781025.1 Candidatus Gottesmanbacteria bacterium RIFCSPLOWO2_01_FULL_49_10
AATACAGTGCTGCGATAATAGGAACTTTGTTTACGGAAGCGGCAGTGAAGATAACCATTTCATTAATGTCCATAATAAAGTCTGTAGAAAAATCCTTGACATACACGGAGTAATTTTTCCATCGGTTGTTTACCGTTTCTTGGATTTTTTTCCGTAGATCTGATGGGTCCTTCTTTTTTTGAAATAATTGCCTCGTCGTCGTCTGTTTGCTGGTTTTTTCATCCGGCAACGGCGAGATAATAGCTTGGGATGGGCGAAACCGAATGAACATGATGGGTATGGTCAATATGAATCCCGTCGCAATAATAAGGAGACTTATGAGCTTTTTTAGTGATCGGCGTGGGAGCGCTTTTTCCCGATGGAAGGGGTGCATGGGGAGATTGTATCAAGGGAGTATAAGTACCGCCAGAGGGATTCGCCACAGTACGAGAACGAAGTTTGGTACGTGGCGTCCTGTACAGAGCTGTGCTTTGGTACTGCAGCGAACCCATTTATGTACAGGTGTTGGGAAAAAATTGGAACGTTTTTAAAGGCGGCTCAGTTGTGTTAATGAGTTTGTGTAGCTTAGAATATGGTCATCAATATGTCCGAAATACCCATTCAGCTAAATTTACCAGACAAAGCTCACACTATCACATCTAAGTTCAAATCAGTGCTTGAAACACATCTCACTCTAGAGGGCCGGTATAAACAATATCTTGCAAAATACGAAAAGGTACATGGCGCATTACCGAAAAATGAACAAGATAATATAGAGCAAGCAATCGCAGATAAACTGTATAGGAAAGCAAAATTGTCATTTGTTCGAGATGCAGCTATTGTTGTAGGCGTTGTGTGTAGCGGAATTTATCTTTACAAAAATGGGGCAATCATTGCTGATGGTATACAAAACCTTCGCGAAAATAGTCTACCACTTGAAAGGAAAAACGCTATAGAGTGGGCAGGCATATTTCGATCTAAAGGTGAGCTACATGTTTTTGGGGAGTTGCCTCGTGGTGATCATATGATGGGAGGAGTAAATCATATAGGGGGTGATCAAAGATTTTATTCTCTTAATGGTCATTCGCCAGCGAAAATGATAGATAGAATAACTGATTATCTTGGACAGGGCTTTGGTCTAACAACAAAAATAGCTGAAGAGACAAATTTTAGAGATAAACCGAATCCAAATATTTTTGTCTTATTTAGCACGTTAGGACGCGATTATACATCAGGAATAAAACGCTGGAAGCGTGATCCGTCACATATGATTTTTCAATATCACACAAAATGGAGTGCGAAAAACATTATCGATCAACGTGGTCCAATTACTCGGTATGATTTGCTTTCGTTTGTACCTCGTAAGGAAGGAAAGCAATTTATTCGCCAAGCTCTTGAAGAACCTGAAATATTAGAAGATGTGTTCGGTATCCTTTGTGGCGGATTAGAAAAAACTACGACGAGAATTCCTGCTGAACGTGTAGCCTTCTATGAAGGTGGACCAGTATGGAAAATGGGTAGACTTCTCGGCAATGTTTCAAAAGTGGTTAAGCCATTGGGAAGATTTTTTGGTACACCTGACCCCTCGTTGCGATGATATTCGCGCCGCCGCGTTGATGTGGGTCAAGGGCGCCTCCGAGACCCAGTTTTTTTAGAAATTACAAACCACACTTGAGAAGTGTTCGTTTGAGGGATAGACGTAATTGTTCTCTCCTAAATCTACTTTTGAGGAATACCATTCGAGCCTTCGTATCCGCACGAATTGAATTCGTCGGGGCTAGGCCTCAAGTCCCGATTTGCCATTAGTACTCCAAATGATTCCGTGTTGGAACCAGCTTCTAGGCTCATTTAAACTCGGGGATTCTATACGGATATCGAGCTTGCAGTCGGCTTTATTAATTGTTACTAAGACGCAGTCACACGGCAAATACCACTCGCTGGGGCTAATCTAAAACGTGCGGGCCGAGTTGTGGCAGTCTTATCCATTCTTGTCTTACGTACTGCCCAGCGTAGGGTTCAGCCGGTTCACTGAAAGGGACGAGTTGTAGTTTTGCATAGGAATTTTGTGGATAGAGTCTTACTGTGTCGGTAGTGTCATTTTTGATTTCTAGCACAAGGCGCATTCGAGAACCCGGTGCTACTT
>MFJZ01000017.1:0-6658 GCA_001781025.1 Candidatus Gottesmanbacteria bacterium RIFCSPLOWO2_01_FULL_49_10
ACAGCATCGCGTGGATTTCGTCCGGTTTGCCGTAGGGGTCTTGACGAACGTGACGCACGAGCACCTCGATTGGCATAAAACATTTGACGCATACATGAAGGCCAAGCTCTCGCTTCTTTCCCGTGCACGGGTTGCGGTCCTAAATCGCGATGAGGCCGAGGTGTACAATAAAGCAGGAGGTCTTTTTCGGAAAAAACGCGTCATTACCTACGGCATCCGTCGCGACGCGCACGTGAGCCCCAAGACTCACCCGTTTAAGACAACGCTCGTTGGAACGTTTAATCGGTATAATTGTCTTGCGGCCATTGCGGCAACGGAGGCGCTCGGTGTGCCATTTCGGAGTGCCCAAAAGGCTATTTCGGTGTTTCGGGGCGTAAAAGGCAGGATGGAGGTAGTGGTTGAGAAACCGTTCCGAGTGATTGTAGACTTTGCCCACACACCGAACGCCATCGAGCAAGCACTGAAAACCGTCCGCCTTGCGAGTAAAAAGCGCCTCATCCATGTGTTTGGTAGCGCGGCACTCCGAGACCGGACTAAACGGCCGTTTATGGGAAAAGCATCAGCACGATATGCGGACCTCATTGTCCTTACAGAGGAGGATTACCGTACGGAAGATGTCAATACGATTATCGAGGAGATTGCCTCGGGTATACCGGCTGGTACACACGTGATGCGGCTGGCGGATCGGGATGAGGCGATCGCGTACGCCTTGTCCCAAGCCAAACCGGGGGACACCGTGATTGTGACCGGCAAAGGGCACGAGAAAAGCTTGGCGCGGGGCAAAGTGGAATATCCATGGAGTGACCAGGAAGCAGTAAAAAAACACATGAAAAGGCTCGGATATGCTGCAGAATCCTAGTGGAATTGGTTTTCAATCGACGTTGTTGTCTCAGCTGGGTGGGGTCATTCATGGATTTTCAAATCGATCCGCGGGAGACATGAAATATAGCAGTGAAAATAGAGATTTATTTGCACACAAATTGGGTTTTAAAACCTCTCCCGTACTTGCCCAGCAAGTGCATGACAATCTGATTCGAACAGTTGATAGTCAAACGATGGGTATCGTACCTGGAGTCGACGGACTCGTGAGTCGTGACGTCACTGTGGCTGTTGTAGTAGCCGATTGCGTCCCGGTGTTATTGGTTGATCCCATCGGTAAGGTTATCGCCGCGGTTCATGCCGGTTGGAAAGGGACGGTGGGTAGCGTCGTCGGAAATGCAGTAGGCGAGATGGTGAGGATGGGTGGAGATGTGCGGCGTATTTATGCTGCTATTGGAGCGCACATCGGCGGGTGCTGCTACGATGTGCCAGTGGAACGAGTTGACGTTTTCGTTAACCGATTTGGGCATGATGAGAAGATGGCGTTTCAGTCTGACGGAAAATGGCACTTGGATATTGGCTGGTTAAACTATCGGCAACTTATCGAAGCTGGTGTACTACAGGACAACATTGACGCGCCGCCCACGTGTACGTCTTGCCAGAATGACGAGTTTTTTTCATACCGCAAGGATACCAAAGAGACGTATGGGGAGATGATGGCAGTCATTGGCTTTAAGTGAATATGAATCAATTGAACCAATCGAAGCGGATTTACTTCGTCGGTATCAAAGGTGTTGCCATGGCGGCTCTTGCAGTATGGGCAAAGGAATTGGGGAAGGTGGTAGCAGGCAGCGATGTGGCGGAAGAGTTCCCGACGGATGAAGAGCTCAAGAAGACAAAAATTGATGTTCACGAAGCATTTGACGAAACACATCTTGTTGCATTCAAGCCGGATCTCGTCATTTATACCGGTGCCCACGGAGGTAGGGATAATCCACAAGTGGTGTATGCAAAAGAACACTCTATCACCTCGTTTCCACATGGTCAGGCTTTGGGATTAGCCATGGCGGGCAAGCGTCGAATTTCCGTTGCCGGTAGCCACGGAAAGACGACGACGTCTGCCATGATCGCGACGATCCTTGCCGAAGCGGGTCTCGATCCCTCCTGGGCCATCGGCTGCGGTTCTATACGTGGATTAGGAGCTGCGGGACATGCCGGTCGGGGGGACTGGTTTATTGCAGAAGCTGATGAGTATGTCACAGATCCGGGTCATGACCCGACACCGCGATTCCTCTGGCAGAAACCGGAAGTACTTGTGGTCACCAACATAGATTTTGATCACCCCGATGCGTATCGGGATCTTGCGGCTGTTCAACAGGCATTCGTCAGATTTCAACAGAATCAAGGAGGACAAAAATTGACCGTCATTAATGCAGATGATCCGGCAAGTTCCGTGCTGTCGCACGAAAGCAATGTCGTGACCTTTGGCCATTCAAGAGAAGCTTTGTATCGCGTACGTGACATCCGATTTACGCCGGGTAAAACGCGTGTTATGGTTTATAAGAACCAAACACGACTTGGAGAACTTAAACTTAACGTAGCAGGAGTTCACAATGCGCTCAATGCCGTAGCGGCTGTTGCAGTAGCGGGCGAGATCGGCATTTCCTGGGAGGTAATCAAACGAGGACTTGAGCGGTTTGGCGGCACGAAACGAAGGCTTGAGAAACTTGGAGAGATTCGTGGGGCACTGATTTATGATGACTATGCCCATCATCCCAAAGAAATCGATGCGACGATAGCAGCAGTCCGCGCTTGGTATCGGAATAATCGGCTCGTCGTCATTTTTCAGCCACACACCTATTCGCGTACCAAGGCACTCCTTTCAGATTTCAGTCACGCGCTTGCGAAGGCTGATATTGCCTTGATAACGGATATCTATGCCTCTGCCCGAGAAACTCAAACGGACGGAGGACTTGTACAGCAACTTGTCGATGGGGTTAAAGACTGTATGCCCACCGCCGTTTATGCGCCAACGGTAAAAGAAGTTTCTGAAGAGCTACAACGAAAGCTCAAGACAGGGGACGTGGTAGTATTTATGGGCGCCGGGGATATATATCAATGGGGGAGAAAGATAATGAACCAATCCGACAAATACTACAAATCCAACAAATGAATATGGATGACAAGATAACCAAATTACAAACATTATTAGGGGAACGAGTGAAAAAAAACGTCCCACTTGCGCCGTTTACGACCTTTAAGATCGGCGGGCCGGCTGACCTCTACTATGAAGCGCGAACTATTGAGGAGTTTGTGGAGGTGGTGACGAAAGCGCGGGAGTTGGGGATTCCAGTCACTATCTTAGGCGGAGGATCAAATGTCCTTATCGGAGACAAGGGAATCCGAGGATTAGTGGTCAAAAACAATACGGGTGCTATCACGATCCGCGGTATGAAGGGGAAGTATCAGTCGGGAGGATCGGTAGGGTCTGTGTACGTCGAGGTGGATAGCGGTGTGGTATTTAACAAATTTGTGAGGTTTACCGTGGAAGAAGGCCTCAAGGGTTTAGAAATGCATCTTGGATTACCGGGCTCAGTAGGAGGGGCGATTTTCATGAACTCAAAGTGGACCAAGGCCGCATCGAAGGATGCGACACAAGGGATCGTAACCGAAAATAACCGAAGACGTTATCTTGGGACGCTCCCTATGCCGGCAAGTTATGTGGGGGACGCAGTGTATCAAGCGACAATCCTAACCCCCGAAAACGTGGTTACGGCGGTAGATCGGTCCTACTTTCGTTTTGCCTACGATACGAGCGTCATCCAAAAAACAGGAGACATCGTACTTCGGGTGGTGTTTGTGCTGACCCCTGGCGATAAACAGGCATTATGGGAAGTAGCTAACGAAAGCGTCAGCTACCGGCGTGAGAGTCAGCCGCAGGGAGTCAAAAGCCCGGGATGTACGTTTCGTAATATCACGAAAGCCCAGGCTGTCGCTACCGCCACCCCCAACCATACGACCTCAGCGGGGTTTCTTGTCGACCACGTGGGTCTCAAGGGGAAGGCGGTCGGAGATGCACAAATTTCTCCGGTTCATGCCAATTTCATCGTCAACAATGGCCATGCGAAAGCTATTGACGTGGTACAATTAATCGAACTGGCAAGAGGCAAAGTAAAGGAACAATTCGGAGTAAATCTGGAGGAAGAAATAGTTCGGTTAGGAGAATTATAAGCATGGACAAATTTGTTATCAACGGCGGAAAACCACTCAGGGGTGAAGTGACTCTCGGCGGAGCAAAAAATGTCGCGCTGAAGCTTTTCGTCGCATGCATTCTCTCCGACGAGCCGTTTGTGATCCGAAATGTCCCAGCTATTCGTGATGGGGAGATTATGCTTGATGTCCTAAAAAGTCTGGGGATTATGGTAAAAAATGACCGCTTCTCTCACGCGGTAGAAATTCAGAACGGTCATGCGAACCAGTTTCAAGTGCCACTTGACGCGGGAGCGCGTCTCCGTACGTCTTCCATGGTTATCGGTCCGCTCCTTGCCCGCTATGGCCGCGCGATGATCCCAAATCCTGGTGGTTGTAGAATCGGTGCAAGACCCATAGACCGGCATATAGACGCACTTAAACAGATGGGAGCCTCCATACAGTACCATTCGCAAGACGGATATTTTTATGCAGAGGCACCAGGGGGACTGCGAGGCACCACGTATACGTTTCCGAAGAATTCTCATACTGGTACGGAGACCGTTATCCTTGCTGCTGTTCTTGCCAAAGGGACGACGGTCATAAAGAACGCGGCAGAAGAAGTAGAAGTAGATGAGCTCATTGGGCTCCTCACCCGTATGGGAGCAAATATCCGAAGAAGTGCGCCCCGACAGATTACCATCCTGGGTGTCCCTGGGCTTCGTGGAGCAGACTATACGATAATGCCTGATCGCAATGAGGAAGTAACGTTTGCCGCGGCAGCGGCGTTGACCGGCGGGGAGATCACCGTCATCGGATCACAAAGAGAGCACCTCACAGCATTTCTCAAAGTATTTTCTGCTGCCGGTGGGGGGTATGAAGCGATTGATAAGGCAAAAACCCGTTTCTTTCGACGAAGGGAACTCACGGCCGTAGACATCCTCACCCGACCGCATCCCGGATTTATGACCGATTGGCAAGCACCATGGGGAGTGCTTATGACGCAGGCCGCGGGAGTATCAACAATACACGAATCGGTATTTGAGAATAGATTTAGTTATGCGGATGAACTGAAAAAAATGGGCGCAAAAATAGAGTACTTCAATCCGGAGGTGACCAATCCGGCCGCATACTACAACTTCAACTGGGAGGACCATAAGCCAGGAGATTATCATGCGATTCGGATAACGGGGCCAACAAAGCTTCACAATGCAGTGCTGACTATGACGGATCTACGAGCCGGGGCGACCCTTGTCCTTGCCGCATTAGCAGCGGATGGGCAGAGTGTCATCCATGGGGTCGAACAAATCGATCGTGGGTATGAACATATTGAAGATAGGCTTCACGCGCTTGGCGCAAATATTGAGAGAGTAAAGGAGGAAGTATGAAAAACGAACTCGTCGCCGTTATTCTCGCAGGTGGCGAAGGAAAGCGTTTTTGGCCCTTCACCACGGATAAAAATTTATTTCCTTTTTTTGGTAAAACATTTTTTGAGCACGCAGTTGCACATTCTTTACCGAAAGAAGTTTCTCGGATTGTCGTGATTGCAAACAATGACAACGCCCCGTTTTTTCGCACCCTTAAGCTTTCTGTTCCTCACGACGTTGTCGTTCAAGCGTCGGCACAGGGGATGGCGGATGCAGTGTTAGCAGCATCAGTAAAATTTCAGGGAGCGAGCTTGCTTATCGTGATTGCTGATGTATTGGAAGACGGTTCTGTGTATCAGAGAATAGTCCAACGAGGATTGTCTGAACGCGTTTTTGGGGTGATTGCCGGGTGGAAGCCTGCTACGTACTATCCAGGGGGATATCTGGCACTGAAAGGCAATAAAATTCTCGGAATTCACGAAAAACCAGGACAGGGAAACGAACCGAGTCAATATGTGAACATCTCGGGACATTTTATTGCCGATTCCTCGAAGCTTATTGCTGAGATTGCCCGCACCCAAAGCTCCGAGGATGATGTCTATGAAAAGGCACTTACGTCACTCATGCAAAGCGAAGAGTTTTTAATAGAGCCCTATGACGGCTTAATATCATC
Source organism: Candidatus Gottesmanbacteria bacterium RIFCSPLOWO2_01_FULL_49_10 (assembly GCA_001781025.1). Lineage (GTDB taxonomy): Bacteria > Patescibacteriota > Microgenomatia > UBA10105 > UBA927 > MFJZ01. The sequence goes on from MFJZ01000017.1 coordinate 6,049, forward strand.
ACTCAAATATCCATGGCATATTTTAGATGTCATGGATATTTTATTTGAGGATTTACCTTCCCATCAAGGAAAAAATGTTGAAATACGAAAAAACGTTATTGTGGAAGGCAACGTCCTATTTGGCGATAACGTAAAAGTTTTTGAGAATACTAAAATTGTGGGCCCGTGTTACATCGGCGAGAGCACCATCATCGGCAACAACAACATGATCCGTCATAGTCACATCGGCGCTGGCTGCGTGACAGGATTTAATACGGATATCACCAGAAGCTACATCGGTGATAATTGTTGGTTTCATAGTAATTATGTCGGGGACAGTGTGATTGAAGGAGATGTAAGTATGGGGTCGGGGAATGTTCTTGCTAACCTTCGACTTGATGAGGGAGAGATTTTTTCTGTCGTCGGTGGTCAGAGACTAGATACTATGCGTACAAAACTGGGCGCGGTCATTGGGAAGCACGTGCGTATAGGAGTCAATACGAGTATTATGCCCGGAGTAAAAATCGGTTCCAATTCGATGGTGGGTGCCGGACTCATGATTGATCGTGATATTCCGGAAGGAAGTTTTGTCGCGGGAGGTACATCCAAAACGATAACAAAAAACACCCGC
>MFJZ01000017.1:6698-8343 GCA_001781025.1 Candidatus Gottesmanbacteria bacterium RIFCSPLOWO2_01_FULL_49_10
CATGAAGAATCCAATGACTTTTGTAATACTTCACGGGTGGGGTTTGTCCGGAAAAACATTTATTCTGCTTGCTAAAAGTATAAAAAAACGTGGGTATCGCGTCTACGCGCCGGATTTGCCGGGATTTGGAGCGTCCAAAATTCCTGAGCGCCCGTTGACGCTTACGGATTACGCCCTATTTTTGGACGATTATCTCAAAAAGAATCATATTGAACAGCCTATTTTCATCGGGCACTCCTTTGGCGGAAGGGTATCGCTTAAATACAATGAACTGTACCCAAATTGTGTACGAGCACTTATTTTATCCGGAGCTCCGGGATTTACTCCGATACCAAAGAGAAAGCTTCTTCTTTTTATCGCACTTGCTAAAATCGGAAAACTTTTGTTTTCAATTCCTCCATTAAACCTTTTTCAGGACGCGGTACGGCGGTGGTACTACTATTTCGTAGGTGCCAAAGAATTCTTCCGGGCGGAAGGGACGATGCGGGATACGTTTAAGCGCATTGTGCAGGAAGACCTAGTGTTGGCGATGGAGTCTGTTGGTGTCCCATGTCTTCTCCTCTGGGGGGAATACGATATCATCGTGCCTGTTGCAATTGCCGAGCGCATGCATCAGGTAGTTGCCGGATCCCAGCTTGTGGTAATCCCCGAGGCTGACCACGGCGTGCCGTTTAAACAACCGGAGGTTTTTGTTTCCTACATCGAGCGATTTCTTAAAAAGGTGTGAAAAAGTATTGTATTTTCCGTTGCGACCGCGCTCCGTCGCCAAAGCGCTATGGCGCGTCGGTGACAACGCCAATTACAATTCTTTTAAAGATCGGATTGTAGAATGGATATTTTGATGCTCTTTATCGCGGTACTTTGGGCAATTCGTATCACCCTCAACACACTTACCTATGCGGAAGTTTGGTGGGTGAAGGAGTATCGGTGGGATCGGATGCTTATTCACCTCGGGACGCCGCAGGGTAAGCGATTTTTGTGGCCAGAGCGCAGGCGGCCTCCGATATCTCCCAAGTCCACCCTGTTGGTGCTGTTGAGCTTGGCGGTCTGCGGATATATCGTGTGGGCCGTGAGTATTCCTATCCTTCTACGCTTGGCAATTGCAGATATTATGAGTTTCCCAATCACGTGGATATTCGTATTTCTTCTCAGTTCGCCGACCAAGGTGTACCACAAACTCCAGATTATCATGGCGGTTCATAAGCTTCGCGCGCATAAATCCATGATTGTGATTGGTGTCACCGGCAGTTATGGGAAGACGTCGACCAAGGAATACCTCGCGACTATTCTTTCTTCGAAGTTTAAGGTGCTTAAGACCGAGGCGAGTAAAAACTCACCTATCGGTATTGCGGAAGTAATCCTCAATAGCCTAAAGCTCGAACACGAAGTATTCGTCGTCGAGATGGGTGCATATAAACAAGGAGAAATCGCGTTTATGACGGAGATGGTCAAGCCTCAGATAGCGATTGTAACGGCGATAAACCCGCAGCATCAGGATCTGTTCGGGTCTTTGGAAAACACAATGAAAGCAAAATACGAACTTGTCGTCGGTCTCATCGGTCAGGGTATCGCTATTTTTAATGTTGATAATGAGCGGACACGGACTATGGCGCAGTGGGCGAGGAACGACGGCCGTGATGTGTGG
>MFJZ01000017.1:8442-8891 GCA_001781025.1 Candidatus Gottesmanbacteria bacterium RIFCSPLOWO2_01_FULL_49_10
TTTGTTTGTGCAGCAGGGAGAGAAAAAGCGAGCGTGAAAGCGCCTGTCATCGGCCATCACCAAGTAAGTAATATTTTGGCTGCCATCGCCGGAGCGGTTGCAGCGGGTATGCCCTTTCGTGAAGCAGCAAAGGCCGCTGGCAAGATTGAACCACTCCCGAAAACTCTGTGCCTGATACCGGGAATCAATGGGTCAATCTATATCAACGATACCTTCAATAATAATCCCGATGCTGCCAAGGCGGCCATTGACGTGCTTGCATGGACGAAGGGCAAAAAAGTTCTTGTCTTTCAGCCGATGATTGAGCTTGGTGCGTATGCAGCGGAAAGCCATGCATCAGTTGGCGCATACGCGGCGAGGATTTGTGATGAGATCATGCTTACCAACCATAACTTTTATGAGGATTTTGTGAAAGGAGTGCGCACCGCGTCAGATACAGTGAGCGTTTC
>MFJZ01000018.1:0-1416 GCA_001781025.1 Candidatus Gottesmanbacteria bacterium RIFCSPLOWO2_01_FULL_49_10
TCGATAACTCAACGCCGCGCACGTTTGAGCTTCCGGCCGGCACACCGCTCTTTCGCCTCTGGGCACCGTTTTTTTCCCAGCCGCTGGGAGAGCGGGATATCGAAAGAGCACTCGCTGCCGGAACGATTAGCATCTCGGGTCGAAGAGGACAGGACTGGGACGTATCTCCGAGAGAACCGCTACTCGACGAACCTCCCGGGATTTGGTTTGCTCTTGATCCGGACTACCGGCGCTACCTACCGCCTGACTCATCAAGCGCTCCGCTTCGTGTAGAGTCACGACCCGATTACCGCGCATGGATCGATAGCCTACTCGTACCCGTCCCCGAACTTCCCGAACCGTTGCTTTGGATCGGCCAAACGAGCTCAACGGTCACCCTGGGCTCCGGCATTACCGGCGAGTTTTCTCCGCGCGCGGGGAATGGGGTCCAGCGGGAATCACGGATCGCAGACCCGGAAAAAACACGGTGGCAATTGAGGACGGAAATTTTAAGCGCGACTACCCCTGGCCTCATGCCTGAATTCACGTCCATCCACTTTTGGGGAAATAGATAATCGCTATTTCAGGAGTAAGTACTCGATGAGCGTAAGAACGGCAATCGTGTGGTTCAAAAAAAGGATCCACACGAGTTTTTTATCAAATGCAAGCCCGTCCCACTGGGCCCAAAACGTCCGGCCCCAAAGCTGGGCATTGGCAACGAGCACATACCTCGTGCTCCGGTACACGGGCCGGATAATGATACGCTTGGTGAGATGAAATACTTTTTTCATTGGAATAAAAACAAAAATCCGGTCCGCCTTTTTGGGGCGAATCGGAACCATAAACCTACGGGGGTAAGTATAGCAAACTCTTGCTAACGTTTGCAAGGGCACTATACTACGTCTATGACGTGCCCCTGTGGCAATGGCGTCCTTGCCCATTTCTCTATAGCCCGCGATACAATGAACCTTTGGTACGCCCAGTGTATGGCGTGCCGGGGATTGTGGCTGGACGCCTTTGACGCCAATTTTCTGAAAGTCGCTGACATCCGTTCTGCCGGCACTCCTCAATCCGAGACGTCACGCGCTTCCCCGACCCGCAAACACGACGACCTTCTCCACTGCCCCCTGTGCCAAGAATTGCTTGAGGTAGCCCAGGGCGACAGCATCCCGCCCGACGTTTCCGCCTGGCACTGCCCAACCGGACACGGATACTTTTTTCCGTTTCCCCAGTTCGTCGCGTTTAAAGCCGCTCAAAACACCAAGATCACCTACTACAAACGCTGGCGCGTCCCCTTCCCGTCCGTACGAAGCACACTCCTCACCGCTATCGTCTTGTTTTTCCTTTCCGTAAGCCTTCTCGTCACCTACGGCGCGTTTATGGGCAAAGGGTCAGGAGAACTCGAAGCTTCGCCGACCATTACCTATAGCCATGCAT
>MFJZ01000018.1:1429-9984 GCA_001781025.1 Candidatus Gottesmanbacteria bacterium RIFCSPLOWO2_01_FULL_49_10
GCTCTTTCTCCCGTCCGGCAACCACCGATATACATTTTCTTCTCTCCAAAACGGTAAAACGATCGAGGCGCCCTCGTATGTGGTCGAGGTGCCATGAAAGGGGAGATTTACTCCTTACGGTAAATCGGCTGTTTGCGCCTGAAGCGAGAGTGGTCCGACCCACGCCGGCGGTGGGGAAACCGGAGGAAGGACGCTCGGGTCATTGGTAAGAGTGGTCAGAAGTTCGGCAATGAGCGCTCCGTTTCGCTCACCCGTGGCAAGCGCGGAAGCCACCACCTTCCCGTGATCTACAGTACCACTGCCCTCCCCCACACTGTCAGTCGGCAGGACAACTACAAGAAGCGAAAAATCGGGCTCGGTGTACGTTTGGGCTGGATCATCGACATGGGTTTTTTGGATCACTTGCCTTACCGTATCAACGTCAAAAGAAAGCGCCATGTCATAGAAAAGCGACGGCACTTCCCCCTCTCCGAATAGTTCTTCCGTCAGCGCCGTAAGACCGATTGCTTTGGCTCGGTCAAAAAGGGTGAGCGCCAGGGCGCGTTCGCCGATCCCCTGGTACGAGGTCGTCCCCATGGTACCGACGGCCAGGACGCCGCCGACCCTGATACCACGATCGCGGGCGAGTTTGGTAAACAGTTGCGTAATGGGTTTATCCGATGCCCGCCCTGCCTTGGGCTCAAAGCGGTTGCCCGTCATCCGGTCCAGAATGTCGTGAGGCCCTGCACCTGGCGAAAGTCCTGCCCTGCCGCCAGAAAGCTCGAGGTGATCGATGACGACCCCCAGGTCCCCGGGCTTAAGCGGAGAATCCTCGTCCACCCCGGTCAAGTACGTCAGGATGACGGCCGATTCTACTCCCCGCTCACGGCCCCGACGCATAAGCTCGCGGACGACCGCAAGCGGACGGCTATAGAGCATTTCCGCGTATTCCTTCCCCACCCCGCCGTACGTATGACTTCTGCCTTCAAAAAGTAGGGCGCTATGCCCGCGGCCGAGGGCGATCGCCGATCCCTTTCCGCTGTGACCGCCGATGTCTGCTTTCGGAAAATGCTCAAACGGTCCATCTTCGCCGTATTTCCCAAGCTCGATCGCGCTGTCGGGCGCGGTAAACCCGGCAGTATAGAACACAAAAAGAGTGGGAGTGGGGAGATCTTTCTCTTTGAACGCTTCCTCTATGCGATCTGCGGATTCCTGTATATGGAGGATCTCAATAAGTTGCGCCGTCTCATCGCGCTGGGCTAGTGTATCCGGCGAGAGCGCACCGAGGACGTCGCGTAGCATACTCCTCTCCAAACCCGAAGCCCGGGAGCCTTGCGGTTCATCGGAATACGTAATTCCTACTTCAGAGCTTGCGAATGCCTCAACGATTGCCATAGTTATTGTGCGTGTTATAGCGAAAATTGTGTCTCGTGTCAAACACCCGTGGTATGTGGTAACGTAAGAAGTATGTGGCAGCTGTTGCTTCTTTTGGTTGCCGTGTTTCGTCTGGTGACCCCATTGTACCTATCCTTCTATCCGTTTGAAATAACCCTCGCAAGCCTCTTCCTGGACGCGGTCGACGGATACCTGGCATTCCGCGCGCGCTGGAGCCACCACGCCTACCACATGTACGACAAAACCATGGACTACTGGTGGTATGTGGGGATCCTCCTTTTTGCGACGGATTTACCGATATTTCCGGTCATATTTATCCTATTCGTCTACCGCACCGTCGGACAAATTGTGAGCATTGCGCTTTATAAACCCCTGACGCTTGCCTGGTTTCCCAATATTCTCGAAAATTACTTCATCGCCTACCTCATGACCTGGATGTTCCCGAGTTGGTCAACATATTTTATCGACAAAAATCAGATATATCCCTTGGTCATCTGTGGCGCAGTCGCAATAATCCGTGAATACATTATCCACATACGAAAAATCACCATCGGCAATTATTTTGGACTCAAGTTCCATTGGGAAAAAAACGGTCCCAGAAGATAAACCACTCTATCTCTCCCTCCCCCATCTGCGCCAGTTATTGTTGATGTGGCCGAGCATAAAAAGGTCATCGGCGATATCAAAGATATAGTGGATAAACATGGCACCAAATAAGATGACTCCGACACGCCACTCAATAAACGATGACACGAAGCCGCTCCCCAAAAGGATCGCCATAAAGTAATAGTTATGAGATGCCAGGCCCGTCTGATTTTTGTGCCCGTTTTCCATAAAAAGCGCGAGATTTCGCCATTCGCCGGATCTCAAAAGCCCGAGGACACGTCTGCTGTACGTGTCGCGCTTGCCGTAGGTCAAAAAGTAGAGGAGATGATCCACGTCTGGCAAAAGCGAGGCAAACAGAGACAGCCAAATCCACCTGCCGTTAAACTCGTGCCAGCGCTCGCGCAAAAACCACGCCCACAGGAGCCCGAGCGTCAGGTGGTACAACTCGTGGCGTGCGTGCCAAAAAATAAATCCGATTCCTTTGATCCGGGCGACGCTTCGTCGCATATCTATATAGTATCAGGCATCAGGGGTCAGGGATCAAGTCCTCTTTTATTCTCTTGACATCCCGATAGCCGACCCGTGATACTACCAGTATGGCCATAGGCCTCAAGCTGTCCAAACACGAATCCTCGTGGATCCGTATTTTTGGATTCTTATCTGTCCTTATCCTCGCGGTTCTGTTTATCAGACCGCTTCTGCCGGCTTCCTATCACACCGACGAGCCACTTGCAGATAAAGAATCTTTGGAAAAACTCGTGAACGGTCAGGATCTCCCGGTCCCCATAGACGATAGCTATGCGGTATTTCACAACAACGAGGTGACGCCTCCGACGAGCGCCCAACTTGCCGACATTTCCCTCCCTGCGCCGGTTTTGGGATCAACTTCAGAGGATAAACGCATCGAGGTAGACCTTTCTCACCAAAAAGTATACGCCTACCAGGGAGAACAAAAAGTCTACGAGTTTACGGTCTCAACCGGCAAGTGGTACCCGACCCCGACGGGAGAATTTCGGATCTGGACTAAAGTCCGTAGCCAGCTCATGAAGGGCGGTGACCGGACAATCGGCACGTACTACTACCTGCCCAATGTGCCCTACGTCATGTTTTTTGCCAATGACCAGGTGAGAAAAATGCGCGGGTTTAGCTTGCATGGGGCCTACTGGCACAATAACTTCGGCCACCCCATGAGTCACGGATGCATCAATATGAAAATTGAAGACGCCCACACGCTCTACGACTGGGCGCAGCCCACCGTCACAAACCCCAAAGCCTGGTCGACGAACGCCACCGCCGATAACCCCGGGACGAGGGTCGTCATCTACGGCCAAACGCCCAAAGAGTAACTCTTGAAAAAACAGAAATTGCTTTTTGAAACAAGCTATATATAATACCTCCAACGACGTGTCATCTGTGCGCTAATAAAACGGTAGACGCGCTAAGACGCTACAGATGGCAAATAATCCGTATACCACTCCATATGCTTACTGAACAAAAGGGAAGTCTCCCGGTACTGCAAGGGTATGACGTCCAGCCTGTACTGGATAAACCGTTACTGTTCGGCGATATCGCCGCCGTCACCGGAGGGGAATCTCTATGCAGCGCCCGTTGCCTGGGATGCTATGACACAGCGGGAAAATTTACTCTCGAGGCAATAAGGACGGGACGGCAACCCCTGACAACGGAACAATGGCTGGAAGTCATAGATGAGCTGGGTCCCTACATTCAAACGCTCATGCTCTCAAGCACCGCAGAGCCGACCAGCATAACCAATTGGCCAGGCCATCAGCGTATGATTGATCAGGCGCTGGAAGATGGGCTTTTTGTCATCTTATACACCAATGGACTAACAATGAACCAACCTATGGTTGATTGGATAAAAGCACGGGACGGACTCTCGGTGAATGGCAAGTGGTATCACCCCGACCCAAAGACAAACGACCGGATGATGGGTCTCAAACGACTCGAGGAGGCGTATGTAGTGCGCGACGGCCAGACGATCCCACTTCATCTGGCGCTTTTACTCGATGCCGGATTAACCGAAAGAAGCTACAGGCTTGGCGCGGGCAATACCCTCTATCAGCAAAACGCGGATGCTGTGCCGGATATGTGGAGTTGGCTTAGGGAACACCATATCATCCCGACGTTTTCCTGGCCCGTCCGGACCGGCGCGGGAGCAATTGCCGCAAGAAGATTCGGGATACCCCCGGAACAGCTGGAAAAACTAACACGAAGGTGTCACGAGATCGACGGGGAGCAAGGCATCCTATGGGAGCTTGGTATGGGTCCCCACATTGGCGCGACTGCTTGTGCAGATCATTGGATGTTATTCCTCGGTCCTTTCGGCGATGCCCTGCAGTGTGCATCAAGTAGACAACCCCCTTTTGGTAATGTTATGGATGACGGCGGCGTCGCCGAGCTTATCAGACGAAAAGCATTGTATGATGCAGATCTTGCGCCTATGCGCGCCGGCGCATCAGGTCGGGCCACCTGTGTGTGCAATGAATGCGCTACGGGCATAGGAGCTCCCGGACCCCTCAATGTCGTATACGTAAACGAATCGTCTAATCTATGAATCCAAAATCCCTCAAAAACCCGATGAGAAACGAGAGACCCTGATCTCCTTTGATCGCTTGATTCCCGGTATCGTGTGTGGGGTTATAAAAGATTGAGAGACTAATAGAATTTGCTTTTTGAAACAATCTGCATATAATACCCACAAGAACTGCTCGCCTGTTTATGCAACCCTTGATAGAACGGCTTTGCAACGGCCCCGTACTTCGTCTCGATGGCGCGTTTGGCTCTGTCGCGATACAGCGAGGCTGGCCAAAGAAAGATATGCCTCCGGTCACCATAAATGCCACTGACCCGAAGCAAATCATGGGACTGCATCAGGAGTATATAAGGGCTGGAGCGAATGCAGTTTTAACCACCACCTTTGGCGCTGTCTTCGATAATCTTCATCCTTATTTGCCCGAGGAAATTACTTCACCAGCAGATGTTGTTGTCTTTAACAGAAATACAGCGCTACGGGCCAGGGAAGCTGCCAAGCAAATTGGAGTAGACAATACCACCTATGTTATCGGCAGCATGGCGCCACTTACTCAAGAAGCTGCATACAAAGACATGGTCGCTGCGTACCTACCTCAGGCTCAGGGGTTGTTTGAGGCAGGAGTCGATGGGGTCGTCGTGGAAACAGCGTTTGATCCAGCGATGTTCGCCGCAGCAGTCGAAGCGTGGAATCAAGCTGATCCAAACGGCACCGTGCCTCTCGGTGTCACTGCTTCGTTTACCACACACAACGAAAAAAATAACGGGTGGTTTACCATGTACGGTCTCTCTCCCCAAGGTTTGGGATGGTTTGCCCTTGGCGCGCAAGCGGCCGGACGACCGTTGGCGTGGATTGGTCTCAACTGTGGCCAGGGTTACGAGGGTGTGGGCTATATCGTACGACAACTCAACCGCCTCTCTCCTCATGTTCCGATATGGGTCAAACCCAATGCAGGACCACCTGTACTCCAAGGAGAAACTACCACCTATCCGGATGCCACATTGACTCAAGCGTATCCGTGTATGCAAGACGCGCTTCGTGAAGGTGCTGATGCTTTTGGTTTGTGCTGCGGGAGCAATCCAGCACTCATGGGTGAACTCTACGCTAGGGCAGACGTTACCGAAGGCATGTCGGATAAACAATTGTGAAAAATTCCACCTCCGGTAAGGTATAGCTTCGTTCGGAAAATATAATCAAAACTTCACCTATGACTTCACTTGTAGAACAACCCGCATACGCAGAACGGTACGGAAAAAACGAGCTCAACTTCGCCAGAACCACGGAGGGGGCGAACGTTCTGGCCTGCATGCCCTTTGCGGACGAACTTAGCCAATTTGATAGACTCGAGTATCTCGCTATCGCAGGCGCCGGACAAATCCTCGATACACTCGCGCTTGTTGAAACCCAGAATCCAGGGAGCATTGAGCGCGTTGACCTCATAGACGATAACCCGTGCCAGCTATTATGTGTCGCGCGAATGCTGTGGGCCGTCGCATCATCCGATACCTGCGACAACGCCAGAAATCGCCTCCTCACTGCGACACCAACAGATGTTGAGCATGAGTGGCATGCGATCTTTCAAACGTTTCCTGACCTTACGGCGTTGCGTAAACATAAAGGCATCCGGTGGGATGCATTCAACAGAAATCTTGCTGGTACTTGCAACGACAGACCTAGAGACGCGGGCATACCATTGTCGCACGTATCGCCACAATCACTTCGGCAGTACGTCCTTCAAAACGACCAACTCTTCGGCGCGCTCAAGGGGCTTGTGATACGGCAACCTCGTGTTTTTCATTTCCATGAAGCGAGCTTTGAACACTTCACCCACCCCGAAGGGAGGACATATCAGGCGATATACGGCTCAGATATCCATGCGTGGACAAGCGAGACTGCGCTTCTGGGTACCCTACAGAGCCAGCTCGCACCCGGCGGCATGGCCATGTTTACTTTGTACGGATCTACGACACCCGAAGAAGATGAGGAACACCGAAAAAGAGATACGTCATTCCTTGCGGAGATACGGGCATCAGATGCATTTGTCCAGATTATCTATACGCCGCTGGATATACAACAACGACTTGAGACGGTAAAAGCTATGCTCAACATCGAAAATGGTGCGCCGTGGGAACAGTTCGTGCTCGACGGAAGTGGCGGGTTACCGGTTAAGCAAACGAACGTCCTGCGTCTCGTCAAAAAGGAAGAAAAGTCCGGTTCCACCTCCGGTATGGCGTAGCATCGACACCTATGGTTGTTCGGCTAAGACGGCTTCAGAAGTCTCCGTTTATGATATGGTTTGATCGCTTGATTCCCGGTATCGTGCGTGGTATTTTCATAGTATATGCCCGCACGTGCTGTCATATTTATTCCCGACGGGTGCTACCATGTATACAACCGCGGCTCGGAAAAACGGTCGATTTTCCAGTCTAAGCGAGACTACAAAAAATTCCTCTATCGCGCCAAAGAAAATGCACAAAAGTTTTCCATCAATATCCTCTGCTATTGTCTGATGCCCAATCACTTCCATTTTCTCCTCCAGCAAACCTCCGAGGCCTCAGTCGCCTCATTTATGAACGTACTTCAACTGGGCCACGCAAAATTTTTCAATACAAAATACGAGAGGATTGGCCCGCTTTACCAAGGAAGATTTAAAGCTAAATCCGTCATGTCAGACGAGTACTTGCTTCAACTGTCTGCCTACATCCACAGAAACCCCGTCGGTCATGCCGATTCCGGGAATCCTCGGGATTCCCGGAATCTTATAGCGCTCCTTCGTTCGTACCCGTATTCTTCTTATCACGAATACCTTGGATTAGCACTAAAACCACTGTCGAAGCCGGACATGATTTTGGCTTACTTTTCCAAAACACAACCACAACTGAGTTACCCAGCGTTTGTAGAAAGATTCGAGCCTGACCTCGAAGCGCTTGCGCCGCTTCTGGCGCATAATTAACCTTCACAAAGCAGTGATGAGCCTGATTCCCGGTATCAAAGCTAAGTGAAGATATATTTTGACCTATTTATCCCCGGTATCGTGGGTGGATATTACAACTTGAGGCTTTTGAGGTATTCCCGGAAGTCGCCGTTTAAATCCCGGTGCTGCAGGGCAAACTCGACGACGGTCTTGAGGTACTCGAGCTTATTGCCCGTGTCGTAGTATTTGCCATCCACAATCTCACACGCATAGACCGGCCGCTTTTTGAGAAGCTCGCGGATAGCATCCGGAAGCCAAATCTCCCCGTCTTTGCCGGGAGCCAAGTTCTCCAGTACCGGAAATATATCCGGTGTCAGGACGTAGCACCCGTGGGCCGCGAGGTTACTCGGGGCTTCCTCACGAGTGGGCTTCTCCACCATCCGCTTGATCTGCCAAATGTTTTTCTCAATATTGGTGGCATCCACGATCCCGTAGCGTGTGACGGTTTCCTTAGGCACCCGAACCGCCGAAATCACTGGATCACCGTATTTTTCAAACACTTCAATACACTGCTTTGCCCGCGGGGGTTTGCTGTAGATAAACTCGTCGCCCCAGATCGCCACAAACGGCTCTTCGCCGACAACCGATCTAGCACAAAGGACCGGCGTGCCGTTACCGTACGGGCCTTTTTGCCGGATATAGATAAAGTTAGCCAAGGATGCCGTGTGTTTGACTTCCTCGAGGAGTTTCTCCTTCTTCTGCATCTCGAGCATCTTAATGAGCTCAAAGGGGTAGTCAAAGTGATCCTCTATCGCGCGTTTGTGCCAACCGGTAACGATGACGATATCGGTAATCCCGCTCTCTACGAGCTCCTCGACGACGTACTGGATGACGGGCTTGTCCACAATCGGAAGCATTTCCTTAGGCATGGCCTTGGTCTGCGGAAGGAAGCGAGTACCGAAGCCCGCCGCGGGAATCACTGCTTTTCGGATAGTGGGACTACGAGATTTCATACATCATGATCATCTGACTGAACTCGGCCGCCCCGTAGTCGCGACACCGTGACGCGATCCGCCAGCTGGCGGATCGGGAACGGCGAGCACAGTACTG
>MFJZ01000018.1:9992-10441 GCA_001781025.1 Candidatus Gottesmanbacteria bacterium RIFCSPLOWO2_01_FULL_49_10
GCCCGCCGCTGGGATTACCGCTTTTCGAATCGTGGAGGAAGTTTTGACCATAGTCCCATGTAAGACGATAAAAGGCGAGCCGTCGCCTTTCATCGATTGTATCCCTGCTGCATTCCCTTTGTCAATTTGATAAGATAGCTTGTGTCATGCGGTGGAGATACATCCTCTTTCTCATAGTCCTTGGATTCCTCATATTCATACCGGGAGGCAAAGCACAAGCCGTCGGGGGCACCTGCGTCCAGAAAAAAGACGTGAGTTGTCCTGCTGGCCTGCCGTACGAACGCGCCTACACCCTTACCGACTATGGTTCTGCGACCTGCCACACCGAGGATGCACAGGCACGTGGCATCACGGGCAATGGTACATACAATGTATGTTGTGCCACTCCGGATGAGGTAAATTCGGTCTTTTCCCTCAAAGCCCCGCTTTGCGGCTCGGCAGATGAGTTA
>MFJZ01000018.1:10473-11393 GCA_001781025.1 Candidatus Gottesmanbacteria bacterium RIFCSPLOWO2_01_FULL_49_10
AGAACTATTACAAGTAAAACAACCGATCCATGAGGGAGACGGAGTAGACAACGTCTGGAAAGTATCGAGTACGCAATTCGGTACGCAAACGAATTTTACATTTAACGGTCAATCGTATCCGGTCCCACAAGGCGATATCATCGTCTGTAATGCCAATGATGCCGGCTGCGGGGCAAGTGACACCGGCTGCACCAACGTACGATTCTCAGAATACACGACCGACACAAAGGGAGACTCCTTTTTCGAGGGTCAAAAAATCGCAGGGAGCGGTGGCAAAAAAATGTATATCCTCGGTAATCCTGGCCTTAATGTCGGTCAAGCCATTACGACTCCTATCGGACTTAATTTTTTAGGAAAAATTATTGATGTACGCGATATTTTTGCCCGAATACGATATGGATTTAATCAAGCGGGAGATAGCATATTTGAAAGTTTCCCTGATCTGCGGCGATTTGGATCGATATTAGAAAAGGTTGCTTCCGAGGATTTATTGCCAAGTAAATTTACGAAAGAACTCGTTCCCCCGGACTACGGAGATAAAGCTCGTAGGTATCCTCTGAAAGGCATGGCAGGATACCGACTCTGCGCCCCCGGAGGTGAAATCGCCGATACCGGGAAGGATAATATTCCCCTGCGAGGGGTTACCGTAACAAGTGGGAATATCGGTTTTTCCGATCCAATAAACCCCCGTGCATGGCCACAGATTTTGTGGTCTTCACAATATCTAGCCTCGCTATTTACCCGTGCAAAAACCCTAGGGTTCGATTTTTATATCCCCAATGGCGACATGGTGCCTTTGACTCGAACACCCGAAGGAGAACATGATGCATTTTATGATGTATCACCAGAAATTTTAGATCCTATTCTCTTTAAGTGTGACGCAAACTCCGAAGGCGCGCCGCTCACGCGAACAAATACCA
>MFJZ01000018.1:11446-12578 GCA_001781025.1 Candidatus Gottesmanbacteria bacterium RIFCSPLOWO2_01_FULL_49_10
TCAATTTTTTAGTCTTCACCCATGTGACGAAAACGATACAGAGGGTAATTGTGCTGAAGGAACGTTAAAGATCGTCGCCACAGACAGTATCGCAGGGGATCTAGCAGGTAACAGCCACGTCGAGGGCATCAGCCTTGATCAACTCAACCCGAATATGTCTCTGGCTGACCGCTGTAAGATCATCGAAGACGGCGGTGGATCATGTAATGCAGATAATCCTGAAGGTCAAAAAGGTGGATTTGTCCGTAGATTCATTTCTGCAAAATATGTGAAAAACATTAAAACCCCAAATGCAAAAACGCCACAACGCCAGGCATTTTCATTTACGCAAAATAGCGGTCTGGCTCCGCAATTTCGTGATGCCTATCCGCTTTGGTTAAAAGGAATGATCGACAGCCTATCGTGTGTCATTGACAGTGCAGTCGTCTCTTCTCCACTTCAAAAATTACGCGGAAACCCCCGCTGTGTCATTACACAAGGTGAAGAAGACCATACGACGACGCCCGATCGCCCTCTGGCGATCTGGGCCGGCAAGGATCAGACACTCAACCCAGACTTCAAGATTCCGGATATCCACCAGGATGTGAAAAAGGCCATCGAGGAGGCCAGCAACAATCAAATCCCGGCATGTGTACTCGAGGCCGTCAAGTATATCGAAACCGGCCCATCATGGACAAACGGCGGAGAGTGCAAAATCAATGAATGTAGCGCCGCCGGGCCCTTCCAGATTACAGTCGGCTACGTCTCAGACGGCGCTGGCGGGTGGACAAAGCAGTGCGACCAGTGCGGGGATGGCAAAGCATGTCCGGACGGATGGAATACCGACTGGCCAAATACACCGGGTGACGCCAGTCCATGTGATGACATCGGGGCAACCGCCCAGCGGGCGGTAGAGATGCTCCAGGATAAAGCAGCATTCTGGACCCAGTACTGGACGGGAAAATATTTTGACTCGCAAAAATCTCTTGAACCCGGCGATCCCGCGCCTCAAAAGGACGTCATCATCGTGGCAGGCAACAGCTACTACGGCTCAGGTAAACCCATCGGCAGGCTCGACAACTGCTCCTACGGTGAGTTTGTCTACCGGCACTGTGACCCGAGTTATACGTGTACCGGCTCCGGCAAATTCCTC
>MFJZ01000018.1:12588-12687 GCA_001781025.1 Candidatus Gottesmanbacteria bacterium RIFCSPLOWO2_01_FULL_49_10
AAGAAAAGTAATTCTTCAGGGGGACCCGGTATGTTTCCGTAAATATCCGGCATTACCCTCTTGTTAGCGGTGGACGCATCCCAAGTCCCATGTGGGGAC
>MFJZ01000019.1:0-84 GCA_001781025.1 Candidatus Gottesmanbacteria bacterium RIFCSPLOWO2_01_FULL_49_10
CTCATCCCTCTAAAGGAGATTCCCGTCTATAAGCGTTGCCTGGTCGGGGTGAGGACACCGCCAATCAAGGGGTCCAACACAACT
>MFJZ01000019.1:309-1272 GCA_001781025.1 Candidatus Gottesmanbacteria bacterium RIFCSPLOWO2_01_FULL_49_10
TCATCCCTCCAGACGGTAAGGGAAACGGAGTCGCCGACCTTCTTTTTGCTGATGACTTTCGCCAGATCGTTCTCGTCAGAAAGCTTGCTGCCGTCGAACTTGGTGATAATATCCTCGGCTTTGAGTCCCGCACTCGCAGCCGGACTACCTTCCACGACCTCCTGGATGTAGGCGCCCTCCGGTACATCATTTAATACTGCCGTCTGCTTGGGAATCATCTGGAACCGGACTCCCAAGTACGGCCGGTTGAACTGCCCGGTGTTGTTGAAGTTGGCAAGGGCTTCTTGGACGACGTTGGTGGGGATCGCAAAGCCAATATTTTGCCCCTCACCGGATACGGCGGTATTAATACCGATCACTTGCCCGCTCGAGTTAAGGAGTGGCCCACCGGAGTTACCGGGATTAATCGCGGCATCCGTCTGGATGACGTTATCAAGCCTCTCTACATACCCTTCAAAGGGGCTCCCGGCCTCGATCCCTCGCCCCACACCCGATATGACGCCCGTCGTCACGGTATGACGAAACTCTCCCAGAGCCGTACCGATCGCAATTGCCAGCTGACCGACTTTTATCTTGCTTGAGTCGCCAAGCTCAACCGTCGAGAGACCGGTCGCGTTAATTTTGAGGACGGCTAAGTCGTTCCCCGGGTCGCGATAAATTTTGATCACTTCGTATGTTTTATCATCTTTGGTTATGACTCGGTATTTGGCTTCTGTATCTGCCACTACGTGTTTATTGGTGACGATGAGCCCGTCACTGCCCACGATAAACCCGCTGCCGATATCCTGCTCAAGTTTCTGTTGTTTTCCGCCTCGCCTCTGGAATGGTCCGAAGGGGTCAAGGGGATTAATTTCCAATACATCGCCAAGCCTGCGCGTCTTAGTGATACCCACCGTCACGACCGCCGGGGATACATTTTCCACAACGCCTATGATGACGGACTCCTCCGTGACGACGCGGATA
>MFJZ01000019.1:1291-2428 GCA_001781025.1 Candidatus Gottesmanbacteria bacterium RIFCSPLOWO2_01_FULL_49_10
GCAGATACGGTTCCATCGACTGCCAGGTGAGTCCGAATTTACCGGAACTTATGACGCCACCGGCAACGAGGAGTACTGCTGCGAGAAACAAAAAAATCCGCTGCATTTTCATACGAGTTCAGGGACAGTCCCATACTAAAACCAAAAACTGAGAACTACCTGAATAGCATTTATTGTAAAAGCACCTCAATGGCTTTTGCGAGCTGAGCGTCGCGGGACGCTTCCATATCGTCCATTTTTACTTCAATATCCGGCACGATGCCTTTCTTGCTGATCGAATCGCCTTTAGGTAGAAGCCATTTACCGGTCGTCACATGGAGACTTGCTCCTCCAGAAAGCTCCTGCGGCGTTTGGACCGACCCTTTCCCAAACGTCGTCTCGCCCACCAGTGTCCCGCGTTTATAATCACGGAGAGCCCCCGCGACAATCTCTGCTGCTGAGGCGCTGCCCTTATTGACAAGAACGACGAGAGGAACACCGAGAAGCTTTCCGTCCCGGTTTACCTTATAATCCTGTTTTGTACCGTCGCTATTGACCTGGGAGACCACGACGCCACTTTTGACAAACTCACTCGCGATAAAAACTGACCCGTCTAAATATCCGCCGGGATTATTTCGGAGGTCAAATATGAGTCCTTTGACCGTCCCGTTTGGCCCAAGCGCCGAGGCGATTTCCGATACTGCCTTCGTCCAATCTTCGTTCGTGTGATCGCCAAATCGCGTAAGCCGAAGGTAAGCCACTTTACCCCTGGGGGCAAGACTTACCACCTCCGGAATCCCTGATACCTCAATGATCTCACCCGCTGTTTTGACCCAGCTCTCGACAGACGGTACCAGGATCGTGTCTCGCACGATCGAAAGATCGAGAGGTTTTTGTGTATTGTCGTGAAGAATCGTAAGGATCACTGTTGACCCGCGCGGACCTCGAATTTTATTGACTGCCTGCGGGATCGTCCAACTGACGGTTTCTTCATCATTGACCTTGAGGATGAAGTCCCCAGATCGTATTCCGGCCTTTTGGGCGGGTGTACCCTTAAGCGGTGCTATCACGATAATGTGATTATCCTTGAGCCCCAGCTGCGCACCGATTCCTTCAAACTCGCCGCCTAGGTCCTGTTTGAATTCCGTGTTTTCTTTG
>MFJZ01000019.1:2588-9038 GCA_001781025.1 Candidatus Gottesmanbacteria bacterium RIFCSPLOWO2_01_FULL_49_10
ACCGACGAGGAGGAGGAGTGCCGCCAGAAGTACGTATTTTCGGATAGTCGAAAACGGCAGGCTCATAGAAGAAGTGTAAAGTGTAAAGTGTAAAGTGTAAAGTGTAAAAATCTTTATACACTCTCCACTTTACACTCTTGACTCTCTTCAGGCTCTCACGATAAACGGCAGAATCGCCATAAATCGTGCGTGCTTGGTAGCACGGGTTAGAGATCGTTGATGTGTGCTGCAAATTCCGGTTTTGCTTTGGGCCAAAAGCTTACCTCGTTCGGAAATAAACTTGGAAAGCGTCACGGCTTCTTTATAACTGGGCTCTGTATTGCTTTTGCAAAAATAACAATGGTCTGCAACTGGTTTACGTGGGCGTCTGGGTCTCATCATATGGATATACTCACTTAAAACGGTATGTCATCGGGACTCACGGTTTCACTCCCTGGTTCTTTGGGGTCTTTTGGCGGCTCTGGTTGTGCACTGGGCTTGGACGTGTTCTTGGGAGGTGTCGGCGTGCCCTGCCCGGCTACCACTGCCGGCTCATGAGAACCGTCTCCGGCTGCCGCCTCTTCCCCCGTCCCGACAGTTACGGGTCTGCGAGAGTCCAGAAGTATCATGTCTTCGATAACAATCTCCGTCGTATTGCGTTGAGCGCCATCCTGCGCCTGCCAGCTGGTCGTCCGCAGTCTTCCCTCGACGTAAATTTTTCTTCCTTTGGTGAGAAGCTGACTGCAAAGCTCCGCAAGTTTATTCCATGCAACGACACGATGGAATTCCGTTTCTTCCTTCTTTTCCCCGGCCTCTGTCGTCCACGACCGGTTGGTGGCCAAACCAATAGTACAGACTGCCGCGCCGGTTGGTGTATAGCGAAGCTCCGGATCACGGGTCAAATTTCCGATCAGCATGACTTTATTTAAACTTCTTGCAGACATACGCCTTTAAAAACATCCCTTAGGCTTTTAGGGTCAACAGAAACCGTACAATATTCGTGTCGCTTGCCGCACGCGCCTCTAGATCCGACGACCGAAGAGCCGGACTCGTCAATGTCGCGACGACATAGAATCCCTCGGTCAATTTATTGATGGGATACGCCAACGGACGTTTGCCCCACACGGTGACTGATGTGACCCTCGCCTCTCCCGCACCGACAAACGTATGAATCATTTCTTCTGCGGATTTTTCGGTGAAGCTTACCTCCGGACGGACAATAAGCATAAGCTCGTACGTTCGCATAATTCCCTAGATCTTAGCATAAGAAACGGCAAAATCCAAGGTCCCAAAGCTTATACGCTCACTTTAAACTCGACGACGTCACCGTCGACCATCTCGTAATCGCGCCCTTCGCTTCTCACTTTGCCCACTTCCCGCGCGCGCTTCCATCCGCCGAATTGCACAAAATCGTTCCAAACGATGACGTCTGCGCGGATGAAGTGACGAGAAAAGTCGGTGTGGATGACACCTGCGGCCTGCGGGGCTTTCATGCCGCGAACGATGGTCCATGCACGAACTTCTTTGACGCCTGCCGTCAAAAATGAGATAAGGCCGAGCATTTCATACGCCTTCCGGATAAGACGGTCCAAACCCGACGCTTCGAGGCCTAGCTCCCTGAGGTACGCCTTCTGCTCCTCATCGGAAAGACTGGCAAGCTCCGCCTCAATCTTTGCACTTATCGCAGTTATAGATTTTTTTGTCAATTGGTCAATTTGTAAATTTGTCAATTGTTGCTCCGATACATTGGCCACATACAACACCGGCTTCATGGTCAAAAGATGGAGATCCCGGATGCGCGCCACGTCTTCCGGATCCATGACGGCCTCCCGCGCGGTTTTTCCCTGATCAAGCCCGGCTTTCAGCTGAGTAACGAGTTCCCAGCGACGGATGGATTCTTTGTCTTTGACACCCTTTGGTTCTTGTTGTTTCCCAAGCGTTTGCAGATCAGCCAAGATAAGCTCGGTCTCGATGATCCCGCGGTCACGCTCGGGGTCCACCTCCCCGGCCACGTGGACGACGGAGGCATCCTCAAAGTACCGAAGCACGTTAACGACCAAGTCCACCTCGCGGATATGAGAAAGAAATTTGTTCCCTAAGCCCTCCCCTTCCGAAGCTCCCTTCACAAGTCCGGCAATATCGACAAATTCTACTACCGCCGGAACAAGCGGCGGCTTCACATGTTCTTCTATCTCTACTAGTGCTGCTAGTGCTTCTAGCCTTCTGTCTGGCACCGGCACGACGCCCACGTTGGGCTCGATCGTACAAAACGGATACGGCGCAACATCCGCAACCTGTTTTTTAAGGAGGGCGTTAAAAAGTGTCGATTTTCCGGCGTTGGGCAATCCGATGAGACCGATTTTTAGATTCATGGGGAGATTGTATCACGATCCC
This sequence comes from Candidatus Gottesmanbacteria bacterium RIFCSPLOWO2_01_FULL_49_10, assembly GCA_001781025.1. Taxonomy (GTDB): domain Bacteria; phylum Patescibacteriota; class Microgenomatia; order UBA10105; family UBA927; genus MFJZ01. The sequence goes on from MFJZ01000019.1 coordinate 4,962, forward strand.
GAAGCCATGTGCCAAAGGCGCGGAAGGTTGATAAGAATACTTTCATGAGCGAGGATACGGTCGTCAAGCGTATTGTCGCCGATGGTTGGAGTCTCGGGGACAATAGCGGTTTTGGCAGCATGCTTAGAAACGATTCTACCGCCTTGAAATATTTCTGGTGCAGCGGCGAGTTGATCGATTGAACCATCCTGTACCGGCCCTCCCTTTTCATCAAACACAACACCCTCTTTGATAACTTCCCCGGGGAATCGAGTTGTGCCTTCTTTTTTTAGTTTGACGCCGCTTCCTACAAGTATCCGCGCGCATTCAACTGCTATAGGATCATTTTCAACCAAAATCCCTTGGGAGTAAATGTAGCCTTCCATCAGCTTGGCATCTTCATGAAGATCAAAAAATAAGCGGATCGGATAGCGTTTATTGAGAGCAAGAAAAAATCGCGTAAACGTATCGGAAATTTCTGATAACGGCATGTCAATCATGGGTTTTGTTGGGTCGTCCGAATCAGGCAAGAGATGTCTCGAGTCAGTGACATTTCGACGATCCAAACTAAACGGCATATCATGGAATCGCCAGTTACGATAGTAGCCGGCGGGGTTGAGAATCGGCATGATGACCAATGGGATTTCTTGGCCGAGTTTACCAAGCGCATCTATCTGACGATAAACTGCATCTGGACCGGCCGGCTCTTCCCCGTGAATTCCCGCTAATATCCAAAGAGATTCTTTGCCTTCCTTGCGAGGAGCAATAAAACAAAAAACTGGAACGGTGATTCTCTCTCCGTTTTCTTCAATATCAATAGTATAAATCACTTCTTTTTTGAAACAATATTTCGTTTCCAATTCCAAATGTTTTCTATACAGTTCTTCTATAGGAATACGGCCGTCAGAAAACGTTTCGACTCCATTGAGACGATCAAGAAGAACGTCCATATTTGCGGGAGAATATTGATTGCGCTCTATTGCTCCATTCATGGGGGAATTGTATCACGCCGTTTCAAACCCCATTATTCGTCAGTTGTTTCGTCAGTATTCGCTCAATTGCCGACACGTTGGTCTCTTTGAGCATTTGGGTAAGCTCAGGATCCGGGCGCCCTTTCCCCCGTTTGGCCAAAAGCCGGAGCGCCCGCGTCAATTCTCGCTCGGTAATGAGGATGAGTTGTAAAAGTAATTCATTGCGCAGGGTATTTATGGCCGCCTGGCGATTTTGACTAATGAGGATGACTACCGTCATAAAAATGGCACCCACCGAGGCAACCATCGTCAGCAAGATAAATGGATATGGATCAAAGGAGACAAACCCAGAAATCCAACCGATGTTAAGAATAACCCAGATAAGGGTCACTCCTAGGCTCAGAAAGAAAAACCGCGCCGTGCCAAAATGGGTCACCAAAAGATCAGCTAACCGCACGGCCCATGGGCGCTTGGCCAGGAACTTAAGCTCTAGGGCTTGAATTTGTGAAACCGCCGGCAGGAAAGTATCGATCGTACGACGCATACGTGGCAGCAGTATAAAAGGCTTCGGCGGAAACTGCAACTTATTTGCAGCGGGAAGCCAAAGGAAATGTCTTTGGCGTTTAGGCCGCAGTCGTAATACATTTCAATCTACCGGATTTTATGTCAACACTGTCTACACCCGCCGAGTGTAGATTCACCCCCCAAAAAAAAGAAAGAGGATGCCTTATTGACGTTGTGTATTGTATCTGCGCCCGGTGAAGGCTAAAAAAATTCAAAAGGCACAGATAACAAAAAAACGTCAACGAGTCCGTCGGCACCCTCTTTCAAAACTACTTGTCCTCCTCAAATTCACTATCCGATGGGACGCTCATCGCGGCGATTGAGAAACCTGCCGCAACGAAAGCTGTCCCAATGAATCCGATGGTTACCGCCATCGGTCGGCTTGTCAATCCCAATCCCCAAATCACAATCGCGAAAGCAACGGTAGCGACCGCCATCGTCGCTGCGATTACCAAATAGGGGTTCACTTCCCCTTCATATTGGGGCTTCCATTTCCTTCGAAATACTTTGGGCAGTCTAAACATGACTTATTTTTCTCCTCTCTGTTCTTTCTTAGATTGATATAAAAGGAACTGGGGAGATTCTAGCACGGGGCGTAGCAAGGAGATAGTCTTGATATTTTAAGCTTTCTTTTGTAGTGTGGGTAAAATCCTAACCGGGTTCACTGGTCTTCGCCTTTATTAAAAAAGGTCGTCTGGGAGGCCTATAATTGGTTCAACCCCGAAATAAAACCCGGGATAAAAAGGAAACTATGTTGTTTTGGGAAGTGCCCGTAGTTTTTTAATTCTTTTAGCGTAGTCTTCGATACTAACCACTGAAGCCACTGGACAGGCCAATTTACCCATTTTACACGACGAACCCTCACCATAATTAATACAACCCCTCAGGGGAGTAAAACTTCTGGACTCAATAACATTACCTTCCTCATCGCGTGTAGCATATTCAACTTGTGCCCCAACTATATCTCCACGATTCATTGGATGCGGTACTGCATCTGATCCAGCACAATGAAAATCTACACCAAGTAATCGTGGATCTAAATTATCAACATCTATCGAGACTTCCCCGGCTTCCAAGAGACTATTCATGGTGCTTATAATATACTATAAGATAGTATATGTCAATGAATTTGCATCGAAGTGGGACCTGGGGTAATTAAAAATAGTTGAATACGTCTCATTGACATATAATTATATGTATGATAATATGATAATCATATGAACACTCTTCCGATCATAGCAACAGTTGCAGATCTCCAGCGCCGGTATCGCTCACTCGTGGAAGCGCTGAAAAAATCCGGCGAACCCATGGTCATCGTCAATCACGGGCAACCCGACGTCGTCATCCTCGACCCTGTCGTCTACAATGCCCAGGTCAATCAGCTCAAGGAGCTTGAGGAAGCCTACCTCTTGGCCACTCGTGACGAAGCGCTCAAAGAACACAAAGAAGGAAAGACAGTAAGGCTGGGCAGGAATCAAAAACTCATCGACATCCTCTGATCGTATGGAGGTAGAGCTTTCGTCCAACTTTCTCAAACGCGCGCGAAGGCTCTCTGCGGTGGAAAAGCACAGGCTCTCCGAGCACACCGAATGGTTCCGGCACGACCCCCGCGATCCCCGACTCAAAACCCACGCCCTCACCGGTAAACTCAAAGGCCTCTACTCCTTCTCCATCACCTATGGGAAACGGGTAACGTACGTGTTGGTTGATCCCTCCACGGCCCTCTTCACCGACGTGGGTTCGCATGAAGTGTATCGATGAAACTATCATTATTTCTTCACTTCTTCTATCCTGTACATCTCCCCTTCCACGCGGATGTATTGCCGGTCGGTGAGGAGGATGATTTTGTGCTTCGTCGTGTAGGCGTGGGCGAGGCGCTCTTGTAAATATACCTTACGAAAACTGTCGCTTCCCCAATGTGGAAATACGACAAAGTCTACAAGTCCGAGCCCCTTTGTATCTTTGAGCTTGGGAGCTTTCACCGCATTGTCAATTGTACGAACCGGCTCTATATCCGGCCCGGCGATTATGGATCCCGCACTGCTTCCCATGTAAAGAACACCACCAGTAATTCTCTCTCTAATGATTGATAGACCATTGCACCGCTGAAGTTGTTGCAGTAAGTAGAAGGTATTGCCGCCGGACACAAAAATGACGTCAACTCGAGCGAGGTCTTTCCTGACGTTGTGCGCTGCCTTGCCGGTGACGGCATAGTCAAAAACGTCAAATCCTACGTCCGCGAGCGCAGCCCGATCATCACGCAACCACCATTTATCCCCCTCCTCGACTTCCGCCGCAGTATCTATAAAAGCAAGTCGCATACCACGGGCTTTTGTGCCAATCTGTCGGGCAATTTTTTTGACTACTCCGCTGACACTGGAAGTAAGAAAAAGCCGCTCCATCTTATCATTATCTATTATCATCAAAAACTGCTGCAAGGGCAAGGATCGGTACAAGGAACGTGAAGTACGCGTAGCTCGTCCAGTTGCTTAAAATTAGGTAGACGAGCATCGTGACACCGGTCGCAATAAACACGGACCGGATTCGTGCCGGCTTCAAGAAT
>MFJZ01000019.1:9052-11077 GCA_001781025.1 Candidatus Gottesmanbacteria bacterium RIFCSPLOWO2_01_FULL_49_10
GATTGTGCCAAGCGTTAGCGCAGTCCTAGTTACCCACATCATTTCTTTGGATACCACTAACCCCAGTCCGTCGCGGATGGCCACCCACACATTCCATCCCCAAGTTTTGTGCCAATTGCTGATTTCGATAAAATGGATACTGCGCCAGAACCCAGCGGGAGCCGTAAGAATAAAGGGGAGAAACACGACGGCAAGCGTCCCGGCCAAAACGAGAAGATATCTGTTGCGTGGCAAATAGGCAATCGTCCTTTGCACATAAGCATATGGCACAAAATAGAGCAGGTAAAACGCGAGGTAATGTTTAAAGGCAGCGGCCAATCCCAGGGATACCGCACTTGCCAGTCCCCATCGACTATCTTTTTTTCTGTGAGCGATAAGAAGAAGAGCAATAGAGACAAGCAGCAAAAATATGGCGCTATTGTCGTTACTGCCGTCGCTACCCAAGTCCAGAAGAAATGGCGTCAACGCCACGACTGATAACGCCGGAAGTATTTGCCAAAGACTGCCGACCGCCCAGCCGACCAACGCAAAAACAACCGGAACGGCAGTTGAGACCACCATCTCAAAAAACCGCAGGTCCACGCCGAAAATCTGAGCTGGCGCGTACCAAAAAAGACTAAACGGTAAATAGGTAAACGGCGTGAGGCCGCTTTGAGCCATGATCATTTCTTTGTACGGGTGGCGACCAGACAGAAAGTAACCCAGGTAATCGCGTGTCGCAAGAAGGGCATCTGAAGCGTAGTTTTCTCGGAAGTACCGCGTATACCTACCCAACGCACCAAATACCAGGAGGTATACAACCAGTGGCCACGGTGACTGTTTTTTGTGAAACAGGAAGACGACAATCGGAAGAAGCGCGTATGCGACAAGAAACACGGGTTCCGTCCCATTATGGACAAGAAGTACAAAGCTCACCAGGACAGATGTCCAAAAGAGTACGGATTTTTCTCGTTCTCGACCATCCGGGGTTATCATTCTTATTAATGTACTCCTCATACTACGACACTACCACACCGTGCTTGACAAGATGAAATCTGCCGTGAAACAATCATATCATGATAAAGAAAAAAGCGACGAGCTTTCCGTATCTTTTCGGAAGTGTCCTCCTTATCCTGTCTGCGATTATCGCAACGACTATCCTAGGGTCTATCAAGTCATCCCCGGAAGACATCCGGGCCCGGGCGGGTAACGGCGCCGGAATACGGTTTACCGCTGTGGTCTCCTCTGTGGATGAAACGAACGGCACCGTGACCGTGACAAATGTCGTGTTTGCCGGTGTTGATGTCTCGATATTCGGAGCCCAGGGAGTTCCTCAGGCGGCACTCAAGGGCGACTGGGTGGTGACGACATCCGGAGAGGCAAACCTGGGAACGTTGTCTCAGGGGACCAAAGTCGAGGTGTTCGCCGATCCGGGGACGATCGACATCGCCAAACACACGCTCACCGCCAAAAAAATAAAATCCCTCGCAAGCTAAACCAGGTCGGCAAATCGAAACGAGCGGCCGCTCGGGATAATTTTTCTCGTGTCGGATTTTAAAATGTACGCGTTACCTACCCCCGTAACCGTGATTATTTCCGCGGTACTCTCAAAGATACACGCAGTCTGTTCATCGATACCCAAAACTATAACGCCCTGCGGCAAAAGAGCCCGAAGCCGTGCAAATCTCGCTCTTCCCATCCAGCACCTCGTGGTATCAAAATCCTCTCCTTCTTTGTTATTCCAGTGTGGCACAATTGCAAGTCGTAGACCGTACTGCCCAAAAAAATCCAATCCGGCAAGCCAATGGAGATCCTCACCGACTTTAAAAATTTCATAAACGGGTAACGCATAGGCGCTAATGGCCACGGCCGTTGCCGACCCAAGACACAAAACTGTACCGCGCGTATGCGCTTCAAGAAGTGCTTGGTATGCGAGCGTCCCCCCCAGATGCTTTATGACATAGCTTGGTGATCCTGCGCCGCAGTAGATGTAATCCTGTTCCAACATGGCATCGACGATATTCGTATCATTCGTGCTGTGTTCTC
>MFJZ01000020.1:0-4076 GCA_001781025.1 Candidatus Gottesmanbacteria bacterium RIFCSPLOWO2_01_FULL_49_10
CACTGAACTACCGCCGCAAATTTACGGGGTAAAGTCCGGATGCATACTACCGGTGTACTAATCCCGCAAGCTACCCACCATCTTACCACTATTCGGGTAGTGTCAGTATGTTGCCTGCGTGAATAAGACCCGGGTTCGTAAGGTTATTGGCTTTTGCAATGTCTACCCATCTGTAGCCATTTGCGTATTGAGCGACCGCTATATTCCATAGGTTATCGCCGTGGACGACCGTGTAGGATTCTTCCTTGGGCTTGGCCGCCTCCGATGTCACCCCTGAGGTGATCTGTCCCTCCGGGACAATAACGGGGACACTAGGAATCGTGAGTGTTTGGCCGGCCTCAATAACATCGCCATCAGTCAGGTCATTTGCTTTTTGAATATCTTGCCAGTTATAGCCGGATTTATAATATTTTTCCGAAATGCTCCAGAGCGTTTCTCCTATCGTGACGGTGTGCGTGGTGGGTAGCTTTGTTTCTGCCTCTTTCTGTTCCTGGCTTTTTTGGCTTTCTGTTTGAGCTGATTGACCTTGTTGCCTGCCGGAGAAGTAATTAAAAACTAAGACGCCAATCACGAGTACGACCGCAAGTCCTAAAGCCATTGAAATATACGATTCTGTTGAATCGAAACGTTTTGATATTTCCTTTATCATCTGTTGTGTGCACTCCGTTCTGGGCAGAGATATGTGTCTCGCTTCGGCGAGCAAGTCCATCCTTCGCTGTCTAAGCGGACTGTGTCCGCCGAAGCCAGCTCCGGCTGGCGAAGGCGGATCCGGCCGGATTTGAACCGGTGATCTCGTCCTTGACAGGGACGCGTGTTAACCAGGCTACACCACGGATCCAGTAAACTCAAAGCATAGTACCATAGCAATTGAAGCTCGGTCAATGCGGTAACGTTGTAGAAAGCGTGCTATTTTGCTACTATTTTGCTAAGAGTCCTATGAGTAACCTTGAAATCGCAGAACTTCTCAAGAAGGTGGCCGCAGCATATCAAATACTCGGGGAAAACCGCTTTAAAATTATAGCCTATGAACGGGCCGCAGATAGTATTGAGCACCTGACGAGCGAGGTAAAAGATGTGTGGGACGAAGGAAAGCTCGGTGAGGTGCCCGGTATCGGCGAGGCGATTACCAAACACTTGGACGAATTGTTTCGGATCGGCCGTGTCAGCCACTTTGAGGCTGTCATGAAGAAAGTGCCGCAGGGAGTATTTCCGCTCCTCCTGGTCCCCGGAATCGGGCCGAAGAAAGCATATAAACTCGTCACAGATCTCAATTTAAAAGGAAACGAAAAAGTAGTCGTTGGGCAACTGGCCGCCGCCGCCAAAGCCCATAAAATTGCACCCCTGGAAGGGTTTGGTGAGAAATCCGAGCAAGACATGCTGGCGGCAATTGAAACCTACAAAAAGGGAGCTATAAAGGAAAACAGGATGGAGTTACCTCTGGCAGACAAGATCGCGCAGGACGTTATTGCATATATAAAGAGGCTTGGTCCCTCGGTTGTCGAGAGAATTGATGTATTAGGTAGTCTCCGACGTCAGGTGTCTACCATAGGCGATATAGACATCGCCGTAGCCACAAAGAAGCCGGATTCTGTCGTCTCCCATTTCGTCACATACCCCCATCAGAAGCTCATAGAGAAAGGTCCTACCGGCGCTTCACTACTTCTTCATAGCGGTAGACAAGTGGACGTACGGGTGCAGGAACCGGGTTCCTACGGCGCGATGCTCCAGTATTTTACGGGATCGAAAAACCACAATATCAAGCTGCGGGAGCTTGCGCTCTCAAAGGGCTTGTCCCTCAACGAATACGGAATCAAAGTTGTTGGTAAAACTCAAAACTCAAAACTCAAAACTCAAAACTACAACTCAAAACTTAAAATCTACCAATTTCGTACGGAAGAATCATTTTATGCTGCAATAGGATTGCCGTGGATACCGCCGGAACTGCGGGAAGATAAAGGGGAAATTGAAGCAGCCCGGAATATTTTCTATCGAAAATTTCCGGGTAAACCCAATGGACTCCCAAAGTTGGTAGAGCTATCAGATATGAAAGGAGATCTTCATGTCCATACCAATTATAATCTTGAGCCGTCGCATGATTTGGGAGTCGATCCGCTCGCAAGCTACCTTGATAGGGCAGTTGAGTTTGATTACGAATACGTCGGGATAAGTGATCATAATCCCAGTACGACTAAGCATACAGAAATTCAAATAGTGGCCATTATGAAGCGACGAAAAGAGTATTATGAACACAAATATAGCTCATGGATACAAAAGGTATCCAAAGCGAGCTCTCCAGCTCGTACGAATGTGCATTTATTTATCATGTGCGAGGTAGATATCCTTCCGGACGGGAAATTGGCATTACCGGATGCTGCATTTGAATACGTCGATGCGGTCGTGGTATCTATTCACTCAAGCTTTACCCAGCCAAAAGCCGCTATGACAAAGCGGGTTCTCCGCGCGCTCGGGTCTCATCCGAAGGTGCGTATCTTCGGCCATCCGACGGGAAGGCTTCTCATGAAGCGGGAGGGAGTCGAGCTAGAGTGGGGTGAGATATTTGCTCTATGCAAGGAGCGGGATATAGCCCTTGAAATCAATGCGTACCCTCAGCGGTTGGACCTGCCGGATGCGATCGTCTATGACGCGCGTAAGGCCGGTCTTCGCTTTTGCATCGATACCGATAGCCACGCCGCCTCCCAGATGGACATGATGCGTTACGGCGTGTCGGTAGCACGACGTGGGTGGGGCGAGAAAGATGACATAATGAATTCGTTAGAGTATACTCAGTTTAGAGATTGGCTTATAAAATAATAAAGTTACAAAGTGACCAAATAACAAAGCAACAGAAGGAGGCAATATTATGACAGCAGTTTGGATCATTTTTGGATTGGTTGCATTAATTGTCGTCTATTTCTGGTCTCTTTATAACGCCTTGGTTTCCCTCAAAATCAACATCGAGGAGGCATGGAGTCAGATTGATGTACAGCTCAAAAGGCGAGCAGATTTAATTCCCAATCTCGTCGAAACAGTCAAAGGCTACGCAAAACATGAGAAGACCGTGTTTACTGAAGTCACGAAAGCTCGTAGTGCCCTTATGGGCGCAAAGAGTCTGGATACCAAAGCCGCCGCAAGTGACCTGTTGACGAGCGCATTGGGCAAGCTTATCGCAATTGCCGAAGCCTATCCGCAACTTAAAGCCAACGAGAACTTCGTGCAGCTCCAAAAGGAGCTTTCTGATACAGAAGATAAAGTGGCATATTCACGTCAGTACTACAACTCAGTTGTTTTGGATTTTAATACAAAGATTCGTGTTTTCCCAAATAACATGATTGCGGCAAATATCGGGTTTTCCGCTAAAGAATTCTTCGGGGCTACAGAAGAAGAGAGAAAGAGCGTGAAGGTGAACTTCAATTGATCCGATGCTACTATACGAATTGATGCGAATACAACGAATTAATTCGCAGTATTCGGAAGCGTTCGTAGATTAGTATCGTGATATGTCCATACAATCCCAAATTACATCAAATAAAACCAAAACGTTCGTCATTATGACGGGTTTTGTAGTGTTTGTGGTCCTCGTTTCATATGTATTGGGCGTCTCACTCGGGTATGGAACGAGCTGGATGATGGCTGCTGTACTTTTTTCAGTACTTTCGAGTTTTGCGAGTTACTATTGGGGTGACAAGATGGTTTTGGCCATGAGTGGTGCCCGGCCTGCAGACCGGAAACGAGATTTTGATTTTTTTACCGTTGCGGAAAATCTGGCAATAGCCGCCGGCCTTCCTAAACCGAAGCTTTATGTGATCGATGACACGGCGATGAATGCCTTTGCCACGGGTCGGGATCCTGCTCACGCGGTAGTATGCGCGACGACCGGGATTCTTGCGAAGCTAGAGCGGCGAGAGCTTGAAGGCGTCATCGCTCATGAGCTCTCGCATATTAAGAATCTTGATACGAGGCTGATGGCTGTGGTTGCCGTCCTGGTTGGCACGGTAGCTTTTTTGGCGGATATGTTCCTCCGAAACCTTTGGTGGGGCAGAGGTAGGGATAGAGATGAAGATCGGGGCCTGGGGCAA
>MFJZ01000020.1:4114-6960 GCA_001781025.1 Candidatus Gottesmanbacteria bacterium RIFCSPLOWO2_01_FULL_49_10
TCTTGAGAAATTATCCAAAGATAAAGAAGTTCTAGAGGCAGCTACCAATGCAACCGCTCACCTCTATATCACCAATCCTTTCAAAGGTAAACAGTTTGCCGCGTGGTTTTCCGGTCTCTTCAACACCCACCCACCGATAGAGGAGAGGATCAAGATCCTTCGGGCGCTATGAAAATAATTATTCGAAAATCCCTCCCCTCTGATTGGCAGCTAATTCAGAAACTTAATAACGAAGTATTTGAAAATGACTCAAAAAACGATCAGTATCTTAACCTTGCTTGGCCATATTCTAAACAAGGGATACAATATTACAAGAACGTAGTATCTTCGCCCACATATTTTTGTTTCATTGCAGAAGCAGACGGAGAGCCAGTGGGACACTTAGTTGGCGGTTTAAAATCTATAGAGTATCGAAATGTTAAGACCGCCGAAATTATTGAATTAGGCGTATCTCCCGCATATAGATCAAAACATATCGGTGCCCAGCTGGTCCAGGCATTCCGTGATTGGAGCAAAGAACGTGGATTTCAAACGATTATGGTAAATGCTTATTACACAAATGAAAAGGCGATCAAATTTTATACTTTTTTAGGTATGAAGCCGATCGATATGAATTTAGAGATGCAGATTTGATACTTTTCTCAATTAATCCTACGAGATAATTAACTTACCATATGTGTCTAAATCTTGCAATATTCCTCGGTAAAATTATTTCATTTATCAGCAAACGATTATCATTTGGGGCAGGTGCGACGTGGCCGGGGGAGGCGGCGCTGCGGATAAATCCTCATATTCTCTCATCATTTGCATCGCAATTTCGAAAAGGAATTATTCTTGTGGCCGGAACTAACGGAAAGACGACGACAGCCTCAATGATCAAGACGATCCTTGAAGCGCAAGGGTTGAGCGTCGTCCATAACGCGAGTGGCGCCAACCTAACGAACGGCATTGTGTCGGCGTGTATTGGGCAGGCAAATTGGCTCGGAAAGATTGATGCTGATTGGGGGGTGTTTGAAGTGGATGAGAACAGTCTGCCAATAGTATTGGCAGAACTCAAAATTCAAAATTCAAAATTCAAAACCACAACGAAAAACTTAAAATTCATTATCGTTCTCCTCAATTTATTTCGTGATCAGCTGGACCGGTATGGCGAAGTGGACGTAATTGCTCAAAAGTGGCAGCGCGCATTTCCTAGGCTCGATACCGGGAATCAAGCTATCAAACCGTATCAATTTATTGCCAATGCAGACGATCCTCTGGTAGCTCATCTGGGAGAAGCTGCGAGCTCAAGGCCTGGCCTTGAGGCTAGAGCTTTGTATTTCGGTTTGAATGATCCGAAGAGATTTGTCAAGGCCGTAGATCATGCGACTGATTCTATATTCTGTCTCAATTGTGGTGGACGACTTTCGTATGAAGGTATGTACTATTCCCATATTGGAATTTGGTACTGTACCAAATGCAAAGAAAAACGTCCCATACCTGATGTTTCTGACTGGAAATCACCATTACCCGGCTTGTATAACCAATACAATACGCTTGCAGCTGTATTGGTCGCGCAGACGATTGGAATTTCTGACAAAAAAATAACAGAAAGCCTCGTTTCGTTTGCTCCTGCGTTTGGGAGGCAGGAACATATCGGAAACGCATATATTTTTCTTTCAAAAAATCCTACAGGTTTTAATCAGTCGCTTCGGACGGTATTAGAACTGGGATCAAAAAAGTTACTTCTGGTACTAAACGATCGTATCCCCGACGGCCGCGACGTCTCCTGGATTTGGGATGTCGATTTTGAAATGATCCCAAAGGATGTTTCCGTGCGCGTGAGCGGTGACCGCGTATACGATCTCGCACTTCGACTAAAATATGCAGGTATCAAAACTACTCTCTACGAGAATTTGGAAGATGCGTTGGCGACAACAGGGTCTTTTTACGTGTTGCCAACGTATTCAGCAATGCTAGAAGTAAGGAAGATACTTAAAGGCAAGAAAATTCTATGAAACTCTCTATTGCGTGGTTATATCCGGATTTGATGTCTACGTATGGAGATCGGGGGAATATTATTGTGCTCACTAGACGCTGTCAGTGGCGGGGAATAGAAACACGAGCAACACAAGTAACACTAGAAACACCGGCAAGAGAGTTAGCTCATTGTGATTTGATCTTCATGGGTGGGGCGCAAGATCGGCAGCAAAAGCTTGTGGGCGAAGATTTTCTGAAGCGAAAAGGGCCGGTCGTTAAAGACATGGTAGAGAAGGGTATCCCGGCGCTTTTTGTCTGTGCGGCCTACCAGTTCGTGGGTCATTATTACAAGCCGTACCGGGGGGAAAAGATTGCCGGTGCAGGGATCTTTGATCTCTACACTGAGCATCCGGGAGATCAGGCCAAGAGGATGATTGGGAATGTGGTGGCGGAACTCATCTCTTCGTTGTCATCGCGAGTCCGTTCTGACGGCGACGCGATCTCATTTGGTGAGATTGCTTCGTCGATGACTCCTCGCAATGACAATACCATCGTCGGTTTTGAAAATCATGGGGGGAGGACGTATTTGGGACCGAAAATAAAACCTTTGGCTAAAGTAATCAAAGGATTCGGAAATAATGGGGAGGATGGACATGAAGGAGCAGTCTACAAAAACGCAATCGGCAGCTACTTCCACGGTCCGTTGTTACCCAAAAATCCGTATATCGCCGACTGGTTAATCGGAAAAGCGTTAGAAGTAAAGTACGGAAAAGAGATTCCTCTTGCAGAGCTTGACGATACCTTGGAGTGGCAGGCACATGATAGTATCCTTTAACGGATAGTGTGATACAATGCCCCGCAAGGAAGGAGGCCTATGGCCAATGCTG
>MFJZ01000020.1:6983-13006 GCA_001781025.1 Candidatus Gottesmanbacteria bacterium RIFCSPLOWO2_01_FULL_49_10
GCCTTTATCGATCTCCAGTTTACGGATTTCCTCGGAGCGATCAAAAATTCCACTATCCCCGTCTACAATCTGACAGAGGCTCTCGAGCGGGGCGTGTGGATCGACGGCTCGTCGATTGAAGGATACGCGAGGATACACGAATCAGACATGTTTCTCATGCCGGATCCTGCGACTTACGCCCTCCTACCGTGGCGCAATCACGAGTCCGGCGGAAGAGTCGCGCGGTTTATCTGTGACGTCTACAAGCCTAATCATGAACCGTTTGAAGGCGATCCGAGAAATATTTTGAAACGCGCGATCAAAGAGGCTAAAAAACTCGGGCTATCCTATTATGCCGGTCCTGAATGCGAATTTTTCCTTTTTCCGAAAGATGAACATGGCAATATCATGAGGACGTCGGCGGGAAATGGCTATTACTTTAATCTCATCATGGATGAGAGCTATACCATCAAGCGCGAGATCATGGAAGCCCTCGACGCTATGGGGATAGCCACCGAGACGAGCACCAATGAAGTAGCCAATAATCAGCACGAGCTGGACATCCGCTACGACGAGGGACTGCGCGCGGCTGATAATACGATTACGCTCAAGATGGCTGCCAAGTTCATCGCACACAGCCACGGATTTTATGCCGCCTTCATGCCGAAGCCGTTTTATGGCATCAACGGCAGCGGCATGCATACGCACCAGAGTATCTGGAAAAATGGCAAGAATGTGTGTTTCGACCGCAAAGATCCGTACAGTTTGTCTCAAACCGCGTATCAGTTTATAGCAGGGCAACTGACCTATGCACGGGAGATTGCAGGTGTATTTGCTCCCACGGTCAACTCGTATAAGCGGTTGACGCCGGGCTTTGAGGCGCCGGCGTATGTCTGTTGGGCCCGCATCAACAGGTCGGCACTCATTCGGATCCCGAAAGTCTCCAAGGGGTACGAGGAAAAAGCGACCCGGATAGAAATACGGTGCCCGGATCCGTCTGGCAATCCATACCTAACGTTTGCGGTACTTCTCAAAGCTGGACTTGAGGGAATAAAAAAAGGATTGAAGGCTCCCAAGCCGGTTGAGGAAAACTTATTTGAATTTGATGACGCCAAACTTGCCCAGCACTACGTCACGAAATTGCCGGCAAGTTTGCGTGAGGCGATGGCCGAGATTGAAAAAGGGAGTATCGTGCGGGAGGCATTTGGCGAATATACCTGGAGAAGGTATCTCGAAGCAAAAGAGCAGGAATGGGATGCATTCAGGACCGCGGTGACGGATTGGGAGATCGCACGCTATCTACCAACACTCTGACTAAGTTATTTCCGCACGGCTCCTTATCCACTTCATGTCTTAGGAGTAACGGATTATCATGTATAATGGCAGCATCATGAGTGATACCCTATCCACCTCAGACATACAACACATTGCAAAACTAGCAAATATAAAGCTAGGACCCGACGAAGAGAAGAAACTTTATCCGCAGCTAGCCTCTATACTTGACTATATATCTCAACTCCAAAAAGTGTCTACAGAAAAAGTAGAATCTACCTCTCAAGTGACTGGGCGAGTGAACGTATTTCGTGAAGATGAGATAGACACGAGTCGGGTATTAACGCAAGAACAGGTTCTGTCAAATGCTCCCGCATCGCACAACGGACATATTCGAGTGAAAGCCATTTTTGAAGAATAGTCTTTTATGGATCTTTCTGACTTAACGATAAAAGAAGCGCGTGAGAAGCTTCATAAAAAAGAATTCTCTGCAGCGGAGCTTGTGCAGGCCTCTCTTGAGCGCATTACCGCGATCGATCCCCAAATCCATGCCTTTTTGACCGTCGCCCAAAAGGAAGCAACAAAAGCAGCTCAGGACGCTGATCAATTGATAGCGCAAGGGGTCAATAAGCCTCTTTTGGGAATTCCCGTTGCGGCGAAAGATCTTTATTCTACGCAAAATATCCGGACTACCGCAGGTGCTAAAATCATTGAACACTATATTCCACCGTATGATGCGACTGCGGTATGTAGGCTAAAAGAAGCAGGAGCAATCGTGATCGGCAAAACAAATGAAGATGCCTGGGGGCATGGCTCTTCCGGAGAAAATAGCGATTATGGCCCCACCAAAAATCCTTATGATTTGACGCGAGTGCCCGGAGGCTCGAGTTCCGGCTCGGCCGCTGCTGTTGCGACCGGTATGTGTTTGGCAGCCACAGGTACCGATACCGGGAGCTCCATCAGGCTACCCGCAGCATTTTGTAACCTCGTCGGCATCAAGCCTACATACGGTCGCGTACCCCGCTATGGCATTATCGCCATGGCATCTTCATTTGATACCATCGGCCATCTTACAAAGACTGTTTATGACAATGCGCTTGTGTGCGAGATCACATCCGGAAAAGATCCGTATGACGGGACGAGCGCAGACGTTCCCGTGCCGAAATACACATCATGGTTAGGTCGACCTATCCGAGGAATGAAAATCGGGCTGCCAAAAGAATATTTTGATGCTAACGGTATGGATGGTAACATCCGCCGTGTTATAGAAACCGCAACCGAAGTATTAAAAAATCTTGGCGCTGAGATAGTCGATGTATCATTACCCCATACTAAGTATGCCATGGCGTGTTATTACGTTTTAGTTCCCTCAGAAATTAGCTCGAACTTAGCCCGTTTTGACGGAATACGATATGGATATACGAGAGAAACGTTCGGACAAGAAGCCAAGCGCCGCATCATGATCGGCACGTACGCATTGTCAGCCGGTTACTACGATGCGTATTACCTGAAAGCTGCAAAAGTCCGTACCCTGATAAAAAAGGATTTTGACGATGCGTTTAGCAATGTTGATGTTTTGATCGTCCCTTCTTTTCCTTCTACTCCCTTTGCGATTGGCGAGAAAACTACTGATCCTTTATCGATGTATTTATCAGATATTTTTATGTGCCCGGTGAATCTAGCTGGCGTGCCAGCGATTAACATGCCGGCCGGATTTGTGGATGGTCTTCCGGTAGGTATGCAAATCATCGGTTCACAGTTTGCAGAAGAGAAACTGTACAAAATTGCTTACGCATATGAGCATGAGACCGAATGGTACAAAATAAAACCAAATCTATGAATCAAGAATTGACAACTTACGAACCGATTATCGGGATCGAGATTCATGTGGAACTCGCCACGGCGAGTAAAATGTTTTGCGGCTGTCCGGCAGATCAGTTCGGAAAGGAGCCCAATACGCAGCTCTGTCCGATATGTTTAGGGCTACCCGGAGCGCTCCCGGTCCCAAACAAAAAAGCCGTCGAGTGGACAATCCTATTGGGGCTTGCCTTAGGGTGCACGGTAAACGAAGAATCTAAATTTGACCGAAAACACTATTTTTATCCGGATCTTCCGAAAGGATATCAGATAAGCCAATACGATCAACCTCTCGCGATCAATGGATCGTTAGAACTCAAAACTCAAAACTCAAAACTCAAAACTATCAGAATTCATCGAGTACACTTGGAGGAGGATACGGGCAAGCTCATGCACGCCACCGTGGACGGGCAACGTGTGTCCCTCGTGGACTTTAATCGGAGTGGTGTGCCGCTGGTTGAGATCGTCACCGAGCCGGATTTCCGTTCAGTCGAAGAAGTAGATGTATTTGCCAAAAAGCTCCAACAGATCGTGCGGTACCTGGGGATTTCCGGGGCGGACATGGAGAAAGGGAGTATGCGAATAGAACCTTCGGTGTCTATTCGCAAATCCCAAATCCCAAATCCCAAATCCCAAACAATATCAAAATCCAAAATTCCAAACAAAAACAAACTTCCGGCGTATCGGGTGGAGATAAAGAATATCAACTCATTTAAGTTTGCCAGGAATGCCATAACCTATGAAATAGAGAGGCAAACAGAGCTTTTGGAACGCGGAGAGATGCCTACCCAGCAGACGCGGGGATTTATGGAATCCAAAGGGGTCACTATCGCCCAACGGGAGAAAGAAGAGGCGCATGACTACCGTTACTTCCCGGAGCCGGATATACCGCCGATGCGTTTTGCGCAATCTCAAATTTCAAATTTCAAATCTCAAATTGGGGAGTTGCCTGATACAAAAAGAACAAGATTTATGCAAGAGTATGGATTAAGTGAGTATGATGCGGGGTTGTTGGTAGAGAGTCGTAAGCGCTCAGATTATTTTGAAGAAGCGGTAAAAGCCACGCTCGATACCGGGAATCAAGCGATCAAACTATATCAGATTTCGCCAAAAGCGATTGCGAATTGGATTATTAACAAGAAAGTTGATGTGGCGTGTGTGACGCCGGCACAACTTTTGGATCAGATTGTACAAGCGACTGCAACTACTTCGGTATCAGACGAGGATTTAGAAAAAATCATCAATCAGGTCTTGGCAGAAAATCCGAAAGCGGTAGAGGATTACAAGAACGGCAGAGAACAAGCGCTATTGTACTTGCTTGGTAATGTTCGGAAAAAACTGTCCGGAACTATGGATATGAGCATTGTCCGTAACGGTTTACTCGCCAGACTTAGGTGATGGTTGTGTCTATGACAGAATCAAAAGATGCAAAATTGAGCACCGTATTTATCGGAAAAGGCATCGCCGACGAAGGGAGAATCGCCGATCCGCGCGTGGCACATAAGGCGTACGATACCCTCACCCAGTATGCAGACGCACTCGGCGAGGATAAAGTTTCCTTTTTTCAAAAACACGGAAATAACCCTATACTTATCGGTCAAGCCGCTACTCAAATTAGCCTGGAGAGACATATCGAGGAGCTAGGTCAAAAACTGGATCATGACATTCTCACTGATCTCTATAATCGCCGAGGTTTTGAGGCGGAACTCACGCGTATGCTCGCCGATGCCGCTCGACATGGAAAACGCGTTGGTATTTTATTTCTTGACTTGGATAATTTTAAGTCCGGCGTCAACGATGCCTTTGGGCATGCAACCGGAGATGAAGTGCTTAAGATAGTTGCCGAGCTTTTGCGCCAATCTTCCCGTCAGACTGACGTTGTTGCTCGTTTTGGAGGAGATGAATTTGGTATCATCCTGCCTGATGTAAACAACGAGACGCCGGAACTATTTCGATACCGGTTGAAAGAGGGTCTGGAAAATAAGTCAAAAATACTCAATGCGCTTAGAGTTATTGGTATAAGCATGGGATACGCAGAATTTGTCGGTGGGAAAAATGAACTAAAGTCAGAAGCGGTCATCGTCCATAAGGCAGATCACGCGATGTATAACGCCAAAGCTCTTGAGAAAGCACCGGGGCTCGTAAAATTAGTCCAATGGGAGGAAGGTATGGAAAATACACATAGACAATTACCACAACGAGCGTAACCATGGCTGATTTTGTCCACCTTCATACACATAGTGAATACTCCCTTCTGGATGGCTTGGGGAAGCTTGATCATCTGATCGAACGCGCAAAGTCCTACGGCATGAGTGCCCTTGCCGTTACTGACCACGGCGCGATGTATGGCTCATTTAAGTTTTACCTTAAAGCCAAGGCAGCAGGAATAAAGCCTATTATCGGTGTTGAAACGTATGTTGCCCGACGGAGTCGATTTGACAAAGAAGCCAAAGTCGATACGGATCCGTACCACCTCATCCTTCTTGCCCAAAACGAGACCGGATATGGCAATCTTTTGAAGCTCGTGACCCACGCGCACCTTGAAGGGTACTATTATCGTCCGAGAATTGATTGGGATATTTTGACGAAACACGCAGAGGGTCTTATATGTTTGAGCGCGTGTCTCCAGGGGCAGGTACCAAACCTTCTTCGTCATAACCAGGATGAGGAAGCGGAAAAGATCGCCAAAATCTACCGCGAACTATTTGGTCCGGATCATTACTACATAGAGCTCCAGCGCCATCCGCGCATACCGGATTGTGACATGGTCAATGAAAAGCTCGTAAAACTTGCAAAAAAGCTCGGGCTTCCGCTTGTTGCGACCAATGACATCCATTATGTCGACCGCGGCGATGCCGAGGCGCAGGAAATACTTTTATGTGTTCAGACCCAGCACACGATCCTCGAGAAAAATC
>MFJZ01000020.1:13025-14029 GCA_001781025.1 Candidatus Gottesmanbacteria bacterium RIFCSPLOWO2_01_FULL_49_10
CAGCCCTGATTTCTATATGCGCTCTCCTGACGAAATGAAAGAGCTCTTCATCCAATATCCAGAAGCGATAGAAAATACCAAACGAATAGCGGACATGTGTGATCTGACGCTTGATGTCGGCAAGTGGATACTCCCCGAATATCCCCTCGCCCAGAAGGAAACACCGAATAGCTACCTCACGCGTTTGGTGCGTGAGCGACAGGGAGATCGGTATCCCGAAGCGTCAAAAGAAGTGAAAGAACGGATTGCCTATGAGCTTGACATCATCGGTACGCGCGGGTACGCAACGTATTTTCTCATTGTCCAGGACTTTGTGAACTGGGCCAAAAAGCAGGGCATTGCGGTCGGCCCGGGCCGAGGTTCAGCTGCCGGATCCGTCGTCTCATACATTTTGGGCATCACCGGTATCGACCCGTTTTATTTTCATCTTCCGTTTGAGCGGTTTCTCAATCCCCACCGTCCGTCTCCTCCGGATATTGACCTCGACTTTGCAGACGATCGGCGCGATGAGGTGATCGCATACGTGACCGATCGTTACGGGAGCGATAGGGTAGCACAGATTATTACTTTTGGGACGATGGAAGCCCGGGGTGCCGTACGCGATGCAGGCCGCGCACTCGGCATGCCTTACTTAGGTCCGGACAGAATTTCCAAGATGATACCTCCGGGATTTCAGGGAAGTGCCATGACGATTGATCGCGCACTCGCCCAGTCTGCCGATCTTGCGCGCGCCTATAGCGCGGAGGCAGAAACAAAGAAGCTTCTCGATGTTGCCAGAAAGCTTGAGGGAGTCGCCCGGCACGCATCGGTTCACGCAGCCGGCGTAGTCATTGCCGATAAGCCCCTCGTGACGTATGCACCCCTTCAGCGGGAGGCTCGGGGAGATAAGATCGTCACCCAATACGACATGTACACCATTGGGGAGGATGGTGTGGGACTTTTAAAAATGGATTTTTTGGGGCTTCGCAACCTCACCATTCTTTCCCAGGCATTGGAATTTATAA
>MFJZ01000020.1:14080-15445 GCA_001781025.1 Candidatus Gottesmanbacteria bacterium RIFCSPLOWO2_01_FULL_49_10
GAAAAACGTTTGCCATGCTTTCGATGGGAGAAACGACCGGCATATTTCAGCTTGAATCCTCCGGCATGCGCCGTTCCATAAAGGAGCTTAAACCCTCAAGCATCTTTGACCTCATGGCAATGGTGGCGCTCTACCGTCCCGGGCCGATGGCGGTCATTCCCGAATTTATCAAACGAAAACACAATCCGGCGCTTATCTCTTATCCAGATCCCAGACTGAAAGAAGCGCTTCGGGAGTCCTACGGCCTTATCTGTTACCAGGACGACGTCTTGTTGACGTCCATACATCTGGCAGGGTATTCATGGGGGGATGCTGATAAACTTCGAAAAGCCGTGGGGAAAAAAATTCCTACGGAAATGAAGAAACAAAAGGAAAAGTTTATCAACGGATGTGTCAAAAACGGTCTATCTCAGCGTAAGGCTGAGGAAGTATTTACTCTCATTGAGCCGTTTGCAGGGTATGGGTTTAACAAGGCCCATGCTGCCTGTTACGCCACTATCGCGTATCAAACAGCGTACCTTAAAGCCAACTACCCCGTTGAATACATGACTGCGGTTTTGACCGCAGAGTCGCGAGCCAATACCGGCCCTGCTCGCGATGAGAAGATCGGCATGATTGTCGAGGAGTGTCGGCGAATGAGCATAGGGCTTCTTCCTCCGGATATTAATGCCTCAGACGTCGAGTTTGCAATTCAGGACGGGAGCGTACGTTTTGGACTTTCTGCTATTAAAAACGTCGGGAGCGCGGCAATAGAAAGTATCCTCGCCGCGCGGGGCGGAAACCGGCCGTTTGCATCCGTTTATGATTTTGTGAACCGCGTCGATATATCGAAAGTTAACCGCAAGACGATCGAGAGCTTTATTAAATCCGGAGCAATGGACGCCTTCGGAGGGAGGGCGCAGCTACTGGGCGCAGTCTCTGACATTTTGGAGCAGGCACATAAACAAAAAAAAGCGGTTGCTGCGGGTCAAGCTGGGCTCTTTGATTCCCTCGTCTCTGGGGATGATCCCGTACCCCTGTTGCCGGGGGCTCCCGAGCTTCCCCGCGAGCAGCTTCTGGCCTTTGAGAAGGAACTCTTAGGGTTTTACCTGACGGAGCACCCGCTTGCAAGAGTATTTGAAAAACTCCTGGAGTCCGGTACGACGCCTATCGGGGAGATTACTACCCACTCGGTAGGTAGCAGGATTCGCGTCGCGGGTATTGTGACTTCGATCAAGCGCATAACGACGAAGATGGGAAATAACGAGATGGCATTTATCCGATTGGAAGATCTGACCGGAAGCCTCGAGATGGTCGTGTTCCCGAAAGTGTATGTGCGCACCTGGGCGTATTGGCAAGCGGATGCGATTGTCTCGGCAAGCGGCC
>MFJZ01000020.1:15465-22607 GCA_001781025.1 Candidatus Gottesmanbacteria bacterium RIFCSPLOWO2_01_FULL_49_10
TTATAGAATAACAGGAGGTGACGAAACGTGAAGGGCGACATGGGTCAAAACGAAAAAAGCGAGGAGTTTGATATTGTTCTGACCCGGGGCGAAGCGACAGTACAAAAGACCGTCCGCAAAGCAAAAAAAGATACCGTTGGTACCGGTTCTGACTTACGCTATCTTGGACTTATTGGTGAAGTAGGGTTTGCAATCGCCATACCGATAGCGGGAGGGGTGTTTCTTGGAGTCTATCTTGACCGGAGGTGGGGTACGTATCCAAGGGCAACCCTCTCCTTGTTGTTTCTTGGTGTTGTCGTATCGTTTCTCAATTTGGTGAGGATCATACAGGCAATCATACGAAAAGAATAAACCGTTATGCCACACATTTCACTTGCTGCAGAAAAATTGGGGACCATCTACGGATTTCCGATATCAAACGCCCTTCTGACTACCTGGCTCGTCATGATCCTTCTGACTCTGGGGTCGATCCTCCTCACCCGAAAGCTGACCCTCGTCCCTTCCCACTCCCAGTCGGTCGTCGAGCTTGTCGTCGGAGGTCTCTACGATTTTTTTGAAAGCGTCACCGGGACGTATGTTTCGCATTTTTTCCCCTTGGTTGGGTCTCTTTTCATTTTTATCCTTACCGCCAATTGGGTAGGTCTCCTGCCGGGGGTGGGTACCATAGGGTTTTTTCATGGCGTTGAATTCACTCCGCTCTTTCGCGGTGCAACGGCAGATCTCAACACGACGTTGGCCCTGGCCATTGTTTCCGTTGTTGCGATACAGTACTTTGGATTTACGAAGGTTGGGATCCACTATAGCTCACGGTTTTTGAATTTTAAGGATCCCATCTACTTTATTTTGGGAATTCTCGAGATTGTATCGGAGCTTTCCAAAGTCATCTCTTTTGCATTCCGGTTGTTTGGCAATATTTTCGCTGGAGAAGTACTCCTTGCCGTTATGGCATTTCTCATGCCATTCATCGTCCCGTTGCCCTTTTTAACGATGGAACTTTTTGTCGGATTTATACAAGCACTTGTATTTTCCATGCTGACGGGAGTATTTTTAAACGTGGCGGTATCTCATGGTGAACATGAGAAACACATAGCGGAGGAGGTGTAAAAATACATGGATGAAGCATCAGTAAAACTTATTATGACTGGACTTACCGTAGCCGTAGGGGGGGGAATGCCGGCTCTGGCGATTGGGCTCCTGACTGCCAAAGCGATGGAGGCGATCGGGAGAAATCCCGAAGCCGCAAGCGACATACGGACGAGCATGATTTTGGGGGTCGCGTTCGCCGAGGCCATTGCGATTTACGCATTGGTCGCAGGGCTTATTATAAAGTTTGTGTAGCGAGGGGACTGATACGGAATTGTCAAACGGTCGCATCAGAGGACGGGTACTCCTATCTTCTGCTTGCCGCTTTTGATCCTTTTATGTATGGAAAAATTAGGCATTGAACCAAAGTTGCTCTTGGCACAGATCGTAAACTTTTTGGTTATTATGATCGTGTTGACGAGGTTACTGTTTAAGCCGATCTTGGCGATACTTGAGAAACGTCGCAAAGAGATTCGGGAAGGACTCGAGATTACTGAGCGCATGAAGCAGGAAGAGGCAAAACTTGGGGTTCGCAAAGACAAGCTTCTCTCGGAAGCAAGAAGCCAGGCACGGGTCATTATAGAAGACGCCAAGAAGCAGGGAAAAGTAGCGGAACGGGACATCGTAGACGTTGCCCATAAAGATGCGCAGGAACTCCTTCGTAAAGCCGGGCAACAGGCAGAGGCGCTTCACACCTCCATGCTTCTTGATCTTCGTCGGGAGACGGTCGAGCTTGCTGGGGAAATGGCAAAGAGGCTTGTTTCCGCCGTCCTTTCTCCTCAAGACCAACATCGGCTTATTGAAAAACATCTAAAGGAGCTTGAGGTGCATGCCAAAAAACAGGGTTCCTGACACACGCGTATAACGCTTATGGATACACTCCGAAAAGACGCAAATCAATTCGTCATGGGCGTCACCAACTATATGAAGCAGGAGGGCAAAACTCCTGTGTTTTTACCCAAGGTACGCGAGCTTCTCCGAAAGGTGACCGCCTCTGCCAAGAAACAGCAGATTGCCCGTGTGGAAAGTGCGGCAGCCCTGACGCCCCGAGAACGCCAGACGATTGAGGCGTTTTTGGGGACGCTCCTTGCTCATCCGGTGACCCTTGAGTGCCGGGTCAATAGCGCGACATTGGGAGGAATTCTCATTCGCGTCGGAGACTGGATACTCGACACGACACTCTTGGGGCAACTCCAAGCGATGAAGGAGTCACTCGTATGAGAGACGAGGTATCAAAGAGCATTGCGCACGAATTGTCCAAAAAAATACAAGCGTTTGAGCCCGCAACGCAAGCCCGGAGGGTAGGGTTTGTGAGCGCCATAGCAGATGGTGTTGCGCGGATTGGGGGTTTGCCACAGGCTTCATACCTCGAGCTCCTGGAATTTCCCGGTGGGGTATCCGGGGTGGTCGTCAATTTAGAAGAAGAGTCAGTCGGCGCAATTGTTTTGGGTGATTACCTCAAACTTTCTGAGGGAGATGAAGTCCGGGCGACGGGCAACCTTCTTTCTGTTCCGGTCGCCGAGTCGTTTTTGGGCAGGGTAGTCAACCCCCTGGGCGATCCGTTAGATGGTAAGGGAGCGCTTGCGACTAAAATCCGCTATCCGTTGGAAAAAATTGCCCCCGGGGTCACGAAACGTCAACCCGTATCAACGCCTCTGCAGACCGGCATCAAAGCAATCGACGCCATGATTCCGATCGGCCGCGGACAACGGGAGCTTATCATTGGCGATAGAAATACCGGTAAAACTGCAGTTGTCGTTGACACGATCATCAATCAACGGAAAGAAGGAGTGATCTGTATTTATGTTGCGATCGGGCAAAAAACGTCGCGTGTGGCCCAGGTGATCGCCCAGCTATCCCGACACAAGGCTCTCGAGCACACGATCGTCGTGTGTGCGTCAGCCAGCGACCCCACGGCCTTTCAGTACCTAGCCCCGTACGCAGGATGTGCGATTGGCGAATATTTCATGGATAAAGGAAAAGATGTGCTCGTCGTGTATGATGATCTCAGTAAGCACGCGTGGGCATACCGCCAAATTTCCCTGGTCCTGCGGCGCCCATCAGGGCGTGAAGCGTATCCAGGTGACGTATTTTACCTTCATAGCCGGCTTTTGGAACGCGCATGCCGGTTGGGCGAAACGCAAGGCGGGGGATCTCTGACGGCGCTTCCTATTATAGAGACACAGGCCGGTGATCTGTCATCGTATATCCCGACAAACGTCATATCGATTACCGATGGCCAAATATTTCTTGAGTCCGACCTGTTTTATGCCGGACAACGGCCAGCCATCAATGTCGGTCTATCTGTCTCCCGCGTGGGAGGCGCGGCCCAGATTAAGGCCATGAAAAAAGTATCGGGAAATTTGCGCCTGGACCTTGCACAATACCGGGATTTGGCCGCGTTTGCGCAATTTTCTTCAGAACTCGACGAGACGACCAAGAAGCAAATTGACCGGGGTATGCGCATGATGGAGCTTCTTAAACAAGGGCAATACACGCCGATCCCCATCGAAAAACAGGTTGCGGTCATTTGGGCCGGCACAAGTGGAGAGCTTGATGATATCGCGGTTGCAGACATTACCCAGTTTGAGCGGGATTTCCTCGTATTTCTGGAAGACCACTACCAAAAGACGCTCCTGGCAATGGTCAAAGAAAAAGTCATGACCGATGGGATCGAGCGGTCTCTCAAAGACGCGATAAAGGAGTTTAAAAAACAATTTTCCCAAAAATAATCATGGCAAACATTCGACTCATTAAACGAAGAATCAAGTCCGCAAAAAACATTGCTCAGATAACCCGCGCGATGGAGCTCGTTGCCGCTTCTCGCATGAAAAAAGCACAACTTCAGGCGCTCGCGGGGAAAGCCTACGCGCAAAAAATTTATGAGATGGTTGTGCGGCTCTCACCCCGGGTAGATAGCGCACATCACGAGCTCTTAGGCAAATCCAAGAGTACGAGCGGGAAACGGCTCGTCGTCCTGCTTACGACAAACAAGGGTCTATGCGGGTGTCTTAACACGACTCTTTTTCGGTTTCTGGCACGCGAGTATCCGGATCTGGCACGTGATCGTTATATCGTGGTCGGGAAAAAGGGTGCGTACTTTCTGTCTCACTTTAATGCCCAACTTCTGGCTGACTTTTCCGACCGTGTGCCGTTTGTGTCTATCGTCCCGGCAGTCAGTGCGCTGGTAACGACCGAATACCTGAAAAACGAAATTGACAGCGTTGAGCTTGTCTATAACGAGTTCATTTCGGCCTTAAAGCAGGTCCCAAGGAGAAAGACTATACTCCCGCTTTCTGTTGCAGGGGGAGTGGCACCTGAGAAACGAGAAACCGGCGAGATACTGATTGAACCTAATCCCGAAGAAGTCTTTCGCGCGCTTATTCCCCATTACTTAGAAAATCAGATACGCGATGCTATCCTTGAGGCGGAGGCGAGCGAACACAGCGCGCGGATGATTGCCATGAGAAACGCGACCGATAACGCGACCGGCCTCGTATCTGATTTAACGCTCGTCTACAATAAAGCCAGGCAGGAAAAGATTACGTATGAGATTACCGACATGGTGACTGCCAGGCTGGCAGTTGAGGTATAGGATGCCTCTATGAAACAAAAAACGGTAAAAGCCAATCAAAAGAACATAAAACTAGGATCAATCGTCCAGGTCATGGGCGTTGTCGTTGACGTACAATTTTCCGAAAGCTACATGCCCTCTCTGTATGAGGCACTCACGATTCAAAGCAGCGCGTTGGCGACCAAAACGCTCGTGGTCGAAGTTGCCTCTCATTTGGGTGAGGGGAGAGTGCGCGCGGTTGCCATGGGACCGACGGACGGCTTGAGGCGCGGCGACACGGTGACGGCGACAGGTGCCCCAATCCGTGTCCCTGTCGGCAAAGGGACATTGGGCCGGATATTTAATGTGATCGGAGAGCCCCTCGATGATAAAGGAGCCGTCGCAAATGCCAAACTGTACCCTATCCATAGGCAGGCCCCGTCGCTCGTCGACCAGAGCACCAAACAAGAAGTGCTTGAGACCGGCATAAAAGTTATTGATCTTATTGCCCCGTTTGTGAAAGGTGGGAAGATCGCCATATTCGGTGGAGCAGGAGTTGGCAAAACCGTCCTTATTCAGGAGCTTATCCACAATGTGGCAGAAGTCCATGGTGGCGTCTCGGTGTTTGCCGGAGTGGGGGAACGGTCACGGGAGGGAAATGATCTGTGGCGGGACATGAAGGAGTCAGGCGTCATAGACAAAACTGCTCTTGTCTTTGGCCAGATGAACGAACCACCGGGTGCCCGGCTTCGAGTAGCCCTTACCGGCCTGACGATGGCAGAGTATTTCCGTGACGAGGAAGGACAGGATGTGCTTCTTTTTATCGACAATATTTTCCGCTTCGCTCAGGCGGGGAGTGAGGTTTCGGCGCTTTTGGGCCGCATCCCATCTGCCGTCGGATACCAGCCGACACTTGCCTCTGAAATGGGAGCGCTTCAGGAGCGCATTACTTCGACCAAGAAAGGCTCCATCACCTCGGTTCAGGCAGTGTATGTGCCGGCTGACGACTATACGGACCCGGCACCCGTAGCAACGTTTGCGCATCTGGATAGCTCGATAGCCCTTGAGCGGGCAATTGCCGAGCAGGGACTCTATCCGGCGGTCGACCCGCTATCTTCAAACTCCCGGATCCTTGAGCCCGGGGTGATCGGACAGGAGCACTACGGGGTAGCGCGAGGCGTCCAGCGCGTGCTTCAACGCTATAAAGACCTTCAGGATATTATTGCGATTCTTGGCATGGAAGAACTTTCAGAGGAAGATAAGCTCACGGTGTCGCGCGCCCGGAAAATTCAACGATTTTTGACGCAACCCATGTCTGTCGCCGAGGTGTTTACCGCCCGCGAAGGTAAGTATGTGACGCGGGAGGATACAGTGCGCGGTTTTAAGGAAATCTTGGACGGCAAGCATGACGGCAAGCCCGAACAGGCGTTTTATATGGTAGGGAGTATTGATGAGGTTAAGTAAAAGCAAGACGAGCAAGACAAGTCAAGAGCGAGACAAGGTAAAAATTTCTCTCGTTTTGCTCGTTCTGCTTTTGACTTGTTTTGCTATTATATGAACTTTCTCCTTGAAATAGTCACTCCTGATCGCACGGCATACACGGATAGCGTGGATGCGGTGAGCGTGCCGACGCCCCAGGGCACGATCAGCGTTTTGCCACGGCACGCCGGGCTTTTTACCGTCCTGTCAGAAGGAGAAATAAAAGTTACCACCGCCAACAAGCACCTCTATTTGGCAATCGGCGGAGGATTTATGGAAGTGACCAAAAAGATCGTGTCGATCCTTGTCTCCCGGGCCGTTCATGCCGACGAGATCAACGAGCGGGCGATAAAGGAAGCCCAGGAGCGCGCCAAGGAAGTGCTCGCACATAAGGGGAAGGGCGAGGAATTTAGTGCGGCTCAAGCCATCATGCGAAGGTCGCTTCTCGAGCTTAAAGTTTTGCGGCGACACCGGTCCCGGCAAATGCCCCTGACCCATTAACTTTACGCTTCATTGACAGTTTTTGTTGGTTGCCGTACACTCTTCCCGAACGTACCAGAAGTTTCTTATGAAAGTAGATACCGTCATGAGTGCCCGCGTAACCGTCGTTCGTCCGGAAACGACGCTTCGGGAGCTGTGGAAAACACTCTTTCAAAAACACGTCAACGCGCTCCCCGTAGTTGACGGCAAAAAGAACCTCGTCGGACTCATCACCAAAGAAGACGTTTTGAAGCTTTTGTATCCCAACTACGGGGATCTGCTGGAAGACCTCTTTACCGCGTATGATTTTGAGGAAATGGAGGAACGGATTCATGAGCTTAACACCAGAAAAGCTCGTGATATCATGTGTAAACGCGTGATCTACACCCGAGAAGATTTGCCCGTTATGCGCGCCTTGTCCCGGATGATTGCAAGGCGCCTCAATCAGCTGCCGGTACTTTCCCGCAAAGACGACAGGGTGGTCGGTATGGTGACCAAAGGCGATATCTTCAGAGCGCTTTTTCAAAAGCACCTGACGGGAAAAACG
>MFJZ01000020.1:22710-24170 GCA_001781025.1 Candidatus Gottesmanbacteria bacterium RIFCSPLOWO2_01_FULL_49_10
CATCGCACGTATCGTTTTTAAAAAGAGCCATCACCGGCTCTTTTTTTATGTCAGGAGATACTCTATGAATCAGGATGCGTATACAAAAGTATCTTCGTACGAAGGAAGAATTGGCGATGTCAAGCGCGTCGTGCTCCTGTTTTCTGGTGGACTGGACACGAGTGTCATGCTCAAATGGATACAAGACACCTACAAAGCTGAGGTGATCGCCCTTACCTTGGATCTCGGGCAGCAAGGAGATGATCTGGAAGCGATTAAGAAAAAAACGTTTAAACTCGGAGCTCAGAAAGCCTACGTGATTGACGCCAAAGATGAGTTTGCCGATGATTACTTATCTCCCCTGATCAAGGCTAATGGTTCCTATCAGGGAGACTACTATATTTCAACGGTAAGCCGCTATCTTATGGCAAAGGGGAAAAAAAGAATATATGTTCCCTCTTCGGCGTTTACACGGTTGATGCCTATATTTGGACCAACGAACGGATTAAGTTGCCGTGTGCATCGACAGGGTCGACAACCCAATGGTCAGGATATTCATCCGAATGGTCAGGAGAGGTGGTGCATTGCACAGAATACCTACAAGGATGGTATGCGTTGCAAGGGTTGTTTTTACATCGGTATCGATAGGAATGGTGATTTTTGGAACTTCGAGAACCTAGCACGTTTACGATCCGATGATATCCGATGGTTGAATGCTGACGTATGGATGAAAGATTCCGATTATGATCCCACGGGGAAAAATTTGTTTTTTAATGCCGAGGGAATACCGTTATGAAAAACGTTATCGAGGTACGCCATCCCCTCATCGATCACTCGCTTACCGTCATTCGGCGGAAAGAAACGACGACCGAGGAGTTTCGGCGGCACGCGGGGATCGTCTCAAAAATACTTCTTGTCGAGGTCATGAAGGGCTTGGGGACGGCAAATGTGCGCATTGAGACCCCGCTTTCCCCTATGACGGGCAGGAAGCTCAAAGACGAGGTCGTCGTCGTGCCGGTCTTGCGTGCGGGCTTGGCGATGCTCTTTGCCATTCAGGATTTTTTGCCCGCGGTATCCGTCGGGTTTGTGGGTCTGGAACGCGATGAGCAGACCGCCCAAGCGAGGGAATACTACCGCAAGCTGCCAAAGATTTTAGCTTCTCATCAAGTGCTCGTCATCGACCCCATGCTGGCAACCGGAGGCTCATTTGACGACACGGTGACTCTCTTGAAGGAAAAGGGAGCTAAACGCATTACCATCGTCAGTATCGTATCCGCTCCGGAAGGCATCAAGCGCGTACAGAAACGACACCCCGAAGTTAAAATTTTTACCGCCGCCATAGATGATCATCTCAACGACCGCAAGTTCATCGTGCCGGGATTGGGTGATTTTGGAGATAGATATTTTGGGACGTAAATACAAGGGAGGTGATGATAAATGTTTAACGTGCATGCTTTGCCTACGAAGGGAGAGCGAGAGTT
>MFJZ01000021.1:0-1505 GCA_001781025.1 Candidatus Gottesmanbacteria bacterium RIFCSPLOWO2_01_FULL_49_10
GTTTATGCCGAAGGGCGCCGCATTGACAATATTTTCTATAATTCCATCGGAGGAATTGAGGAAAATATTTTTTATAAATTGCGGTGTAATGCTCGACGCGACGATGGGCTCTGCCCAATTCCATGCCAAAAATCCAGCAAATCCCGTCGCTTTCCCTCGTGGCGCGGCCGATGGTGCTTCTTTCGGAATTGCCTTAAAAAATGTCCAGGTCAATGGATTCCACGCCCCACGAACGACAAAATTCCAACCATCTGCATAAAAAAGCCGGTGCAGATCATAACTCCCCATCTCGCCAACGAGCGAAAGGGCAAATTCACGCACAATCGGAACAGGAAAAATAGTAGAAAGAATTGTACCCGTTAATACCACGGATCGCGATATGGTCCAGACGACAAAATTGCTTTTTGGCGTCGCGTTGTAAATCCAATTCGGCAGAATACTAACGGTTTTCCCTGTCTCTTGCCAGTAATTTGGCGGCGTGTATTCATGCCAAGGCGAAAGTACACCGGTCGTGCGCTCCGTATTCCAACGGAGGGCTCGGGCGGCATCATAGAGGAGAAGCGGTGGGAAACCAATGCGAGACGCAGCGTACACAAAGGTATCGGCAATCGCAAATCCTATATTCCAATCACGCCTTCCAACCCCTAACGGCGTTGCATTCATGTAGTGTTCAAAAAATCCCTGACGGCTGCCGGCTAATATGTTCTGGAGCTCCGGCGGCCACGTTTTGGCCCATGTATTGAGCCAGCGTATATCCCATACGAGCCACTTGGTCAAGACCGGCGCGATACGGTCATGGTAGAACGGTATGGACGGCAGGATCCGACGGAGGTCAGAAATGGCAAACGCGGCATTCCCTATCCATCCCAATGGCCCCATAGAAAACAACACAGAATGGGCAACCAGCCGTGTTCCTTCTAATGCGAGGGTGGAAACTGCTTGTCTTTCCGGTCTTGCGGCAAACGGATTGGGGGCCAGGATATAGTCCCGCATGAAGGGTATCCGGGCAGTAAGGCGCGCCCCGTCAAATAAGCCTATCCCGATAATACCTGCTGCAATACCCCATGGCCCGGTGGGCGCAAGAGCCGCAATAATGGCACCTCGACTTACAATAAGTCCGGCGACGGAAAGACCCTTTTCCGCATCAGTAGCACCCGGTTTTGCAAACGCACTCACCGGATTGGGTACGACAAGGTACTTCCAAACCGGAACCAAAAGGTATTCCCAGATCGGACGGATGAACGTATCCGAAAAAGCCGAGAGGAATTTTACGGATGCACTGAAAGGGATACCCCGAACGCTCTTCTTGGGCACAGATGCCCCTCCTCCTGATCCTCCTGATCCCGCGCGCCCGCTTGTAACGCCACTCCGGATTGCTTGGGCCTGGGCGGTGGCTTGGGCGATAATGGGCGCTTTGACTGCATCAACGACCACATTCGGCGTCGCAGTGGTTCCGGCTAGGAGCCCTGAAGCCGCGAGTGTCGTTTTTACTTCATCGGTAGAAG
>MFJZ01000021.1:1542-1783 GCA_001781025.1 Candidatus Gottesmanbacteria bacterium RIFCSPLOWO2_01_FULL_49_10
TAGCGGCGCTGGAAAGATCAAGCGCACTATTATCTGCGAGTGTTTGCGCGGCATTGGTAATGGCCTCCCCAAGTGCAGACACTGCGGTGACTACTGCAGGCTGTGCTTTCACCTGGTCCACGGTCACCCCGGATCCGATTGCCCGGGCGACAAGGGCCGCAGCGCGGTCTTCGGCAGCTCGTACCGGGGAAGACACCGGCGAGGTCACGACTGCGGTGATGTTATCGTCTCCCCCTGCGGC
>MFJZ01000021.1:1856-5989 GCA_001781025.1 Candidatus Gottesmanbacteria bacterium RIFCSPLOWO2_01_FULL_49_10
AACAGCCCGTCTGTCCCCAGAATCAATCGCTGCCCTTCTGCCAAATCCCACTGATCAATCGTCACAAAATCCGGACCGACCGTTTGCTTATCCCCCAACACTCTGTAAATGACGTTTTTCTTCGGGTGATTTTTGGCCTCCTCCGGTGATAACTGTCCGAGCTCGACCAGCCGATCAACCACCGAATGGTCCCGAGTACGGGTGCCCAGCGTCCCGTCTGCTGACACGACATACGCGCGGCTGTCTCCGACGTGGGCCACAATCGCGCGACCATTGGGTGGCACTACTGCTGCCACAATCGTCGTCCCGCCGCCTTTTGCTTTCACTGCGTCGTAGACTGCTCTGTTTGCCGCCTCGATGGCCTCCCGCAACCGCATGGCCGGATCGGTTTGAGTCGAGGTGTACCAGGCCTCTGATGCTTTTTGAATCGCGACGCGACTGGCATCTTCTCCCGCCTCGTGTCCGCCCATGCCGTCAGCGACAATCACGAGCTTGCCGAACTCTTCATCAATAGCGGCATTCCACCAGCTTGCCGGAGTCTGCACCCGGCGCTTTTTGGTCACCTGGGTTCCACTGGCATCAACCTCGGTATAGTTTTCCGTGTACTCGATCGTGCCGCCGGAGAAAAACGCGTCTTCGTTTAATACCCGCACGGAGCCCACATGACTGCCTGCTGCAGCGCTACCCGTTTGTGCCGGTGGTTTGTTGTCGCCGGCTTGGTCAACATTCAAAACGATGTCCTTCAAAAACCCATACTCCTCACGCTGGAGCTGGATTACGAGCCAATTGCCGTTTACATCACGGATGGGTATGTTGACCACTCGAAACGCCGTGCCATTGACCGCTTCCTCGCTCTCCCAACGGGTCGGGGCACCGGGAGCAGGAGTAAATACGCTCTTCCACTGATCCCTGGTAAATGCATAGGACTCGGATGGTGAGACGGCGATCTCGATGTTTTCGCCACTTATCGTTACCCTCGCGTGATAGAGCTGGTGGAAACGAACAGCCTGATTTTTGAATGTTGCCACCAACTGCGACGGAAAGGAAAGCGGCCGACTGGTACCGGTCCGCTGGTCGGTGACAGGAAGGTCTTCCGGATTTCTACCCAACACGATCGTAAGCCCTACCGAAGGAGCTGCCCCCGGAAGTGATGCGCTTTTGGAAACGCCGGTCGATCCTCCTCTGTGTACGACAAACGTTTTCACGGGTTGGGCAGCGTCATCAGGATCGATACGAACCTGCGCATTATTTGCGCCGCGGGGAGTCAAAAAAAGTTTGTTGTCAATAATGCGTACCTCAAATACCGTGGGTGCGGGGCTGCCTGCCGGATCGGCAAAGGCGATGAACACGCCATCAGCGAGCATTACTTGTGCGCCTTCTGACACCGGCGACAGACTCGCCTCGCTTGCACCGACAAAAACGTGTGCTCCGGCACCCAGATCCGCGACCGTCCACGTGCCGTCTCCCTGTCTCACAAACTCGGCGTGTCTGCCGGCAAGCTCGGCAATGCCCAGATTGACCGCTACCCCACTATCCGTTCCGACCACAAAGCTGCCCGGGGTAGCTGGCCTGGCCGCCGTTCCGGCACTTCCCGGACCCGCTGTTCCCGCTGGCGCGGGAGCACTACCTCCTCCCGACGGCGGCGGAGGAATCAAGGTTCCGCTTCCGGGCCCAGGAGATGTACCTCCGGTGGGAGGCACCTGTGCAATTGAGGTGGTTGAAAATAGCGGGAGACCACCAACGACTGTCGCAAGCGCCTGGAGCCTCCTGGTAATATCCGGCGTTGCGCCGGTCTGCTGTTGGATAATATGCCCCAAAAGTGTCGTTCGCTCGTTTTGAGCAAGTGTCGCAAATCGATCAGCTTCTCCCGTATTGCCAAACCGATGGGCTGCGGAGCTCTGAAGAAGCTGGAGCCGCATTGTTACACCGGTAAACACAACAACATTCTTATCCGCTCCTGCGGTCTCATGTGATCGGATGTATGCGTCCAATCTGGCAAGGAATTGATCTGCTTCTGCCTGATTGTTCACCGCAAGCGCGCGATCAATCGTAGCTATTTGACTATATACTTCGCCTAAAAATACCGAACAGTCACTGCAACCGACACTGTCCTCCCGGCTTGCTTCGGCGAGTGCCGCATCAAAGTCAGAAAGTGGCCCCCGCGAAGCGTTGTCTGTCGGATCTAGCGGATGTAATTGCGCCCACGCGATATGTGCATAGCGCATGGCTTTCCCCCGCTCCGACGCTGCATGGGCATTCCCCGGATCCGGATCAAATAGATTGGTTCCTTGCCGACTACTCCATTCGGATAAAATCCGGCGGGATAAATCAACGATGCTATGTGCACGAGCAAATTGTGGATCGCTCGTGTACCGGGCTACACTCGTGTCAGCTGGATCGGGTGTAAAACCTGCATCTGGTGCCACCTGCGAAAGAAGAGCAAGCTGGGCCGTAATTTCTGTTCGCTTCACATCAAGTGCTACCGGATCTGTGATAGCGTCTGTTTGTTGGATTTCCCCAACAACCGTATCTACAAGGACCGCAAGCGGTGTTGAGGCGTATGGCACAAAAGATGTTGACGTTGCCGACGTCCCGGATCCGGATCCGGCACCGCCAGTCGCTGGTGGAGCTGTTGGTTGTTGCGCCCGTTGCCCGCGAGACCCAATATTTGTGATAACCCCTGGTATACGAGGCACCCCAAAGGCAATAAACCGATATGCATCCCAATACATCGACGGCCAGAAAAGTGCCCATCGGGCAACCATGGCGACACCTTGAAGTCCTCGCTCTTTAGGAGTTAACCCTGCTTGCCAGGGCGAAGGGTTAGCAACGTAGTTCTGCATGATGCTGCCAAATGTTTGTCGCGGTCTTTGGACGACAGCTTGACCACTACCAGATGGTGCTGGTCCGGGTAGAGCGGCAGCAGCTGTGGGATGAGTCGTGTCCTGAGGTGGCGCTTGCGGAGCACCGGATGGTGGCCCTACGGGAGCTTGGGTGGATGCATCTCCAGCCGATGTTACTGAAAATGGACTGGGCAAAGGTGCAACACGTGGCTTAGGGACAACTTGCGCGATGGGTAGCGCTGGTACCAAATCATCTACTGCGCTTAATACCGGAGACGTTACCGCGGCCAATATCTTCACCGGATCAAGCGTTGGGAGTCCTCTTCGTTGCGTACCGGATAACTGTGTGAGATAGGCGCCTATTACTCCTCTTGCTTTTGTTTCCACATCGACAATTCTTCCTGTGCTTGCCGGATTGAGAAGCGTGTCAACTCGGGCAAATTCGTAATCGATAACACTCTCGAGCACTTGATACAGAGGATTGGTAATTGTTTCTTCATCGTCTAGATACTGTGTTCCTCTGAACGTCAACCCCGGGAGCACTCCTGGCAATCTCTTGAGGAGACTGACGATCGCGGCTTCGCGAAGCAAGTTGACTTGCGTTTGAAGAACAGAGATTTTGGCTTGCCCTTCTCTTTCTGGACCAGTCCGCGTTATGTATCCAGAACGCACCGTAAGGTATTGATCGGGCTTTAACGCATCAAATTCAGCTTGTACTGCGTTTTCGGCATCACCGACAGCGAGACGAACAGTCACTCGACTAAGGTCGTTATCCCGCTCCAAATCGCTTAAACGGCCTTCCGATAAAAACGACTCAACTGAATCGAACAGGTACGTGTTAAGTTCATCACGTGATGCATACGGTTGTGGATTAAGCGTGCGGGAAAACTTAAAAGCGCTATCTGCGCCATAGACCACGTATTCAATCTTCACGTTTCCTGCTGTCGGTACCGTCAATACCGTTCCATCAGAAAGAACGATTTGTATATTACTAACGACCTGTTCCGTTACCGTCTTGACGTCCTTCTGTGCTTGGGCAAGGAGTCGCTGCGCTTGTGCTAGTGCTGCATAGACATCAGCAGGTGGCGCGCTACCAATGTCTTGTACTTTTCCAGTAATATCGTCCAAAACAAGTGTATGAAGCACGTGATAATCTTGATCAAGGCGGTCTATTTCTGCTTGCGCGTCCAATACTGCTTTGTGGGCAAGGGCGACATCTATAGGACTAGTGCGCGAAATAGTCGTTGTATCTCGCACGATATCAATCGGTATCCCAGCATGTTGAAGGGC
>MFJZ01000021.1:6048-8852 GCA_001781025.1 Candidatus Gottesmanbacteria bacterium RIFCSPLOWO2_01_FULL_49_10
TTTCCTCTGCCCATACGTGAAGCTGACTTCCGACAAATGTGCCACGTGATAGATGAATGCTGTCTGTACCTGCTATCGGGGAGCCAGAAAAATTGGCAACCGGTCGCTCAACAGCACCGGCTTGCTGCACTTGATCCAATCGACCTTGCGCTGCCACGAGCGCATTGCGTGCGTTTTCAAAAGCGATTGTTGCTGCGTTAAGTTTGAGGTAGAGGGCGGCACTTCCGCCGACCGCAGCCACGACGTCACCTATACTTAGTCCGCCTTGCGATCGGGCTGCCTGTATAGCTATGGCCGTTTGCCGGAGATTTTCTGCAGTTCCTAATTTTTCGGTAGCCGCGATAGACCGGTCTCGCAGAGCAGTTTCGGCAACATACGCAGGCGGCGGGCTTGTGATCCCGCGATTGACGGTTTTGGGCAGATCACTCGTTCGGTAGAAATCTTTGAAATCTTCAAAAAGCGTCGAAAAGTTTTGTGTGGCAAATAGAGGCTCTTGAGGCGTCTCAAGCCCATTCATGATCATCCGGATATCGCCATTGGCGTCAATCCGTGCAAATTCGCCGAAGCGAGGATGATGACGGAGGCTATCAAGCTCTGTGTCCCAATTCCTTGATATCGCTTCTATGACGTCTTCCGGCGCACCGGCTGCTTCGAGCTGAAGCCTGAGCGATCGGACCTGCTGGTGCCCGGCATCAATGAGGTTAAATGCGACGATATCAGTATCTTTCCCTTCGTTGAGGAGCTGTGTGTTAAACTGTGAAACCTCATCGATATCGGTCATTGCCTTCTCGTAGATTGCCGCCCATCGATTGTAATCGGCGGTTCCTGGCTTGAGAGTGGCCAGGTGTACGTCCCGCGCAGACTGCACGGCATCACGCTGCATGGCGCTCGTCAGATCGGTAAAGTTCTGCCAGGCGGTATTTTGCGCTTTAGAAAAAAGTGCGCGAGCTCGATAATCAACCGGGGCAAAATAGCTCGATGTTCCGGATGCATACTCTTCCCAACCGGTTTTCGCGCGCGCTCGACTGATTATTTCATCTGCCTGCGTTCGTGCCGCGTCGTCAGTGAGATTTCGACTTGACTTTAATTTCGATACGAGCGATTCGTATTCAGTTCCCTTTTGGTCGAGCTCTTCCAGAAGGGCAATAAGTCTATTACGCCCGACCCCCTGTGTGACCAAGTCATTATCAGATGCACGAATAACCGTATCACCATCAAACGCGTATTCGGTCAAATGTTTCCATGTCGGGATATAGGTGTCATCGATGAGATCGTCAAGCTGCACGTCCAAGCTCACCCCTGTCTCACGATTCAACTGATAGACGACAAGGAGATCACTACCGCGACCGGTACGGATTTCTCCTTTAATAGCGTCTCGCCATTTCCCAATATCAGGCTTTCCTTCTCCGTCAACAAAATACTGTTTATCGCCGAATCGGCCATCCGTACCGCGCCGCTGGATATAAAATGACCCGTCAGGATCGGTACCAATCAGGGTGTTTCTGGTTGAGTTTTGCTCCGCTATATAGTCATGGACATTTTTGTACGGAAGTCCGGATGACTCGTTCACAATCGCAATGGGACCATTGAGCTCATCTAGATTTCGCTCTATGGCGGTAAGTTTGCCCTGTGCGAGGATGTAGTCGAACCCGTCATTGCGGCCTCCTGTCGCTGTTTCAATCTGACGTTCAAGATCAGAAATTTTGTCAGCCATGGATTGAAGCGCTTCATTGGTATCTCCGCGCGCACGATAAAACGCTTCTGCTCGCCTCAGTTCCTCTATCTGACGAGCTTTATCCGTGAGGGCGGCGAGTTCACCATCTGCTAATGACGGTTTTGACCTTGAGGATAGTTCGCTTCCTAAACGAGCAATATCTGTTTTTAGATTATCTACTCCTGCTCGCGCTTCCTCCTCAGCTTCCCGCAAGATTGCAGCCTTACTATCTAAAGAAAGTGCATTCCACTTTAAATTCCGATCAGTGAGAATGGTCGTAACCTCGTCTCGTGTGGTTTTATTAAGGATGACATCATCGATATCCCGACCGACCAGACCAGCTTCAGCAGCAGTGATCGATCGAGACGCACTCGTCCCTAGCTTTCCACCGCCCATACCACGAAAGAGATTACTAACATCCTCAGGCGTTGCTGAGTACCCTATCTTGGCAAGAAGCGCATCATCTGTGATCAATCCTGTCCCGGCAAGTTTTTGCCGAATAAAGTATTGTTGCCGCAAAATGTCGACTGCGTTGGTAGTCGAGGATCCTACGCTCACGGTCAGATTCTCCGGCTCAAACGGCGGCCGCGCTTTTGCCCCGGCCGGGGCTATAACTGCATGGATATCTCGACCAGTCGTGTTTTGCGCGTACTGCTCGGAGTATCGCTGAAGTTCAAGCTGATTCTCCGATCCCTTGGTATGCAGTTTTGTACCGGCTTCCGCAAGTCCGTAATCGTTCTGAGGAATTTGGGATAACTGTTTGAGCTCAGCATCAAGTGCAGTATTTTTATAGATAAGCCGCTGACGGAGCATTTCAAGATCGGGATCTGATTGTTTTGTGTTTATAAAATCTTCAAAGTGCTTCCTTATTTCGCTGACCGGTGTATCCTTCGACCTCAGGGCGCTAGCAAATGGAAGCTTGTCGGAATCCTTCTCCGACGTCAGTATGTCACGATAAATTTCATCGAACGTCGGATCTACCGGTTTACCGTTCGCGCCAAATACTCCACCCTCTCCATCTATGCGGCGACGCAAGGCCATCCTATCGAGAACATCTTGCTTGAGCACCTGCAACCGCGGCAGCTCCTGT
>MFJZ01000021.1:8861-17467 GCA_001781025.1 Candidatus Gottesmanbacteria bacterium RIFCSPLOWO2_01_FULL_49_10
CTATTGGATCAAATCCTAATTGTCCTTTAAATTCCTCAAAACTGATCTTGCGTCCGGCGCTCCGGTAATACCCGCCTTCTGTAATGGGCACCTCGTCTATAAGCTGATGCTGTGATGAGAGCTTCTGATAAAGAGATGTCTCGGGACTTGGATTGACCCGCGTATATGAAAAATTATGAGAACGCTGATCCGTGATTACCCACAAGCGTTCTCTTCTCCCTATCATTTCTTCTATCTCTTGAGGCGTTGCTTCTCGGAATGTATGGAGAGCTTTCCCTTGTCCATCAAGACCGGTAAATTCACGAATTTTAAAAACATACTCACCGGTTTCTGTTCCTCCGACTACCTTGGGCTCATACAAAAGGACTTTGATCCCGCCCCCATCAACATTATCGAGGAGGTCCTGACTGATAAGATCCTGGACAAACCCCTTGTAAAGGTTTTCCGGCATACGAATCGCGACGGGCGCACCAGTTTCTGAAAGGGCAAGGGCAGCAAGTGGAATTTGGACAAAGCTTTTGCCTGAACCCGTACCGGCCTCAACGACAACTTTGACTTTTCCTGTGGTAAGTGCCTGAACAACATCATCAACTTGCCCCAATCGAGCCGAGGCGGTCGGATTACCAGTCGCTCGTCTTATATGGGCGTTGATAATATCGACCCGTTCATTGAGTTGCCTCGCAAATTCATGGATTTCTTTGGGCGCCGATCGATCGACGATAACATGCTGCACCTTTACACCGCCTACGGTGACTTCACCGACATGGGCTTTTTGTGCTGTCTCCAAAACCTGAAGCGTCTTAAGGAGGTTCGTATCGCCTGTTTGTGCCGGCTTGAAGCGCGCAATCGCGTCTTGGGCAAACCCGAGGACCCCCCGACGTTCCTGTACGCGTACGGTTGCCCCGCTTACTTCATAGAGGGTACCCAGTCCCCGAAGTGAATCGATTGGAACGGTTTTGCCGATCTCTGCAGACTCATCGGCTAGCCGAGCAACGGCATGTGTGTTGACTTCGACAACGATATTTCTCCCTCGAAGCTTGGCGAGCTCTGCGGTATCAAGCTGCGTATATGGCCCGAGATTTTTGGCAACGACGACTTTATACGTCCCGTCTGGTTGATATTCAAGAACACGCACGTACCCTTGTTCATTCTTAAGCGGTGGTATCGTGATTCGTTTGTCCCCAACTGTCAAAATCGTTGATCGGTCAGGAAGAAAAACTACCGGCCGATCCGCCACACGACCGAAACGGATATCATCAATCCTGCCGCCTATGCCACGACGAAGGTCGACCATTCGGTCCGCTAATGTAACCTGTTCTTTTACCAAGCACTCTCCTAGGCACGTCGCCTCAAAAATCCGCGGGCGAGCGCCACCCTCGGGAACAAACTGAAGCCGTGCTCCCACCGCGCGTGGCTGATTGGTATACGCATCAACAAGTGCTTGCCTGTTTAAAGACGGATTCTTTGGATCAAAATCAAACGTGAGCGGTCTTCCGCTTGATCCGTCGATGACGATACCGTTCTTGTCGACGATCTCCCAATGCCCTTCTGTCCCAGTCCTCCCGAGTTGTTTTTCTAATACATTTCCCAGCGAATCCCC
The DNA here is from genome assembly GCA_001781025.1 of Candidatus Gottesmanbacteria bacterium RIFCSPLOWO2_01_FULL_49_10. Lineage (GTDB taxonomy): Bacteria > Patescibacteriota > Microgenomatia > UBA10105 > UBA927 > MFJZ01. Next base: position 10,462 of record MFJZ01000021.1, read on the forward strand.
TTGAATCGGCCGGAGGATGGTAGTACGAAGAAGGCTATTCTCTGGAAGCGTTTGTCCGAATCCGTCAGTCAACCATTTACCGACTCTAAATTGACCAGTTGACGGATCGGTTCCCGCAAGAAGTTTGAGCCCTAAAGGATTTCCTGACGCCCACCGTTCAAATGCGTTAAGTGGCCGAAACGTCCCCTCGTTGGTGAGCATCGCTTGAACGGATTTTCCATCCTGGACCAGTGTTGCGACTGATCCTACAGCGACACCCTTCGGCAATCGTCCCGAGGTTACTATTGATTCTATTTGATCTGGTGTGTTATAAGAAAGTACTGTTAATTTACCCTTTGCATCGATAAACTTGATGCTGTTTCCCTCCAAAACCGGTGTTCTGCCTAAGAGCCGATCTCCCAAGCTTGGTTTCGGTGCCGGTGGTACCAGAGGCACAGCACTTTCAGCGACAAATGCATTGGGAGTAAGTTTTATTTCACTAATAGTATTTCCTGCACGAACCACCTCTACCGCCTTTCCCTGACGAGTCGCCTCATCAAGGGTCCGTTGAAATCCTATTTCTGCATCTGATACGCGGGCATTTGCTGCTGGCACTGTCAGGGTATTGGGTTCATAAGAGCCGTCGAGATTTTTGATACGGACCGTATCTCCACTCTCAAGGGTTACTGATTTCGTCACTGTCCGATCTTGATAGGTATAAAGCGTTGACCCCTCTTGAAACTGACCAGGACGAGCCGAAGCTATTGCAACCGGTTGTACGCTTTGAGAAACACGCGAGGAAGAAACCGCGATTTGATCAAGCTTGGCAAGCTCATCAAATGTATCCCCGTTGGCGTTTACCAACTCAATCTTTGCTCCGGGACGGATATCAAAGTTTTTTACCTGATCCACACGCCCGAATGCTATAACTGTCCCATTGGTATCTGTGACCCGTATGCTTACTGGATTAGCTTCGTCAAGTGCAGGAATACGAAGTCGTTTCCCTGTGGCGACATCTATAAATTCATCGCCGGGCTCAAGTAGCTTCACCGCTTGTGGACTTCCGGCCAAGTCCACTGCTGCAGTTCTGACCGGTTGCGCTTTGAGGCCAAATCGTTCGGCAGTATCATCGACCCATTGCTGCGCAAGGGATTTATTTGATTGGGAGAGGACGTCTTTGACCGAAGCCACATTTGCCACTGTGTCGGCAAGCCCAGGATCGCTTGCACGGATATTTATCACAAAGTTTTCTGCTGCTTGTTTTTCCGAAAATGGCCGGAACGCACCCGTCGGGACTGACTGTACTGCTTCTTTAGCTGCTTTTTCTGCGGCTTCTCGAAAACTGGCATCAGCAACGACGATGTTTAACCCACGCTCTGCAGCTTGTTCTGCTTGTGCCAGACTGGTAAGCCGAATGATTGAGTTGTCTGCTGCATCAATGGCGTACACAAACCCAGTCTTCCCTGCTTTTTCTATAGCCTCCTCTGCGACATTGGTTGCGGCTTTACCTGCGCTCTCAATGGCTGTCCCTTTGGCCGCCATAAAGGAGTCAACGAGCGTATTGGTAATATTTTTCTTCACCAACGAATTTCCCACCGTTTCTCCAAGTATATTGAGTCCGATGTCGCCAGCCAGAAGTATGCCGTACTCTGTCACTTTTGCAGCAAATTGAGTCTTTGCTGCCTGGTCCGCGAGAGGTTTGAGATCCGCATTTTCTGGTTTGGTAGCGGCATTTTTGAGATTTGCGATGAACTGTTCGCTGGCAGTCTTGTGTCCCGCATCTATGAGTATTTGGGTCCCGAGATCCCATGTGAGATCTACTGCTATTTGCGCTCCGATTGATAATCCTCCACTGGGTGCAGCCAGAAGTGTTCCGGCCATGCCGATCGCAAATGACCCGGCATTCTGCACAGTTGCTCCTGCAAGAGCAACCACACGCTCTCCACTGTTCCAAGTGAACCCGTCAACGCCCATTCTCGAATTTGTTTCTTGGACGCTTTGGCTAGCCAAGGAAAAAAGTTTTTCGTTAAGCGCGTTAGGCTCTCCGGTGTCTGGATCGGTGACGAATTCTGTATAACTCTTTGTCAAATCAACGTGAAAACCAGCATTTCCAAGAACGGATTTTATACTTTCCGGGCCGTCACCGGTTATGCTTTCTCCGGTATATGCATCACCATTGGGATTAAACGCGCTATTAATGCCGCGGACAATGTTCAATCCACATGAGTTGCATGCGCCGCCCACGGTCAACACATTTCCCCAAAACGCATGTTGATCTCGAAATTCCGCACCAAAAGCATCATCTGTACGTATTACCTGACCATCCCGCACAATGACATTGGATTGAAATAGGCTCGACGGTGGCGGAGGCTCTTTGCCGTTTGCTTCATAGTACTTGGCTACCCAGTTGTAATCGACTGCTGCTTGCTCAATACTCTGCTTCCCGAAGAGTCCGGACAACGGACCATTGCCGACTGTCGTTGATGCAATAGCGCGAGCGGTATTTTCAACAACCTGTGTTTTCCCCTCTTTGGCAAGCGCTGCTTCATCAATCTTCCAATCGTCGGTAATATATCTATCCGCATCATTTCCGTATAACTGGTAGACTGCCTGAAGCTTCGCGTTGTTGATGACGTTTTCGGCAAGCCCTACATTAGAGGGAGAAAAATACACACCTCCCACATTCACCGGTTTAATCGCAGATGACACTCCGCAGTAATCCAGTACGTTATTGGCAATGTCGGCGCAAACGCCGCTTACCTGTTTGTTAGACCAGCCGGTTACTCCGACAGCCACCTTTCCGAAATTGAGACCGGGCCGGTCGAGACTAAGCGTATCAACTGTTACCTCATCAACGAATTTATTGAATGTCGCGCCTATGCCACTCCCATAGGATTTTTGTACTTCTGGGACACACGAGCGCTCGGTAAGGAAGTTGCCGTGCGGACACCGGTACCCGGAAGAACACCCGCCGCTATCAAACGCTCCAAAGGAACGACATTCACCCACGACTAGCCGTTCGGGATTAGTCGGGACACAGGAATTCGTGGTATTATCAAACGCTTCACCGAACTGAGGACAACCAGTGAGGCGGAAATCAAATCCGTAATTTCGAAGGTCTATATCGATTCCCGGCTTTTGACCGGTTCCGAGAGACACCACTGCAGGAATTCCGTTGGCTCCTTTGGGACCGACACAGCTGTTAATCGACAGGTTATAAGAAAATCCGGTTCCGACACCCGCACACTTGGTCTGTCCTACAGCGATATCGGCAAGGAGTTTCTCTCGATCCGCGGGCGACATGGGAACGGGAGCTGGTTCGAACCCTTTTTCGTATATACACATGCCCGTAACACAGGCGCTGTGGGCACCACATGTCGCTGGTCCATCGCATGATGTCGGTGGTGTCTGACCTATCTGGTCGGCTCCCAGTGCGTTGGCCGCGGCAATTGCTGCTGCACGATCTTTAGGGTCGGTAACGCCTGCGTCGGTGAGCGCTTTTTCCCCATCCTCACCACCTGCAATCGCATCAAGATACGCCGAAGCGCCATCCCGTATACGCTGGTTTTCCTGAAACTGTTTCAGGAGTGCCGTCTTTTGATCCTGATACGTAGTCCGGATATCTTTGGCAAGATCTGGATTGATACGTTCAATGTCATCAATCTCCCGTTCAATCAATCCCATCTGTGTCGCGTGGGCGCCGGGATCATTGGCTGCGTCCGCGCGCTGGAACTGGGTTAAAATGTCAACCTTAGTTTTCAGCGCATCGATCTGATCGTCAAATTGCTTCTGTTCCTGCGGGGAGGTAATTGCACTTCTTGCATCCGCAACCGCGGGATCAGTGGTACAGTTTGCTTTCCCCGTTTGCAAGCACCCGTAAAACGCGTTGAGGCCTTGTCGCATCCAGTCGGCAGCTTTAAGCTGGGCCTCGGCAGCCGCAGCAGCCGCCGCTCCGGCAACAGTAGTAAACGTCGTTTTTACATCCGTATACGCTTGTAGCGCAACCGCGTGTTGACTCGGATCATTAGAACTGGCAACGCGTGACCATGAGCTTGATAAGTCCTGTTTGAGTTCAATCGTCAGGACACTTTTATCCAAACCACCCAATACTTGCCCTGCGTTAATGCCAAGCGAGGCATCAGAGAGTAATTGCTTGAGCTTCGTATACGCTTGCGCAAACGGGCTCCCTGCTGCTTTACAATCTTGGGCACTTTGTTCTTGTATGCAGTCGGTAAATGTTTGGATCACTTGTTGTTGGATGGTCGATATGGCAAATTGCTTTTGGAGAAGTGTCGCGTTACCGCCTGCTTCTCGGTATGTACCCAGGGCTTCTGCGACAATTTTATTATTCTGACAGTCCGTCGCACCGGTTTGTATACAGGCATCAAACGCCCGCGAGGCATCGTCGGAAAGCTCTGCCAAATGAATGCTTTGCTTAAGTGAATCTAGCGCGTCCGGATCAGTCACTCGTTTAAGAGCTTCTTGAACAAACCGATCATGCTCACAGTCCAGATTCTTGGTCTGCTGCTGACATCCTGAAAGGAGATCATAGACATAGGCGACAGCCACTTGGCGATTCTTTTCTTGTTCATACGAGGCTTTCTCCTCGGGAGTCAGGGTTGCCAGGATATCGTTTAACCGAAATTTGTCGCCGTAGTCCCCGTCCCGAGCAGCCATGTACGCATCAACCGCCCGATTAATTTTCTCCTCGGGCACCAGAACGGTTTTGACGACGTAACAATCGTTGAGCGACAGTCCGACACAGTCATCCTTTGCGTCTCGATTATCCAGCTGATTTTTAACCGCTTGTGCGTACGCCCCGGTATCGGCAGCGATCCACTGACCTCGGCTCTGTATTTCTACCTTTCCGGTGTCTTGATTTTGTCTCACCCCGTAAAGTCCGCCGATACATTTCGTCCCGTCTGAGTTAAAACACTGCGCGCCTACTTCTGCGGGAGCTTTGCCCGAATCGTCCGGACACACACCGATCGCCTGATCGCGGCATCCGCTGCTTGGCCCTGCACAGAACCCGCCGCAGTAGTTACACACGGTCGTACATCCCGGATCTCCGGGCCGGAGCGCGTTAGGATATTTGTACTGGGATCGGTCAACCGTCCCTCGTGTCCCGGCAGCACCCCCTCCTTGCCCCGAGGCCAATTCCTCGCCTGCGGCAGGGACCGAGGTCGATCCGGTGATAAGTCCATCTTTTTTAAGTGATGCGATGATACTCGCAAAGTCCCCACTTGCGGCGTTAGCCCCGACCGCCGCCCCGAACTTCTGAGCCAAGGCATCAAGCTCATCCGGCGTCACCCCTGCTTTGGCTGCTGCCTCTTTCAATTGTTCTTTCAGAAGTGCTTGAGCTTTTTGAATATTTCGGATTGCTTCTGCCGAAAGCTGGGACCCGTCACCCACCCCTGCTGCTGCCTTGGCCCCGTCAAGCATCGCGATATCTGCCTGGTGCTGGGCATTACCGATGATTTTAGCGGCCTGATACTCGGCGCTTAAATACACTTCGCCGGGAAGTCGTTTTTCCGCTTCCGAGTATGCAGTCTGGGCGGCTGTCGTACACTCGGCGTCTGATCCCCCGTTTAGCTTGCACGCGCCCCATGCGCCCGTCCCCGCCTCACCTGGATCCGTATAGCCCTCGGGTATGACCGAACCCACTTTGCCATGAAGAGCAGTGTCTGCTATATTGGTTGTCCCTGATTCAGCACCTGTACCCCCCGGAGTGCCAGCAGTCCCACCATTAGGAGTGCCGCCCCCACCGGGAGTAGGCACACGTGTGGGAACTGCTCCGAAATTAAACGGCACGCTTGCATCGACCAAGCACAGCGCCCGACTTACGCCTGTTGTCCCGGCGCACTGCTCCGTCGGAGAAAGCGGCCTGGTTGTGGTCGTTGGTGTCGGGCGGGCGCCACCGAAGTTTTCATTATCAGGGCTCACAGTCGGCACTCGGGGCGGGGCTGTTGTCGTCGCGGGGGCCTGGGCGCCGTAACACTGGGTGACCATGCACTGAGTATTGCCCCGGCATTTTTCTATGCACGTATCTAAAAGCACTTGGCTAAATGAGCTTGGTCGGACCGGTTGTGTAGGAATGATCGTCGTGGGCGCGACAGTTGGTGCCCTTGCACCACTAAATGTCATGGCGCCGGGCCCTCTGGTCCCGCCTGCACCGCCGGGAGTAAATATTACCCTACAGGTTTCATACGTCCCTTTCCCGTCTTCAACACATTTATCGATCGCCGCGTCAATAACCGACTGCCGCAGGGTCGGAGTTGGGATAATTCCTGCCCGATAGGCACACTCCGAAGGCAATCCATCGGCGTTTCTTACGCATTCCGTATACACGCGCTGCTGCTCGGGGGAGAGTGTCGGGATCCTGTACGTCGTGGGTCCTGCCGTTGGTGTCCGGATAGGCGCAGGGGTCCGTGTGGGCTGGGTATTGGTTGCAGTCGGAAACACATAGCCCCCTGGGGTGGGAGTCCTCGTCGGAACACCGAATACCGTATTTGGCCCGATCCCGGCGGTTGGAGATCTGATCGGCGCCTGAGAGCTTGCGATTACCCTTTCCGTGGGTGTTGGCCCGAATACTTTGTCCCGGCATAGATCTGCGGCTTGGGGACTATCTGCCCCGTCCAAACAAACGGTGAGCTGTTGCGACTTTGACAACGTCGGGGTCGCTGGATTGGGCGTCGGTGTGCGATTCGGATCACCCACAAGACCTTGGCAGTTTTTCGGGTCTCCCCCGTTTTGGAATCGGCAGATATCATACGCCGTCTGCGTGGTGGTCGGGGCCGGCTGGGTCACGGTCGGTGTCCCAGTATAGTTTCCGTAACAGGCCGCCCGGGTATCAGGGTTCGTGATACTTGCACAAGGATCTGACGGAGTGGGCTGTCGGGTAGGAGTTTGTTGAATCGTTGGCGTCTGTTGGCTGGTTGGTGTCCCAGTATGGTTTCCGTAACAGGCCGCCCGGGTATCAGGGTTCGTGATACTTGCACAAGGATCTGACGGAGTGGGCTGTCGGGTA
>MFJZ01000021.1:17511-20174 GCA_001781025.1 Candidatus Gottesmanbacteria bacterium RIFCSPLOWO2_01_FULL_49_10
GGTAGGAGTAGCCCCTTGCGTCGGACTCCCTCCGATTGAAGGATATGGTCCTTGGGCGGCAAACTGCCGCAGCTCACCGGTCCGCTCTTTCTGAATGCGCCCGACAACGACAAAAAGGCTGACGGCAAAAGCCGCAAGGAGTATAAGCGGGATAATTTGGATAAACCCCTGCTGGGCAACGGCGGAAAATCTTATTGGTGGCAAAATGGATTGTTTTGTTCGAAGAAACAGGAACAATCTATTTACTACTGTATCAGCCGTACCCAAATTACGAGTTACTCGCTTCTTCTTTTTGCACCTTTTTTGATTGAAAAAATTCCGGGCAAGACGTCCTGGCATTCGTTATAGGGAGAGTCAGGATTTCCAAACCCACGAGAAACTCTTCCTCACGCCTTATTAATATAATATGACGCGTGTGAAAACTCCGCGTCAAGGACCAATTTCCCCTCTTGACAAGGACGTGAAAAACGGTTCACACTAGAACTATCATGAAAAAGAGAGTGCACCATAGAAAACACATGACCGTCTCACGAGCTGCCCACCATGAACCGCAATACCTGGTTGTCGTCCGGGGATGGATGTTTCTGGTGGCCTTCGCCCTCATGTTGGGGCTTGGCGCGGTGGTCGGCAACTTCGTCAATCAGGAGCTCAATATCTCTACTCCTCAAGTCGCAGGCGTCACAGTAGAACGGTAAACTCCCACTAGCGTCCTAAAAGACTCTGCCTCTTTAGATGTGTTTACACAGAAAATTTTCTTAAAATTATTTGGTGGACCAGGTGGTGAAATTTCGATGCATCCTTCAGATACGTTTTCCCTTCCGTCGACGCCGGAACGATCGAAATTCTACTACCTGGTGGACCCGAGGGGAATTGAACCCCTAATCTCTTTCATGCCATGAAAGCGCGATAGCCGTTACGCTACGGGCCCGGAATATTTTCTTCGTTCACACTGAAAAATTTTTCAGAATTTATTCGGTTGAAAATTTCCGCGTAAACCCTACTCTCTTTTTGCAGGTGTTTACACAGAAAATTTTGTCTTCAAAATTATTCTGTGGACCCGATCGGATTCGAACCGACCACCCCTGCAATGCGAATGCAGTGCTCTACCAAATGAGCTACGGGCCCTCCTGGAACAAGACAACCGCGGTTAGATTATATCAGATTGTCCTACGTTAGGAATGCTAATGGGTTGACTCTTCAATTCGCAGTTTACCCAGAGCGAACTTGCCCTGAGTAGAACCAAGGGGATCGAAGGACTCGAGGGCAAGCTATTTTAGGAATGGCAGCGGATTGACGATGATCCCGTTTTTCCTGACTTCAAAATGGAGGTGGGTACCGGTCGAACGGCCCGTGCTGCCCATCCGGCCGATGATTTGCCCGCGGGCTATGCGATCACCAGGCTTGACGTAAATTTCCGACAAATGTGCATAAAGCGTCGCGAGCCCTTCGCCGTGGGACAAGAGGATGTGCTGACCGTAGCCGTACCGCAGGTACTGAACATCTGTGACGACTCCCGCCTCCGCTGCCGCGATACCGGGAGCAGCATTATTTGCAATGTCGAGAGCCATATGGTACCAAACCGGGTACTGGGTGATGATGCCGCCAGCCGGCCACAAGAGCTGCCCGGTCCCACCGGCAAATACCGGTGGCAGGGCTTTAAGGATCGCCGGGGCCTCAGGCATGACACCATCCGGCACAATCAGACTCTGACCAACATTTAGGGCAAACGTGTCCAGATCCGCAAAGTCATTGAAGGGGAAGTTTACGATCTTTTGTGAATCTGTTTTATACTTTTTTGCTATAGTTTGTACGGTTTCCCCGTCCTTTACCTTGTGTACAATACCGGTAACTGGAGGAATTTTGAGTTCTTGTCCTACACTCAAACTATCTCGCTTTATATCACTTGACCACTTTATTGTATCAACCGAAACACCGAATTTCTCGGCGATAGTCGAAAGCGTATCTCCCTGCTCTACAACGTAGGAAATGACTTGATCACGGGGTTTTTTTGACTCCGTCGTTTCGATGCCAAACGCGAGCGGATCATCAAGCGATGTTAATATAGCCGAGGGCGACTCGAGCTCCTGCACATTACCCGCGTACGTCCCCGGATAGGAATTGGCAAGGATTGGTGCGGATACCACGCCAATCATGAATAAAACGCCCAGGGAAAAATGAAGAAACGGCCGCTGGTAGCTGCCGCGTCTGGCCATAAGAACGTCCACAAGCGTCCCTTTGTACACTTCAAATCGCCCGCCCAGGGATGTGAGCCGTTTCTCGAGATAAATATACCATCCCCGTGCCCAGGACGTAATATCGTCCAGAAGTAACGTGAGTGCCTGTCGCATGTGGAAACAACATTAGACGAATAGAGGCATTTAGTCAAATACGTGTGACGAGAGAGCGAAAGATATCTTTTTTTTAGCCGTGGGTCAACGACTCGAGGAATTCGAGGTTTGTTTTGGTTTTCCCTAGCCGCTCAATGAGCATCATCGTGCGCTCTTCTTCGGAAAGAAGCGACAGCATGTGCCGCAAGGTCGACACCTTTTTCATAAGGTCCTCACCTAAAAGGAGTTCGTCATGGCGGGTGCCGGAACGCACCGCATCAATTGATGGAAATACCCTGCGCTCCTGGAGAGATCGGGACAGGTGGAGCTCCATAT
>MFJZ01000022.1:0-7914 GCA_001781025.1 Candidatus Gottesmanbacteria bacterium RIFCSPLOWO2_01_FULL_49_10
TTTGTATGTATCAATGATTGCCGTGTCGAGAGCATCCCGGAATTCTTTGTTGTTCCAAACGCGTGCTCGTAAATTGCCATAATCAATAATCATCGCGATAGCCTCATTGTCATGAATACCCGACCATTCCAAATCGAGAAGCTCGATCGTATTATCATCATGGATATATAGATTGTCCGGCGAAAGGTCTCCGTGAACTAAAACCCTTTTCTTTTTCTCCTCCGCCGTAATAACTTCTCGGAAGCCAGTCAGTAACTCGAGAACTTTTTTGTGAAAGCCAGCGACTCCTAAGCGACGGTCCATAACTGATCCATAGTCTTGCGCTTCGCCCCCCGTATCAAGAGCAGACACTCTTTTTTCTAAGTCTTGTCTGACAATAAGGTCAAAAAACTCGTCGGTTTTACCGGTGAGATCACGGAGGGAGGAAGCGACAACCACTGGTATCGTGTCTATATCGATGGCGTGGAGCTGTTCCAGGGCTTCGATACAGTCTCGAGCCATCTCTGGGGTGAGAGCCATCATTTCCTTAGGATTGAACTGCGAAATAAAGCCAATTTCTGCCTCACCTTTTTCGTAGGTTTCTATAATGGCAAAGGGCAGACCGCGAGTTCGATCGAGATTCTCAGCAACGACATCTCTTGTATTTATTCCTCGTGATTTTAGGAATTTACCCACGCGGACCTGCCGTTCAAATAACCTGTCTATTTCCTCCGACTTCCAAATAGGAATTTTTAAAAACCGTCTGACACCAGTTCCATTCTCATCATGTACCCCTAAGACAGAAATATACCGATCGTTTTTCTCAATCTGTTCCAGCATTCTGGCTCTTGCTTCTGTGTCCAGAGAAAACGACTGTTCTATCAGGACTTGTTCCACTGCCGCCCGAAAGTCGTTTTTTGGTCCTTCCTCAGCCCTTATCTCCATATTTTTTTGCTCGTGGGAGTCTAAATCTATTTCGATTATTTTAACATAATACTTCGCCTGCTAAAGCCACACTGATTTCTCAGTCGGTAGAAATGACCGTCAATATTTTCCAACCGAGGAGATTTTGAAAAAGCGAGGTAAATTTGACGAGGATAGATCGTGTCGGCGAAGCTGGCTAATATCCTGCGCGGCCAGAAAAATCGCGCGCGCAAAAAAATAATGGCCATGAACTCTCAACCATGGCCAAAAAAAAGTCAGCTCGAACTATTCTTTATTTAATCGGCGGCTCTCGGCGGACTTGAATTTTCACTTTGCGGCGCTCGCATCGGGCGGCGGCGACGCGAGCGCCGCACCCAATGATTTCGCAATTTCCCAAATGGTGCTGGGACCAAGATTCGAACTTGGGTAGCCCTTTCGAGCGCACTGAAAATTTGTACTTTAGTGTCGCGGGGAGGATTCGAACCTCCGTAGCCCTTTCGGGCGCGAGTTTTACAGACTCGTACATTTGGCCGCTCTGTCACCGCGACATCAAGACAAATTTTTAGTGTGCGATTGTCCACTCCGCCATCCCAGCAGTATGTGCATTATAGCAAAAAATCATACAAATATGAGTATGATATATTTAGTATACCCTATAAAAAATTCACCCCTTGCGTACCGGGAATTCTTATCGCTATACTCCTCTTTATGACAGAAGAAACCAATGATAAGTCTCCACAAGAAAGCTCAACACTCTACTACGTTATCGGAGCCGTACTTCTGGTCGTTATAGTCGCTGCGGGATACTTCCTCCGACCGAAACCCGCAAATACACCGGGCGCAGCCACCGCACAAACAGTCCCGGTCAATACGCCCACACCGGGACCAATCACCGGACTTGCATGTGGTAAACAATACTACAATCCGGCTATTTCACTTCCGCGTTACTACTTTACATCGGAAGGAGAAGATTTGATGACGACCAAAAAAGTTCATTGTACGTTCACGATGAATCAAGCGGGGAAAGTCGTCGCAACCACAAGTGCAGAAGCCACACTGGTAGAAGCGCCCGGCCGTGGCGGCGGGACATTCCGTTGTGATACAAAAGATATGCAATTAGAGGCAAATATCCCGACAGTGGTTGATGTCGTCATCAAAAACGACAAACAAGAAATCGCAGCCTGTACCCAAAATTTCGTCCTTCCCCCACAGTAACCTCAGGAGAGTTTGTATCACGCGCAATCTACCAAATGAGGAAAAAACTTGCTACAATCGTACCGAGGTGGCATGGCCCGGATAGTTTGAGTGGCAAAAACTGCCCGCTCAATTTGCCGTCGTGGCTCAGTGGTAGAGCATCTTCTTGGCCCGCCCGCGTGCCGCCGGCATAGCCTTTGGCGACGCACGGCCAAAGCGCCCAGATAGTTCAGTGGCAGAACGCTTTCTTGGTAAGAAAGAGGTCGAGGGTCCAATTCCCTCTCTGGGCTCAAATAGGCGCGTCGGGCGCGGTAAGAAGGAGGTCGTGGGTTTCTGGCGAAGCCAGATCACGCTCCGCGTGACAATTCCCACTGGCGGCGGCTCAAACAAATTTTGGCGGGAGGTCGAGAGTTTACACTAGAAATTTTCCCCAGTAAAATTTTCATGTGTCCAATTCCCTCTCTGGGCTCCAAACCATACACTCCCCTTGACACGATCCACAAAATATCTTTAGCTACAATATATATGCTGCATAATCCTAATCCCCATGAAAAGGACCATTATGGCCAGGAGCTCATCATTAATTTGTATGAGTGTCACTTGGGTAAAATTTCCTCCGGCCTTGCGATAAAAAAGTTTATCATCACCCTCTGCGACCGCGTCATAAAAATGAAGCGCTACGGCGAGCCCCTTATCCCTCACTTCGGCCATGAAAATCCACTGACCTCCGGCTACTCCATGGTACAGCTTATAGAGACGAGCTCGGTCACCGGTCACTTTTCCGAACACAAAAAAAGCGCATACATCAACATTTTTTCCTGCGCGTGGTTTGACACGGAAAAAACAGCACAGTTTTGCCAAGATTACTTTGATGCCAAACGTGTGGAGGTCACCTTTCTCAAACGCCCCTAAATTGTGTATCATGGATTCATGAACCTATCCTCCCTCTTGATCTCGGTAGTTCTTGCGGCAGAATCGATTATCTCCCCCCTGGGCGATGGAAGCGTACTGGGGGTGACGAACGAGTCATTTCCTCGCATTTCCTTCCAAGAGATCACCGCTCGGGTAAACCAAACCGTGGCCGATGGGGTAAAAAATTCGGGGCTCGGTCGCCTGACCAGCTTGATTGCCGGCACGGGAACAATAAGCGCAACCATCATCCCCGGGCAGGTAGCGCTCGTCCAAACGAGGATCACAAAAAAGCCCACGATGACGATTGCTGCAATCGGCGACTCGATGATCGATACCCTTGGGCCGGATCTGCCACACTTGCGGGATGCGTTGAAGAACGTCTACCCGGACACAACATTTACCATGCTCAACTACGGCGTAGGAGGCACGAACATCGACTACGGTCTGGAGAGGCTCCTCAAAGACTATACGTATGAAGGCAAACAGTTCCCCGCACTTGTTTCGACCAACCCTGATCTCGTCATCGTCGAATCGTTTGCATACAATCCCTATTCGTACGATACCGGTGCTCTGACCCAGCATTGGCTTTCTCTTGCGTTTATGATAGATACTCTTCGGGCGAACGTCCCAACTGCCAAGATCGCAATTGCCGCAACCATCGCGCCGGATAAAAATACGTTTGGCGACGGCGCGCCGGGGCTTTCCTATAACCCTGAGGATAAATACAAAAAAACACGCATCTTCCACTCGTATCTGGAAAACACGATCCGCTTTGCCCAGAGCCAACGCCTGCCGCTTGCTGACGTCTACCACGCAAGCATGGACAGCACGGGCAATGGCCGGGCTATCTACATAAATCCCGGTGATCACATCCACTACTCCGATGAAGGGAGAAGACTTTTTGCCGCCAAAGTCACCGAAACCATTGTCGAGAACCGACTCCTGGAGTAGCCCCCTCTTGGCGAGTACGGGGTGAGTACGGTATAATCCCCTTTATATGGCAAAAAAGGAACAGCGCGTCGTCGTAGCCCTCGTCTGCACCGTGTGTAAACGTCAAAACTACGTCACCAACCGAAACAAGATCAATACGCCCGAAAAGCTTGCACTCAACAAATTCTGCCGTCGCTGTCGGAAGGTGACCGCACACAAAGAAACAGGAAAGCTTGACTAGTCCCTTTATGCCACGCAATACCTACCTGCTCGTCAGCGTTCTGGCCGTTATCGTGGCATTGGTTGTGGGCGTCAACATCGGTCGCAGGGTCGGCAACCCATCGGGCAAACCAACGATATCACAAACTCCCGCCGCCTCCTCCGTGTCGCCGTCTCCCGGTCCCATAGCGGTCGCCAACACAGAAGTGTATACCAATCCCTTTTGCCGTATCTCCTTTGACTATCCGGCTGGATACACCAAGCTCGACAGCGCAACCACAAGCGCCGCATTTACCGACCCGGTAAACCAAAATAACGGCGTCCTCGTCACATGTCAAAAGAATATTCCCCGCCCGGCGGTGGCCGAGGAGAATATTGAAACAACCAATGTGGGATCCGTATCCGCCAAAATTTTCCATGCGACCTCGCCCAAAGACGGCACAGCCATCGATAGCTTCATCGTCCGCCACCCCAAAACGGGTCTTGATATCTTTATCGCCGGCATCGGTCCGGCCTTCCAACAGATCACCAAATCCCTCAAGCTCCTCCCGTAGACTCCTCCCGCAGAGAGAAAATTGGTATAATACGGTCATAGGGCTGTGATGAAATGGTATCATGGCGGTCTCCAACCCGCCAAAAATTTAGGTCCGTAGGTTAATGGTAGACCGGGGGTCTCCAAAACCCCTAGTGGAGGTTCGATTCCTCCCGGACCTGCCACGTTCAGCTCGCATAGCTCGTAAACGTGGTAAACCATAAATTGAAATTAAATCTAGTAGAAACGCGAGCATGAACGTGGCCTGCTACAATGTTTTACTTTTACATTCTCCGTAGCCTTAAGAATAAAAAACTTTATCTTGGTCAAACCACTGATTTAAAAGAACGACTAATATCACACAACAATTTAGAAAACAAAGCTACCAAACCTAATGCTCCATATGAATTGATCTTTTATTCCGCATTTAATAACCAAAAAGATGCAATAAATTGTGAACAATACTTTAAAACCACTCCCGGTTGGAAAAGATTACGTAGGATGTTAATAAATACTTTAAGTATGTAGTTTGTTTCTCTTCGCATTTACGGCCATAAAAAAACGGCCACTTGTGCCGTACTGGATTACGAACTTTTTTCTCGCTCCAAGTTTTGCTCGGAGAACTCATTTGGATTGAGTTGAATTTAGAGTAACAAATCCCAGGTGCCTTGTCAACTATAGGTCATCTCTCGTTAAACTCTAATGATTAAAATTCTTTGCTAGCAATAGATTACTACTCAGAGAATTGATAAAGTAAAAGTATGATTCAAAATCTTTGGCGAAAACTAAATCCAACAGGTTTCATATTTCGTTATTATCTTGCAACTTTTTTTAGTGGTTTAATGTTCTACATTTCGGTTCTGGTTCCGTTCTATACCGAATGGGGACACCTTAGTCTTACCCAAGTTCAAATTCTACAATCCTGGTTAATGATCTGGATGTTTATCTTAAATATCCCGACTGGTGTTCTTGCCGATCGTATTGGTAGAAAAATCTCCATTGCCTTAGGTGGTTTAAGTCTTGCAGCTTCGTGCATCCTTTATGTTCTCATCCCTGGATTTTACCCATTCCTTGTTGCTGAATTTCTAGCAGCTCTCGGAACCTCTTTTGTTATCGGAGCAAGTAGTGCTCTTGTCTATGAGTTCCTGAAACAAAATAATCGTGAAAGCGAAAGCAAACATATCCTCGGTCGGTCATCTGCCATTAGTAGTTTAGGGACAGTAATCGCTGCTCCAATTGGGAGTGTCGTCGCTGCTAATTTTGGTATCAAAGCACCGATGTTACTTTCAGCCATACCTTTGTTAATCGCATCATTTATCATCCTAACGGTGCACGAAACCAGGATTCAAGAAAAAATCTCACGTCCAAATCTCCTCGACTCCATTAAAAAGGGTGTTGGTTTTCTCTTAAAAAACAAAAACCTCCAGTATTTGGTATTTAATGACATTCTTGTTTGGATCGGGGCTTATTTCTTGGTTTGGCTTTACCAACCCATGCTCATTAAAGTTGGGCTGGCAATCGTCTATTTTGGATTAATTAGGTCAGCCTTTTCTTTAGCGGGTATGATTGCAACTTTCAATATCCATCTAACCGAAAAACTCTTTAGATCAGAAAAGATGTTCATCAACGCTACCGCCCTCATAGTATCAGCATCTTTAATTTTGGTTGCTGTTTTACCGAGTGTCGTTGCGGTGATTATTGCAATAATTCTTATCGGTGGGTTTGCTTCGGCAAGAACATCCTACCTCAACACAACTATGAATGAGCTTATCCCAACAGAACAGAGGGCTACTGTCTTATCAACCACATCCACCGTTAATATGCTTATTTTCGCTATCGCCAATCCAATTGTAGGATTTATCGCCGACCACTCACTACGCTTGGCATTCGTCGGAGTTGGGTTATTGCCGCTTGCAGCTTTCTTTTTACTTCGATATTCACCAAGCCTGAAAAACAAAACAGTTCTTATCGGGGAAAGCACTTTGTTGAGCTAAACAACCCGACGGGTTGATTCCCCAGAACAACGTTAATAACGATGCTCAAAGACTTCTTGAGTAAATAATGGCCTAGCCAGATACTGAAATAGTATCTTGTACCTGACTCCCACCACCCCCTGAAAATTGTTATACTTTAAGATGAAATCAAAATTATGTGGTTTTATGCAGCTCTTTTAACATCGGTTATTACCGCAATTATCGCGATTATCAGTAAGAAACTTGTATTGAATGTAAGTGCATCTGTCTTAACCTGGGCTACCTTAGTGCTGGCCACACCGATTATTTTCATTTTTGTTCTGAGAGAAGGGATACCACAACTAAACTATTTATTTCTTTTTGGCGTAACGGGATCGGTAATATTTTATATAGCTTCCCAGATTACGGGTTTTAAGGCAATGAGAATAGCCGACTTGTCAGCAATCTGGCCGTTAATTTCACTAGGCCCGATTTTTACTTTGCTTATTGCCCTCCTACCGCCACTATCAGAAAGACCAAGTTTAATGGCAACGGTGGGAGTTTTTGTAACTTTAGCTGGGATATACATCTTAAACGCAACCAAGTCAAAGGAAGGACTATTAGAACCAATCAAATCTCTATTTAGAAATAGGGCTTCTTTTTTGATGATGGTTTCAGTCTTAACCAATAGCGTCGTTATTGTTTTTGATAAACTGGCAATCAATAATACTCTTCCCCAAAACACAACGTTTACACTTTTCATTGAGAACTTGATGGTAATATTTGGATTACTGCCCTTGCTCTATGTTAGAAACAAAAAATTTTATCGGCAAATTACGAGTAACACTAAATTATTTCTTCTTTTGGGCATATTAAACGCCTTCTCAACCATATTAGCTTTTTGGGCTGTTGGTGGTGGTAATGTCGGGCTTGTCGCTACGGTCTTAAAAACACAAGTGCTTTTCGTTTTACTTTTCAGCTATATAACCTTTAAAGATAAACCTAAATTAGAAACACTCATTGGGAGTGTCGTTATGATAGCGGGAGTGATTTTCATAAAGATTGGGTTGTAAATTTTAATGGATATAAGACAAGACAGGAATCTCGACATAATTTGAAATGAAATAGGTTCAAGCATCGTCCATCAGGTGCTTTACACCAAGTGTCCGAGACTACGTCGGCGAGGAGGTTTTGAAAACTCCTTCTCATGTAGAGCGTAAAGTCGGGTTATATAAGGACCGTCCCTATTTACAGGTATGATTACGTAAATCG
>MFJZ01000022.1:7964-10412 GCA_001781025.1 Candidatus Gottesmanbacteria bacterium RIFCSPLOWO2_01_FULL_49_10
CATTTAATAATCCCTTCTCCTTTGCTCGATGTAGAATTCCTTTAAAGTAGGTTAAGGCTGTTCCGGATATTCCCAATCTATCTTGTATTTCTTTGTCATTTGAATAACTGAAAATGGTAACCAGTGAACACCGACAACGATTTAAGGCTAACTGTTCGAGCGCTCGAGAAGCTGACTGTCCAGTAGCGTATACATCATCTACTAATACAACTTTTGAACCTACAGGGGGTGCTTCGCCAACTAAGTAATTATTATTACCATGTTCTTTGACATTTTTGCGTAAAAGCGACACAGGCTTCCCGAGCATATTTGCCAATGCGACTGCATAATAACTTCCACCGCTTTCTAACCCGATAATCCAGTCGATATCTTCATCAACAAGTTGTGCAAGGTTTTGAACAATCATATTCCTTACATCAGGTATTGACCAGGTATTTTTTAAATTCACAAACATGGGAAGATATACATCGGGCTTTACTTCAAAGGGATTGTCTAACAAAAACTGGATTATCCCGGGTGTCTCAAGGAGCAATTCATACATTGCCTTATTTTTCTCTATTAATGGACCTGCTTCTTTTAAGAAGTAATCACGTACTGACGCATACACTTTTTCTAATGGTTTTGAGGCATCAAATATCACAAACTTTCCCCCGCTCCTCGCGTCAGGCGTGGCATCATCTATCATGAGTTCGTGATATCTTCTGTGTTTTGCTCGTAACCAATCAGTATCCAACGGGTGATCTGTATTTTTTGATTCGCGTTCCCAGGATATATCTGGCGAAATATCAAGATAAATAACAATATGAGGCCGTACAATGCCTTCAGCGTATTTCGCTACCTCTTCATTCGCGTCATCACCATTTGATACAACAACTGAATCTAAATGACGATCCCAAAGCACCATGTTAACCGTATGAGGAATAGTTCGCTCAGTCCGTCTTATGTCATAGGTAAAAAGCTCATTCTTCTTGTTGGGCTCAATATGAGCCATGCATTCCTTTAACACATGACCTGTCCATGTTTTGCCCGGGCTCGAATTTACAGCCACTCGTAACCCCAGTGCTTCAAGATCTTCAACAAGCATTGCTATGATCGTCGTTTTTCCTGAACCATCCAAACCTTCAAACGCGTATGATTGTTGGGTTTCTATAGTTTGCATATGTGAAAGAATAAATAAGAAAGGATAATTATACTATAGGTTATCCAATATTACAAACCGACCTCTCGTTTGCAAAAAAAATAAATATGCGAAACGACCTTACCGCTAAAATCAACCATATAACCCTAGGTCGGCGAGGAGGCTTTGAAAACTCCTTCTCATTTGGAGCGTAAAGTCGGGCTGTTCAAGGACCGTCCCTGTTTGCTGTTTGACTCTTTGTGTCGTCGATGTATAATCTCCTTGTTATGAAGCTCCAAAATGGGTTTGCACCGATTGTCATTTTGCTTATGGCAGTTATCGGGCTTACGACAGCCCTGGCCGGGTACTCAATCGTACGCCCAAAAGAAGACAAGCCAAGTACTTCTTTGCCAATTCCGACCAGCACTCCCGCGTTGACACCGACGCCATCCCCAAAACCGACCACGACGCCCCCTCCCGCGCGGCGACTGGTTCCTTCTTCCGCTCCGGCGGGTGCAACGATTGAGGTACACATGAATAACTACGGAACTCCGATTACCGATACCTCGCTTGATTTAACCATAAAAAATGAAGTATCCGGCCAGGAACAAAAAATCAAAAATACCACAAGCAACTGGTCGCTGCCTAACTTCAATCCGGGGAAATACAGATTTTCCATCATCTTCCCAATGGAAAAATATTTTAATCCCACACGAAGCTGTGAAGGATGCCAGAATAAAGTAGACATCTCCACGTTCAATACCTGCGGGTATGTCGTCGACGTTGGATCCCGGGATACCATCAGTATGACCTGCATGCTGGGTTCCCCGAAGCGTCTTGGGCAACCATCAGACACGCAAGGATCAACGTCTCAAGATACGACTCCTCCCACGACTCACATCTACTACCCCCAACCAAACGGCTCGATTACCTACAAAATAGATGGCAAAGTCTGCGCCATTATGACAGAACCCACGGATGATTCAGGGGGACAGGGCGTAGAAACGCACTATCGTTTTGATGAGGGTAATTGGCAGACGGGTGTGGGCTATCTTTGCGCCGACGCACTCCCCAACGGCCCGCATACGCTTTCGTACTACGCCAAAGACAAGGCCGGAAATACCGAATCGACTAAAACCATAAGCTTCTCCGTCAATATCGCCGGAAACTGACTACAACCACTGGACGTAGGGGCAGCCGGTTGCCATCCGTTTCTCGCGATCCCAGCCGCTGGTACTGCACTTTTTCATTCTTTTGCCGGCAGAGGTCGTATAAAGAACGAGCTTTTTCCCGCACTCGGGACAGTCTTCCGAAAGCGGCTCGGTCGTCCC
>MFJZ01000022.1:10445-11012 GCA_001781025.1 Candidatus Gottesmanbacteria bacterium RIFCSPLOWO2_01_FULL_49_10
TTGGCTGCTGCATCCCACCCGCCGGTAGAGCACTTTTTCATCTTCTTCCCAAACCGGGTAACGGCAAGGACCAGGGGATTGCCGCACTTTGGGCATTTCTCATCAAGCGTTTGTGGCTCAACCGGCAGCCACAGGACATACGGACACCCCTCGGATTTTTTAAGTTCTGCGTTCCAGGATCCTTTACTACACCGTTGAAGCTTCTTGCCTGACGGCGTCGTCACGACCTCGCCCATCGGACTCCCGCACGTAGGACACGTTGTTATAGATTCGGACGGATCACTCGTCATATCTACCATCAACAATACTACATACCAAGGGAAAAGGGGAAGAAGGAAAATGAGAAGAAAAGGTGTCCATCGAGGCGATGAGTGGTCATTCTGTATGCGAGACGTGTATGGATTGACCCCAATGAAAACACAAGGCATAAATACATCACGCTAGAGTGCTATAATACCCCACATGGTTACAGAGACACTTCAAAAACTTGAACTACTGTGGCTCCTTCGCAACGAGAAAAAATTTTGGACAGGTCCTGATATTGCGGTAGCCGGCGATACACTCGTC
>MFJZ01000023.1:0-7754 GCA_001781025.1 Candidatus Gottesmanbacteria bacterium RIFCSPLOWO2_01_FULL_49_10
CGCTTGCTGTTTGCTTTTTGCTGTTTGCTGTAACTGCAACCCCAGTACTTCATCAAAATCCAGGATGAGATCGTATTTATCCGGTGACGGAATGTTGGACTTAACGACCTCCCAAGCTACCGCGAGAGCCTGTGGCATATTAAGGTCGTGAGAGAGCGCCTTATCAAATTTCTTCCTATACGCATCCACCTTTTCCAATTTTTCTTCTGATAATGTTGTTCTCTCTGACTGTTGACGGCTGATAGCTGATAGCTGAAGACGCAATTCACTAAGAGCGTTTTGCGCAGCCGTAAGGGCTTCCCACGTAAAGTTCATAGGCTTCCTATAATGCGCCGTGAGATAAAAATACCGAAGCGCAAGTGGATCAAAACCCTTATTCACAACATCCTCGACAGAAACAATATTGCCAAGTGACTTGCTCATCTTGGCCCCGTCCATCATGAGGTGTCCGTGGTGGATCCAGTAGCGAACGAACTGCTTACCCGTGGCTCCCTCACTTTGAGCAATCTCATTGGGGTGATGGACGGCCGTGTGCTCGATGCCACCAGTGTGGATGTCTATCGTGTCACCCAGGTACTTCATCGCCATTGCCGAACACTCGATGTGCCAACCAGGGAAGCCATCCCCGAACGGACTCTCCCAATGCATGACATGATCAGCAAACCGGCCCGTGCGCTTAAACCACAACGCAAAGTCGGGAGGATGCTTTTTATGGCTGCCCGTCTGTACATCGCTTCGTGCCGCAACCTGCTTTTCCGAAAGCTTTTGTCCGAAAAGCGAACCGTAACCCTTGAACTTCGTCACATCAAAGTACACCGCTTCCGGCGTGTCGTAGGCAACCCCTTTCGCCAGAAGTTTTTCGATAAGAGCGATCTGTTCGGGGATATGCTCGGTCGCTTTGCAGATAGTGGTCGGGCGAAGAATCCCGAGCTTGTCCATGGAATCGTAGAAGTGTTTGGTGAAAAACTCAGCCACTTGCCAAACCGTCTTGCCGGTTTTTTTGGCCCCTTTTTCGAGCTTATCCTCTCCCTCATCCGCGTCGCTCACCAGATGTCCCACGTCTGTGACGTTTTGCACATGGGTGACCTCATAGCCGAATCTCGTGAGTACCCGGCGTAACATATCATCTCCCACATATTTCCTGCCGTGGCCGATGTGTGTGTAGTCATATACCGTCTGACCGCAGGTATAGAGGCCAACCTTGGGCGGATGGACAGGTATAAAGTCAACGATAGTTTTCGTGAGTGTGTTATAGAGCGATAGCATGTGGCTATTATCTCACAAGGAGCGTTATCTGTGCGAGAGGCGGTCGTTTAAACGATTGGCAATCGATGCGAACTCATTGCCCAAAGACACATCCTGACTCGCCCATTCCTGTTCTTCGCGGGATAACCACCCATTAGCCTCCATGCGGGTGACGATCTGAGCAATCCTAGAAATTCGCGTTCTGATAATGTCATTGATCCGGTCAACGTCGTCTTTGTTGCCCTCGTAGAAGGGCTGAAATGATTTGAGCTGGTTCCATCCGGTCTCAACGTCCCCAAGTGCCCCGAGTGCGCTCTTCCACGAGGCAATTTGCTCTTTGGTGTAGTTGGGCGGGACGTAGCCCGCCAGATGTTGGACGATAATCTTTGTGGGGCAGCCGTGACGCACCCCGTCCACTTCTGCAATACCAATGTCCTGAAACTGCCCGTTTAACAGGAATGCTTTTGACTGAGGAAACGCAAACTGATTATCAATAAGTTCCTCAGCCTCATAATGCCCGGATGCGTACGTCTCTCCCCAAACGATATTACTGTAACCGCTGCCCTCCATCGCACGCGCCTGGGTAAAACCGCTGCGCGTTGCTTCAAAAGAGAAATCGTCGTACTTGAGCATGGTCTCTCCACGCTTTTTGGCAGATACCACAAGCTTTACCTCGAGTCGAAACGGCGCTTTGCCCGCTTCTTTTCGTTTCGCATTTAAAAGGTCAATATACGCTTCCACATCAAGCGAAATTTTCTGTGAGGGATCGAGGTCATTCGTCGCATCATGCCAGACGTTGCTTAATGTTCCGATCTGTTTTTGGTACGGGAGAACATGATCGATATCGCGGAAGTCGACGAGTCCGAGCTCGTGGCGTGAGTCCAAGCTCCCTTTCCGATTATCTCCCATCACAAACAGCTTCCCGTCCGGAACCGTTAACGGCGTACAATCAGAAAGCACAGACCCGCCGAACGTTGATCGCCCTCGTGCCGTGTATGGCTCTCTTTGCGGTTCATTATTGATAAAAAGAATTCCGTCCCGGACCTCAACCGTATCTCCAGGCAATGCGATAGTTCTCTTGAGAAAACCGGTCGGCGTCCCGATATCTTCTTGGGTAATCGATCGCGTTTTATCATTGATAAATGAGACGATATCTCCCCGTCCGAGGATGTAGTTAAAATAGCGTTTCCCGCCAAACTCAAACCCCGTGGGATAGCGCATCATGCCCTGGGTACTGACCACTTCACGGGATAGTTCTTCAAGCGTCTTACCGTGACCCTTGGGAAACGACGGATACATGGAGCCGGTGCCGCTTATGGCAATACGGTCGTTGACGAAGTTAAATGCATATTTGACCGTGTCATAGAGTGATGTGACGCCCCGGGTCCATACCACGAGGCACACTGCTTCAAGAAATATGAGAAGAGGTATTTTCTGCCACCGCGAGGCGCGCTTCCCTGACCCAAACCCCACGCGCGTCACATAAAGGAATGGTAGGGCGATGGGCAAAAACAAAAACAAGATGACGAGTGATACCGGCGCAAACAGAACTCGCAGCCACATGGATCGCGGCGTCGTCCCCGTCAAAAACGACACGAGCGCACCTATACAGTATGCCCCACACCCGATGCCGATCGCGGCACTCGTAACGACCATGACCGTTGTCGCCTTCTGGGCGACAACATCCGGGTGATTGCGAAAATAGGAAATAGAGAGGGCTGCAGCGCCTAAACCCAAAACACCAAAGGCAAACGATACCCAGGTAATGGTTCGCCGAAATCGGGATGCCGTTGATTGCGTTCGTATACGCATGGGGCAGGCCTCGTTAGTCTTGTCGGGTATTTTTCATTTCTGCCGGATTTCTTTTTGCTTTGATACCAAAAAGGTCACCTCGTTTGCGTTTCGATTGGACGTTGGGCAATTGCGACTTAGCCGTCTGTGTTTGTTGTTGCTGTTGTGTTTGTTTTTTCTGTTCGTTTTCCATCTCGAGCCGCTCGCGGACGGAAGGCTCTCTTTGTTTTGGTTTGACTCCGGCAAGCTCGGCAAGGGCCGCCCGCGCGATCGCTTCTTTTGTCTTTTTATCTTTTTCTTGTTCAAACTGCCCAAGCGCGGGCTTATCTCCTGGGGCACTCCCGGCTTGCGCCTTTTGACCGCTTTGCTTCTTGCCACCCGTTGTCCCCAGGCTCTCCAGGGCTTTGCCTGCAATGTCCTTGGGTACATTTGCCACTTCCCGGACCACCTGTTTCCCAAGTTCTCCAAGCTCATCAGTAAATGCGCCGATAATACTACCAGGCTGTGGCATGAAAATTTAAAATGAAAACTTCAAACTTGAAACTTTATTATGTTCGTATTCCAAAGTTTAAAGTTTACATTTTTAAGTTTAGAGTGTTCATACGAACCCCAGTTGCGCTTTGGCGTCCTCGCTTACCCGATCCATACTCCATGGCGGCTCAAATGTCAGATCGACATCGATATGCCCAACTCCGGGGAGCTTCCCCAGTTCTTCGCGGATCGGGCTGGCAATAAGATCAAAGAGCGGGCAGCCGATCGAGGTCAAGGTCATAAGGATCCGGATGCTCCCTGTTTTTTTGTCAATATCGATCTCGTAAATAAGCCCCAGGTCCCATAGCGAGACCCCAATCTCGGGATCGGGAATCGTCTTCAACACTTCTTCTACTTGTTTTTTGGTAACCATATCCATAAATCACAAAACTCAAATCACAATGACCAACACGGAATGACGATTTTTATTTGGATATTGAGATTTGTAATTTGAGATTTTTTAATACTCCCTTCTCCCCTCAAGTGCGCGCGAGAGCGTCACTTCGTCGGCATACTCGATATCCGCACCGACCGGTAGGCCGTGGGCAAGCCGCGTAATTTTAAGTTTTGCGTTTTGCGCTTTGAGTTGTTTTGTGAGGTACATAGCAGTCGCTTCGCCTTCCATATTGGGGTTTGTGGCAAGGATGATTTCCTTGATCCCAGATTCCGGGAATCCCCGGGATTCCCGGAATCGAACTCGTTTCAGGAGATCTTCAATGTATATCTCATCCGGGCCGATGTTGTTGAGCGGATCTATCGCTCCGTGGAGCACATGGTAGAGGCCTTTGTACTTCCCTGTTTTTTCGACAGAAAGGACATCCGTCGGGTTCTCGACGACACAGACCATGGACTGGTCGCGCGAGGGATCGCTACAAATACTGCACGGATCTTCTTCGGCAACATTTTTACACACCGAACACAAAACGGTGTGCGATTTTAGCGCTATAAGTCTATCTGCAAATGCTTTCAGTTCCTCTTCCGGAACATGAAGAAGGTAAAACGCAAGTCTCTGGGCCGTCTTGGGCCCGATGCCCGGTAATTTTTCAAAGGATTCTATTAAGCGGGAGAGAGCTTTGGGAAGTAACGCCATATGCTTTTAAGCACCAAATTCCAATATTCAAGCATCAAACAATAGCAAAGCATCAAACGAAAACAAATAAGAAGTAACTCGTGTTGTTTATATATTGGTGCTTGTATTCGTTTGTTTAATACTTGGTTCTTGATGCTTGGAATTTATGAATGCCGGTACTTGTATTCTACTTGATCATCGAGGAAATCGCATCTGCTAAAAGCGGGGCCACGGAAACGATCGTGAGCTTATTGAATCGTTTCTCTTTTGGTATCGCAATCGTGTCAGTCACCACCACCTGATCAATAGGACTTGCCGCAAGTTTCTCTGCGGCGTCACCTGCTAGGACCGCGTGGGTAGCGAGAAAAAATATTCGCTTTGCCCCGTGGACTTTGAGAAAGGCACTCGTTTTTATAGCGGTTGCGCCGGTATTGATGATATCGTCAAAGATAACCACGTCTCTACCACCCACGTCTCCGCTGATACCGGTCACCGTCACCTTCCCCGTCGCCTTATCCCGGTCTTTCTCCAAGTAGACAATGGGCAACCCCACCGTTTTGGCAAACCTGGAGGATCGGGATTTACCGCCGGCGTCAGGAGAAACAACCGTAGCCTCAAGGGCAGGCCTTGAGGCTAGAACTTTTCCCAACAACTCGTGTGTTGTGAACTCTCTCACGGGAATGTGGAAAAAAGGCACCACGTTTTCGGAGTGAAGCTCGCAGGTGATTACCCTGTCAAAACCGGCGACTTCGATAAACTTGGCAACCAGAGAAGCCGACACCGCCTCACCGCGGCGAAACGCTTTATCCTGCTTGCTATAGCCCATCCACGGGATGACGGCAGTCACGCGCCTTGCGCCCAACGACTTGGCCGCTTGTCCCATGAGGCTAAGTTCGACCAAATGCTGGTCAGCAACGGCTGAAAGCGACTGCAGGACGAAAATGTCTTTCCCCTTCACGGCCTGGGTAATGTACACGCGACATTCATTATCCATAAACCGCGTGATTTCAATAGCTCCGAGGGAAACACCGATACTACTTGCGACCTTTTGCGCAAGAGGCTCGTTTGAAGTTCCGGAAAACAGCATACCCGTGTTCATTGGGAAAGTTTTTGTTCGAGCTTTGGGAGCGTATCGACGACGACGACATCCTTTTTGAGTTTAGCCATATCTTGCTCAAGCGAAAGGACGTCATCGCCCGCCGTAAGCCTGGTCGCACGGGAAGCCTGGCTCACGGTCGTTTGGGTTTGACTCATGAGATAGTACATCGCGATACCCGTGCCAAAAAGAACCAACAGAAAAAGAAAAAACGGAACTGAGTAAAAAAATGCAAAATGTTTTTGTTTGAGATACATAAAGACACTCACTCCTTAGTTGCCCTCAACGGTCAGCTGTTGTATGGTCGCGGTCTCCTGGGCAAATGCAGACTCGAGAGACGCAATGGTTGCCCGGAGATTCGTTGTTTTGGATTTTGCTAACTGCTTTTTTGCGGTATCAAACTTTGCCGCGCGATAGTAATCATTCCATGATGTATTGGCCGGCGCAACCGATGTCCGAAGTGACGCCAGTGTCGCATCAGTCCTCTGGATGAGGGTATCAAACGGTCCGACTTCCTTTCCGCTATCAACCAATTTTTGGCGACGCGACTTTACTTTATCCTGAAATACGGTGTAGTCGGCGGCAAGGCGGTTAAGGCGTGACTGAACTGTCCCATCTTTCACGAGTTTTTTCATGGTTACTCCCTTTTTGCCCGCCACCATTTCTACTGCTACACCTGCATCTTCGTCCCCGACCGGACACCCGCACCCGTCGTATCCGCACGCATCAGCACAACGGGGATCGCCGGTTTGTTGCAAAACCTTTACGTCTTGGGCGAGAAGTTGTTGCTTGAAAACAATCGAAAGAGAAAAAAGAATAAGCACCAGAGAAAGTACTTTAAGAGGCAATTTCATAAACGATATTCCCTAAGAGCATTAGACACTAGGCCGCTCCTTCTTGTCAAGCCGATTAACCCCAAACATCCCAAGGACACGCGGGTCCATAAGGGAGTCAACAAGAAGGTCAGGACGCTCTTTTGCAAGCATTCCCCGGTCATGTCCACCGGTCGTGACCCCGATCGTAACGGCTCCGATTGCCCTCCCGCACCGAATATCGTGCACCGTGTCCCCGATGACGACGATATCTCCTCCGGTCAAGCGAACGCCCAACTCTTGGAAAGCTTTATCAAACACCAGATGACTAAGCGCAATCCGATCATCGGCTTCCTCTCCGTACAACCCAAAATGAAATACATCTGGAACTCCTGCGTGAGATAATTTCCATAGAGCGATAGACGTGGCATTCCCCGTCAGAACCCCAACGATATACCGATCCGGATGTGCCCCAAGACGCCGAGCAAGCGTGCATGCATCGGGGATCGCTTTGTAAAGCTGCTCGACCCCGGCGTCCTCGTCAAATAACGCGACGCGACGCTTGAGGTAACGGGGAAACTTCGCACGTATTGTTTGCCTGTTTATACCCAATGGAGATAATTCTTCCCAGGCAATTTTTTGCTCTATTGATCCCTCGTGCTTTCCGATCGGATCAAATGGAAGCACCTTTACCCCATATACCTCATTTAGCGCCTGGGTGTAGCGCGTCACCCACGACGTCTTTCTCCCCACGTGGTAGATAAGCGTGCCGTCGATGTCAAAAAGCACGAGTTTCTTAGATTTCATTTGGAAAAAAATCCCTTCAGCCGCTTCAGGCCATCAATAAGGACAGCATCCTCAACAGCAAAGGAGATGCGGAAGTGTCCCTCGCCGCCTGCGCCAAAAAAGCTCCCAGGGACGACGGCGACTTTTGCCTTGGTCAAAAGATCTTCACAAAGATCAACGCTTTTGCGATTGCCTTCATAACGCACAAACGCATAATATGCCCCGGCAACCGTCGGGAGCCTCAGTTGGTCAATACCGGAAATAGCCTCGATCGTCATCTGTCGCCGCCTGGCATAGGCTACCTTGCTCTGGACGACAAAATCCTGGCTGGCGGTGAGGGCGGCAATTGCGGCTCGCTGGGAAATCTTCGGCACACACCCGACCAGGCTATCATGGACTTTCGCAAACGTCTTAAGGGTTTCTT
>MFJZ01000023.1:7912-8097 GCA_001781025.1 Candidatus Gottesmanbacteria bacterium RIFCSPLOWO2_01_FULL_49_10
GAAGCTCCCGCTTGGATGCCACAAACCCGGTAGGGTTACTGGGATTAGTGAGAAGAAGGAGCTTCATCCCCAGTTTTGCCTCTCTCTTAATAAGTGATAGATCCAGCGTCCAGTCTTTCCCTTCAATCAACGGCAAGGGAATCACTTTTCCGCGCGCAAGCATAACTTGGGGGAAATGATTGCAG
>MFJZ01000023.1:8149-8242 GCA_001781025.1 Candidatus Gottesmanbacteria bacterium RIFCSPLOWO2_01_FULL_49_10
TTGCCGTCGCCGTCCCTTCCATGGCTCCCACTGTAACGAGGACATTCTTCAGAGCGTCGATTTTCAGACCATGATCTTTTTGTATTCGCGTGG
>MFJZ01000023.1:8280-10253 GCA_001781025.1 Candidatus Gottesmanbacteria bacterium RIFCSPLOWO2_01_FULL_49_10
GGGTAGACGCCAATTGTCGGATCGTCAAGGCCGGCTTTTACCGCTTCTATAATATGAGGGGGCGTAGGAAACGATGGGATTCCTTGACCGAGGTTAATAGCCCCCAGTTCGCGGGCGCGGATCGAGAGGCGTTTGATAACGGATTCGGGGAGGACGGAGGCAAACATCTCTGACATAGTCAAGATTCCTAATGAATCGCTACGTACATAATGGACAGATAGCTCTGTTTATCATAGCATACTAGGCATGATTCCAGAGAAGTGCCTCCAGGTTGTCTTGGGCCCGACCCCGTGCTTCAGAGAGGCAGGTTGCGTTACCTGCGATCTAGTCTCTTGCGAAGCTGCGGAATTTCTTGTTGCGCATCCTGAAAAAAGCTCTTGGTACGCACGCAATCATCACTGCCCCATCACCGATCCATATGACTATCGAGGAAAACATAAGCCTATTCAGATAGCGTTGATCGCACAACGGAGAGATTGTACAAATCCTAAGAGAATAATTCCTTCTATGTCCCCTCCTGCCAACTATGGAGATACTTGCGCTGGACTGGGGTCAAACGGTCAAAACGCATGCCCATGGCCCGAAGCTTGAGACGCGCCACGCGCTGATCGACATCCTTGGGTAATACATAAACCTTCGGTCGCAAAGATCCTTTTCGCTTCACAAACCAAGAAGCACCAAGTGCTTGATTAGCAAAACTCATGTCCATGACCTCTGCCGGATGACCTTCCGCGCCCACAAGGTTAATGAGGCGTCCTTCTCCCAGGGGGTAGAGCCGTTTTCCTGATGGCAGGGTACACTCCTCTAGATTGTTGCGCAGGATTCTCCTAGATTTTGCCAACTTCACGAGTCCGTCATAGTCAAATTCCACATTAAAGTGTCCGGAGTTGGCGAGAATTGCTCCGTCTTTCATTCGTTTCATATGAGCGGTCGTGATGACCATTTTGTCTCCCGTCGCGCTGACAAATATATCACCATAACGGCTCGCTCTCCCTATCTGGTCAACGAGAAATCCATCCATTACCGCTTCAAGTGCTTTCACCGGATCTACTTCTATGACGGTCACGAGGGCTCCCATCCCGCGCATGCGCATAGCCACTCCCCTCCCGCACCATCCATAGCCACACACGACGACTCGTTTACCAGCAAGCAGGACGTTAGCGGATCGCAAGATCCCGTCGACGGTTGACTGCCCCGTACCATAGCGATTGTCAAACATGTGTTTGGTATCGCTGTCGTTGACTGCCAGAACGGGAATTTTAAGTGCCCCGTCTCTGGCCATGGCTTTGAGGCGAATAACGCCGGTCGTCGTCTCCTCGGCGCTCCCGATAACTTCCGGTATCTGCTTCGCGCGGTCCGTGTGAAGAAGCGTGACCAAGTCCGCGCCGTCATCAGCCGTCAATTGCGGATGGAAATCAAGGACTTGATGAAGATGTTTATAGTAGGTCTTTTTATCCTCACCGTGGATGGCAAAAACAGGGATACCGTAATCGACAACGAGGGAGGCTGCAACCATATCCTGGGTGGACAAGGGATTACTAGCACAAAGGGCTACCTTTGCCCCACCTGCTATGTAGGCAAGGACCAGATTTGCTGTTTCGCTGGTCACGTGGAGACAGGCACCGATAGTCAAGCCCTTAAGCGGCTTCGTACGGGAGAATTCTTCCGTGATAAGCCGTAAGACCGGACTATTTTTTCCTGCCCATTCGATTTTTTTCTTACCTTCTGCGGCAAGCTTAAGATTGGCAACGTCATGCGAGAGAGATTTTTTCATAGATTTCCTTTCTTTCGGGCAGAATAGCCCCATGTATATCAGCAACGGATAAGGAATGTCAAGCGTGTTTCGGTAATGATATGAGTCGATAATACTTACGAAAAATACATATTTTATATTGTTCTAAAACTCTAATCTATTTGATAGGTAGATAAAATGTGACTTCGCCGACGTAGCTTCCTTTATATGCGTACACGCC
>MFJZ01000023.1:10280-10534 GCA_001781025.1 Candidatus Gottesmanbacteria bacterium RIFCSPLOWO2_01_FULL_49_10
GTTGGTTTCGAAACAGTGGAGGATGAGGAGCTTGAGACCGGCCTTTTTTCCTTCTTCTATAAGCGCCGAAAAAAGCGCGGCGCCGATGCCCTCATCACGATAGTTGGCTCCCAGGGATATGCCTATATCGCCCACGTGAGACTTGCGTTTGTCCTGGATGCGGATTTCGCAGTTACCGGCATATTCTCCGTTGACCTCTGCAACCAGTTGGATTTTTTTGCCAGTTTCGATAGCCGCAAACGTGTCCGCCATCC
>MFJZ01000023.1:10550-10866 GCA_001781025.1 Candidatus Gottesmanbacteria bacterium RIFCSPLOWO2_01_FULL_49_10
TGACGAATGTGTCCTCGGCCACAAGACCGTTGGCAAACTCCATCACCGCATCCAGATCTTCCCATTTGGGATAGCGGATGACTACCTCGTTGCCCTTTTTACTTGTGAATGTTTTAATAATTTTTCCTGGTTTCATAGGGTGTTTGATCCCATGTTGCTATGTTTCTAAACGCGGCAACACGGATTTACAGTGTGATTGTAGATCCGTAATTTTCTTTATATCGTTTAATAAACTCCGGTTTTGTAAATGTATGGGTCTGGGTGCCGTATTTCTCGACCGTGTAGACGGCGGCAACTGAAGCCATCTGGCCGCAGA